>DIQT01000012.1:13598-14846 GCA_002427365.1 Caryophanales bacterium UBA5455
AATTTGGGCCGCCATTGAGGCACTATAGTAATAACCAGTATATTGGCCAATATTCATTCCATCACTCATTTCAACAACCATTGGATACGAGTTAACACTAATCGTTGCCCAGCCAAAGCCAACAATAATCATTGCAACAAACATTAACCAAGTGGAATTTTGATCAACGAAGATTGCTAAAGTGAAACCTAATAGTAAAATGCCAATTCCGATAAAGATGGTCTTTTTTCTTCCAATCTTCATTGAAATCTTTGCCACGGGCCAATAGGCAATAATCGCTGCAAAACCCGCTAATAAGTTAGCGATTGTGTAAAGTTTTGTTGGCATATGTAAGACTTTTGAGGCATAAACTGAATATTTAGAAACTGCCGCGTTATAGCCCATAAACCAGAAGAAGATCGAGGCAAGGATGAAAAGGAATGAGCGTTTAACTGCTGGATCCATTTTCTTTTTCGGTGCATTTTCATCAACTTCAACAGGCTCTTCAACATCCTCTTCAATATTATACGCAAGTGAAACACGGGTCATTTCTTGTCCCCACGCAACTTCTTTAACAGTTAATAAATAAATTGCTAACGCAACAAGCATTAAGCCACCGGTTGTTATAAATAAGGGGATATAACTATGATATTCTTTTCCTAAAAACATATGCGCAAGTGTGGCTAAAACCATTCCTGCAGCGCCCATTAGGTTAATAACCGCGTTAGCAGCCGAGCGTAAGGGTTTGGGGGTAACGTCGGGCATTAAAGAAACAGCAGGTGAGCGGAAAGCGGTCATTGCTACTAAGACAAGCATTAAAATAATAATAAAGCCTACGATGTAGCCAATATGGTGTTTGGTAACAACGGAAAGAACATAGGCACTTCGATTAGTAACAACAACCTCTTTAGCGGCATCCTCAAAGTGCCGAACACCATTAACGAGGTAATAAAATAAACCGCTGTCGGTATCTTTTAATACTGCGCCAATATTAGCGTTGATAATAGCTTGTTGTTGTAAATAATCAACAACGCCTAAACCAATAAAAAAGACAATCGCGATAATCGATCCAATAACAATAAATGGTGTTCTTTTACCGTGTTTACCTTTTGTTTTGTCGCTCCAATTACCAAATAACGGTAATAACAATAAAGCGACAACGTTATCAAGGGCAAGAACAACGCCACTCCACATTTCGTTCATCCCAAAGTTATTCGTTAACAAGGGACCCATGACAAGGTTATAAACGGACCAAAAAATTTGAATAAG
>DIQT01000001.1:0-2998 GCA_002427365.1 Caryophanales bacterium UBA5455
GATTATAGCTTCTTGATAAGACAGTTAGACGTCCGTTGATTCTTCGCTGAACGACTTTATCCTCGCCAGCAAATTCTAAATTGCCGAATGTTTTTTCCATGTTGGGAATCACAAATTTAAGTTCCATATTTTTACCTATTCTTTCTTTTTTATTGGCTGAATGAATGTTTGATGGTCTTAAAGAGTGGGGAACGACCTTTTGATTCTTGATTTTTTGTTTTCATAAGTTCACTTCCTTTCAAAATCGGGTAAAAAAATAGACACCTCATTTTTTGAAGTGTCTACCTATTAAATATTCAAATTTTATTGGAAGTATCTTTATATCTTCACTTTTCAAGGATAAATCGTCGTATCAAAGCTCATTCATAAGTAGTAAATTAGTAGTAAATTGAGTGGTTTTGACCTTGATAAAGTGTGATAAGTCCAGTTTTTATGCGGATAACTAGATTTTTATGCTATTTTTGTCAAGAAAAAAAGCCCACTATTTCTAGTGGGATAAGTCGACTAATCAATTTTAAAGTTCAGGTGTTTCTTTTTCGTATTCACGACCAAACATTGATTTTTCAAATGCTTTAAGCGCGGCAACGTTGTTCTTTATGAAACTAACTTCCGCAAGATTATATTCGGCGTTCGCTTCTTCCTCAGCTTGTTCTTTAACAAACCAGTTTAAGAATTCAACAGTCGCATAATCTTTTTCTTTAAGCGCTAATTCGTAGATGTCATTAATCGAAGCACTAATGAATTGTTCGTGTTCTAAGGCCGCGACAAATGGTTCAACAACGTCTTTAGCGGTATAGTTAGGATTTTCAATTACTCCTAAGGTGACTTTTGCACCACGGTGGATAAGATATTCACGGAAATATAAAGCGTGATCTCTTTCTTCCGCAGCTTGAATCATAAACCAGTGGGCAAAGCCAGAAAAGCCTAAATCTTCAAAGTAGTTAGCGATATCAACATAAAGATAGCCGCTATATAACTCCTTATTAATTTGGTCGTTAATCGCATCATGAATTTTCTTATTTAACATAATAATGTACCTCTTTCTGTTATGCTTGATAACTTCTTTAAGTTTAACAATCTCGCCTTGTTTATTAAAGGTAAATGCTTATAAAAATTTAAAATTATTTTGCTTTTCTTTTTTTAAAAATAAGCGCATAATATTATTTGCAAATCGCTGAGCGGTTTGAACAAAGGAGTGATTTTTACGGAAATCAAATTAGTAGAAGATGAAGTTGACCGATGTAAGATTGTCTATGATGTAATTACGTTTTTACCAGGATGGTTCCTCCCAAACGAAGCAAAATTCTATAGTGAAGAAGCTAAAGACGCCATCGTATTTGCTGCGTATCTAGAAACGACACCAATAGGGTTTATTGCGATTAAACGGAAACGTTCCCAAGTAGCAGAAATTATTGCCATGGGTGTTATCTGTGGGTATCAACACTTAGGGATGGGGAAAGGCCTAATGGAAGCCGCCTTAACGTATGCGAGAAATGAAAACATTACGCTCGTTGAAGTTAAAACCGCCGACTATAGTGACCCTGATGAACGTTATATTACAACCAGACAATTTTATGAGAAAAATGGCTTTATTGCCTTAGACACGATTGATGATTATTGGGATGATGGGACACCAGTCCTTATCATGGTTAAATATCTTAACTCAGTAGTTGAATTAAGCACTGTTATAGATGAACAAGCACAAATTTCACTAGCCTAACAAAAGGATGCCCTCGGGCATCTTTTTTTGTTATATAATAGAACTATGAAAATTATTAACCACTTGATTGATGATCAATATCCACCGTTTAAAGAAGAACCTAACGTTCGTGAAATCGTTCGCGCGGTTGTTTTAAATAGCAACGATGAGGTTGCTTTAACGCACCTTCTTGCGGATGACATGTTTGGTCATCGTGACTACTATGAACTTCCAGGTGGTGGCATTGAAGAAGGCGAAAGTCGCCTAGAAGCGTTACAACGAGAAATTCAAGAAGAAGTTGGCTATACGATTAAACTAATTGGTGAAATCGGTACGGTAATTGATTATTACAACCTTTTAAAACGTGAAAACCATAATCATTATTATTTAGTAAGAGCGGTTGATTATGTTGGTAGAACGCCAACCGAAAACGAATTACGCCTCATAGATAAATTAGTTTGGGTGACACTAGAACAAGCAATTAGACTATTTAACGCTCATCCTGATAGTGGACTAGCAAAACTTGTTAAAGCTCGCGAACTCCCGGTATTACTAGAAGCAAAAAGAATTTATCAAGAAAAACTTGAACACGATAATTTATCACACTAGAAAAACCACTAAAAGCAATATTTCCTTTGACTTTTAGTTTAGTTCTCGCTAATATAAATAGGCTTACATATGGCGGCCGTGGTGAAGGGGTTAACACATCTGGCTGTGAACCAGACATTCGCGGGTTCGATTCTCGTCGGTCGCCCCAGTATTACAATAAAGATTTGATAGAAATATCAAGTCTTTTTTTATGCTTTTTCCTAGATATGAAAACTATTAATCCATTGAAACCAATCTTTAAAATATACTAATAATATTATTATGCTTTATTAGTGCAGTAATTTAGTTAAGTCAGCTTGTTTTTCAAGAGCAGAATCATCCCAAAAAGTTAATATACTTAAATTATTTAATCTTTGAAGTATATTAATTTTATTTGAAAATGAATAAATATCCGTTTCTTTGCTATGTTTTGCATTAATATTTAAGTTTTCACCATCTTTAAATATGATCAAAGCATGTTTTTGTTCAGTATTATTTTTAATTAATTTAACGTAATTTGGATGTAACTCTGGTGCTTTTACAAGAAGGAGACTTTCTAAATTTTTAAAAACATATTTATCAGTTACTGAAGTTGCAAAATAAGGTGTAATACTTAGATCAAAAGGGTTTAGTAAAATATGATTAAAGAAATCAATGTCAACAATTGACCCATGGATAGTACCTGAGCCACCAATCATTTTTATATAATTA
>DIQT01000001.1:3164-5423 GCA_002427365.1 Caryophanales bacterium UBA5455
ACCAATCATTTTTATATAATTAGAAATTTCTCGTTGCATTAAATCATAGTCTTTGAAACCTTCTTTAAATGCTTGGGCCATTTTTATAATATTGTCATAATAGTATTTATAAGGCTTGCTATTTTTAAGATTGATTAATTGTCCACCTTTAAGAATAAAACGTTTTCTGTTTTCCTTTTCATAGAAGAACATGTATATACCAGAATTTTTAATCATAATTATTTTTCCGTTTTTGTGATTAAATTCTATTCTCTTTCCTTTTCCATCATAAAAATCTTTATATTCATCAGCAGTAATAATATGAATTCCGTCTATTAATTTAGCAAGAGTGTCATATTTACCATCTAAATAAATATATTTTAGGGGATAGGCATCTTTCTTATAACCTATTTGGTTATCCGCATATACATTTATATTATTATTTATTTCATAAAAGTTTTGGTGAGTATGCCCATTCATATAAATCCAATGTTCATTATATTTATCAGGAGACCAGTCACTTAATGGAGTATGGGTTACAAATAATATTTTTTTGTTACCAACAGCGTTAACTAATTTTCTATGAATTTCATTAGTTATATTGGATAATTTTAAATCATCCTCAATAGTGGTTAATGTTTTATTATAAAGTCCATGTGAAGCATTCCATGATTTATTTCTTCCGCTAAAGCCTAAGCCAGCAAATAAGCAAAAGTTATATTGATCCAATTCACGTGCGAGTGTTTCATTATCCAAACATAAAATATCGTCTTTTGTTAAAACTTTTAAATTTGATGTTAAATCTCCATCAGCATAACTATATTTTGATAGCAAGAGTTTATTATGTAAGAAAATAATTCCATTAGCTTTTGCAATCTCTTTATATTCATTAAAAATATTTTCAATGTCTTTTTCCACCTCATCACTTGTAGGTCGATCAATCCAAAGTTCATGATTACCAGGAATATATATAATTACCTTTCTAAAAAACACACTTCCTAATTCCTCTAAAAACATTTTAACAATTTCAAAATTGTTAGAAACATCACCAATTATTAACAAAAGATTTCCTTTAGCATTTCTATAATTATTGAATATTTCCTCCGCTACTTTTCTAATATATATTCTTATTTCTAACTTAGATGGAGTGTCTTTAAAGTGCTCTGTTATTTTATAATCTAAATGTAAATCACTTATATAAGTAATACAGGCATCTAATCTAGATTCTTTTTGTCCTCTATTAAAAGGGTTGATATCAATTAAATCATTTTGGTCTTCATTAACAGGAAGATATAACTCGTTATAAGGCTGCTTATCTAATATTTTAAAATTTTTTGCTTCTAGTGCTTGCGCTTCGATATCGATTGACAATTTAATCGCATCATTTGGTTTTATATTAGAATCACATTCTCCAGTCTTTTCTATTGTTAAAGAGGTATCTAATAAGTCAATTTTGTTTATTGGAACAACTGGATTAGAAAACATTTGTATCATTAAAGAATAAAATGCTAACGAAGGAATTTCAAATTTAGCTCCCAAAATATCAAGTAATAAAATTTTATAATGTTTTAATAAAGGATTATATGAATATCGACGATCTCTTTCACCGTTTTTTCTTGGATGTAACCATCTTTCAGAGTCGAAAGTTTTAAATATAAATTCATCTGCATATCTTTCATCAATTATGTCTTCGGTTAATCTAGCTGGTCCTAGTATTGCTTTTCCAAAAAATACATTAACTTTATCATCAATTACAAAAACTATAAAGTTTTGAAAAAAACTAACAAGTCCGTCTTCATCAACTAATATATTCGAATTTGAATATATATTAAAAATATTTGTAACTTTATTATAGAAATTATTACCGCTTGTAAATGTTTTCCAAGTATCACTATGTTCAAAATTAAAAACAAGTTTGTGTTCTCTAAACTTCTTTTTATTAAACTTATAAATTTTAATAAACCTAATCGTTAATAAAAGGAAACATAATACTACTGCAGTGTTAATAGATAAGCCAACAATTATTACTGTTTTACCTATTGCCAATATCCATAATGGAAGTAGTAAAAATGAACCAATTAGTAAGACAAGAAAGATTGAAAATTTTCCCCGACTATTTTGGAGATTTGCTTCTAATTTTAAATAGGTTTCGATATGCGTTTTAATCTTCAATTCCATTTTTTCATCCTTCGATATGGATACTATATATTTTTATTATATCAAATATATTCTTGCTTTTTTTATAATAATATCCTTGTGATAAAAGAAAAACTTAAAGTG
>DIQT01000001.1:5692-7455 GCA_002427365.1 Caryophanales bacterium UBA5455
GTATGCAAAAGAAAAAGGACAGTCATAAGCACTTTACATTACGTTAGAGGCTTATATTGAAGTTAATTAATACAAGGTACTTCCATCCAAGAGATGGCAAATCATTTACGCTTTTCCCGTCAAAGTATTTATCGTGAAATCATTAACGAGATGGCTTTTTGGGACCGAAGATGCATTTATTCGCTTTGATATGAGTGAATATAGTCAAAGTCATTCCGACCAAAAACTTTTAGGAGCGCCCCCAGGAAACGTTGGTTATGAAGCGGGTTGCCAACTAACAAATGCGGTTAAAGCTAAACCGTTTTCAATTTTGTTATTTGATGAAATTGAAAAAGCGGATTCAACAATTCTTGATAAGTTTCTCCAAATTTTAGAAGATGGTCGGATGACCGATTCAAAAGGGGAAACGATTAATTATTCGAATACCTTAATAATTTTTAAATCAAACCTTGGGGTCTCGCGGATTGACAAAAAGACGGGAGAACGAATTTACACAATTAAATTTGAAGACGATAATAGTGATTATGAAGCGTACCGTAATAAAATTTTGCTTAATATAAATGATTACTTTGACAATGTTGCTGGCCGACCCGAAATTCGAAATCGGATTGGTGATAACTTCATTATTTTTGAATTTATTAAGCACGAGGTCGCGGAGAAAATCGCTAAAAATCAACTTAAGAAAATTAAAGCAAACTTAGAAAAAGATCGGAATATTAAAATTGTTTTGGGTGAGGCTGCTGAAAAAACACTCGTTGATCAAATTCATAAAAATTTATCAATGGGTGGTCGTGGAGTAGGTAACACGATTGAAAAAATCTTAATTAACCCATTGGCCCGTGTCTTTGCGGACGTTAAAAAATCCGGCGACTTCACCTTAGTTATTAATGATTTTATTATTAGTGAAACAAATGCATCACTTGATTATGCATTAGAAAATGAATCCAGTTCTACGAAGCAAATTAGCGAATAGTTGCTAAAAATAACAATTTATCTTATAAAAAAACCTAGTGTATAATTGCACTAGGTTTTTGTTTGTTTAATTAACCGTTAACAACGTTTTTGTAGTTTTCTTCAACTTTCGCCCAATCAAGAACCTTGAAGAAGTCATCTAAATAACTTGCGCGCATATTCCGATGTTTGAGGTAATAAGCATGTTCCCAAACGTCGATGGCAAGAATTGGTTTCCAAACGCCGCCATCTTTCATTAAGGGGTTATCTTGGTTGCTGGTTGCAACAACTTTAAGTTCACCAGCTTTATTTGCGACTAACCAGCCCCAGCCGGAGCCGAATTGACCTGCAGAAGCCTTTTTAATTTGTTCTTTAAAGGCATCTAAGCTACCAAAGGTTTCGTCGATTTTCGCCGCTAATGGGCCGGTTGGAACGAGCTTTGGATTAGGTGATAAGTGATCGAAATAAATGTTATGGTTATAATATCCACCACCATTATTTCTAATTGCGGTCCGAACGGATTCGGGAACGTTATCGATATTTGTTAAGACAAATTCGACTGATGTTGGTTCTAAACCAGCTTTCGCAAGCGCGTCATTAAAATTCTTTGTGTACGTCGCATGGTGTTTACTATAATGGGTTTCCATCGTAAGCGTATCAATGTGGGGTTCTAAGGCATCAAAACTGTAGGCTAATGTAATTTGTTTAAACATAATTTAATTCCTTTCTGTTAGTGACTTTATTTCACTAAGATTTATATTTTTTTAACTAAGCTAATTGTTAAGGATTTTGCAAAAGATAGCAAATCATTT
>DIQT01000013.1 GCA_002427365.1 Caryophanales bacterium UBA5455
CACTTTAAGTTTTTCTTTTATCACGTTATCTTTTTTTGTTGCATAAGTAGTAACAATTTGCTATTATATTTGAGCGTAAAAAAACGCTAGTGATGGTCCGCTTATAAATCTGGTAATGAACATCATGAACCCAAATATGTGCAAGTAAGGAGAAGAAGCATGAATAACAATTTAGTTAATGAAATTACAGCTTCCCAACTTCGGACCGACATCCCTGAATTTAACAGTGGGGATACCGTACGCGTTCACGTTCGGATTATCGAAAGTGGCAAAGAACGGATTCAAGTATTTGAAGGGGTCGTTATCGCCCGTCGTGGTGGCGGTGTGAGCGAAACCTTTATCGTCCGGAAGATTAGTAGTGGTATTGGCATTGAACGTAATTTCCCATTACACTCGCCAATTATTGCGAAAATTGAAGTTGTCCGCCGTGGTAAAGTTAGACGGAATAAGATTTACTATATCCGTAACCTCAAAGGCAAAAAAGCTCGGATTAAAGAAAAAATTTAAACCAACAAGTAGACAAATTGAAAAGGCGACGCAAATCGCCTTTTTTTCTTCGTTTAATGTCTTTGCTTATCAAAGCAAAAGTAAGTATAATTTTAAAAGGTAGAAAACGTATGAATGAATTAGCGGTAAATGGTGTTGATAGTAACGCTCCAACACCAAAAAAGAATATAGCAAAACGAATAATTGATTTTATTATTAGTATTTTTCTTATTTTCATTATTCTTATTGGAAGTTATTTTATTATTCTTAATTCAACCCATACGCTTGTTGTTATTGATGGTGATTCAATGTTTCCAACGCTTGTTGATAAAGAATTTGGTTTAATGAAAACAAATGAAAAAGCGATTAATAAAATTAAACGGAACTCAATTATTATTATTGAAGACGCTGGTGAAGACGATTTAAATTCACGGTTAATTATTAAACGGGTTGTCGGTTTACCAAATGAAACAATTCAAATTTTTGATCGGGGTGGAACAAATCCCGACTATATTGAAATTACACCACTTAATGGTGAAACATTTATTTTTGAAGAACCGGATATTGGTGATACGTATTTATCAAGGACACATAAAGTAAATGAAAATGCGTGTGGGGAACCTTTGACACTTGGTAAAGATGAATATTTTGTTTTAGGCGATAACCGTGGAAGTAGTTTTGATTCGCGGGCAAAAGCCTTAGGACCAATTAAGCAAGAAAATATTAAAGCTGTCTTATATGTCATCCAAGGCGCGTATAAAAAAGTTGAAACCGAGTATGTTAATGGTAAAGAAGTTAAAAATTATTTAGATAAATCATATCGCGTGATGTGGAAGTGGAGATACTACTAATGAGTAATCAAAAAAGTAAAAACATCCACTGGTACCCTGGTCATATGGCGAAAGCGATGAAAGAACTTGAAGCAAAAATTAATTTTGTTGATGTTATCGTTGAGCTACTTGATGCGCGGGCGCCACATAGTAGCCGTAATCCGGAGTTAGCAAAACGGGGTCTAAATAAAAAACGGTTAATTGTTTTAACAAAAAAAGATTTAGCGGACCCTCATAAACTTAATGAGTGGATTAAAGCATATGAAGAAGACGGCCATCACGTTTTAGCGCTTAATTTACTCGAACAAAAAGCACCGGAATTAATTATTAATGAACTACTTAAACTTGGTGAAGAAAAGTGGGAACGTAATCGTCAACGCGGCTTAAAACCGCAGCCAATACGCGCGCTTGTAACTGGCATTCCTAATGTTGGTAAATCAACTTTAATTAACACTTTAGCCGGTAAAAAAAGCGCAAAAGTCGCTAATAAACCTGGGCTCACTCGTGCGCAACAATATATTAAAATTTCTTCGCAATTAGAATTTATTGATACACCAGGCATCTTGCCACCCAACTATGAAGACAAGCAAACCGCCCTTCATTTAGCGATGATTGGGACAATTCCGGCGGATATTTTGCCCCTTCATGAAATCGTTGAAGAAATTTTAAATCATGTGCGGCAGGAAACACCAACCGCCTTATTTAACCGCTATAAAATTGAAATAACGGAGCAAACATCAAACTTTGAAATTTTAAAATTAATTTCCTTCGCTCGCGGTTTTCAAGGGGGCGAAAATGATAACTATGAACAAGCTGAAAAAGTAATTCACCGCGAATTTGCTAGTGGTTTAATTGGAAAGTACACGTTAGAGGTTGCTTATGCTTCTAAATGAAATTGAAACTGAATATCATCGCGAAGGGTATACGTTTATCGCGGGTGTTGACGAAGCTGGACGTGGACCGCTTGCGGGTCCTGTTGTCGCGGCGGCGGTTATTTTGCCTGAAACGTATTACGATGGAAATATTAATGATTCAAAAAAATTAACCGATACGAAACGGCGCGAATTATTTAGCGAAATATCCAAGCACGCCCTAGCGATTGGTGTTGGTGTTGTTTCTGCTAGTGAAATTGATGAAATGAATATTTATGCTGCGACCCAAGTTGCAATGGAGTTGGCCTTAAGTAATCTTCATCATAGTTATAATCTTGTTTTAAGTGATGCGATGCCTTTAGAAAATCAAAGTGTTAAAGTTATTAAAATTATTAAAGGTGATCAAAAAGTCCAAGCGATTGCCGCCGCTTCCATTATTGCAAAAGTTACTCGGGATGATTTAATGCTGGAGTTAGATAAAACGTATCCAATGTATGGCTTTGGCCATCATAAAGGCTATGCAACAAAGGAACATGTCGAAGCCTTACGGAAGTATGGCCCCTTACAAGGAATTCACCGGTATAGTTATGAGCCGGTTAAAAGTTTACAATACCAACAAATGAAATTATTTTAAATTTAGAAATTTCTCCTTAGTGCTGTGTATTTATAGAGTAAAGGAGATTTTTTTATGGTTAATGCTCGTGACTTGTTAGTTTATTTATCAATCAAATATGAAGGGGACTATGAATCTATTATCGCAGCGATTAAAGCACGAGAACCAGTTAATAAAGAAACATTATTAAATGAAGTTGGCGCTTTAAAAGCTAAATTTCTTACAATTCTTGATGATAACTATCCGGAGGCATTTCGAAACATGTATCGCCCGCCGCTAGTTATTTTTTATTATGGTGATATTCGCTTAATTGATAACGGAGATAACGCGATCGCCGTCATTGGAACCCGTCACCCGAGCGAATATGGCGTTACTTACACACGGATTATTACGCAAGAATTAACAAAAAATAATTATGTCATCGTTAGCGGGATGGCACTGGGAATTGATAGCATTGCCCATAGTGCTTGTTTAAGTGAAGGGGGGAAAACAATCGCGGTGCTAGGAAGCGGAATAGATTATCCTTATCCTAAAAGTAATACGAAGCTTTACCATGATATTATCGATCAAGGTGGTCTTATCTTAAGCGAATATCCTGGTGACTTAAAACCAAAGAAAGAAAACTTTCCATTTCGTAACCGTTTAGTCGCGGGGTTAGTTAAAGCCGTCTTAGTTACTGAAGCCCACACGCGAAGTGGAACGCTTATTACCGTTGGCTATGCGTTAATGCTTGGCCGCGATATTTTTTGTTTGCCGCACGAGGCCGGAAGTGAGAGCAGTTGTAACCGGCTTATTAAAGAAGGGGCGATGCTTGTTGAGTCCGCGGAAGATATTATGAATAACCTCGCCATTAATTTATAAATGAAATTTCTTTTATTTATTTATAAATAAAGGGAAAAAATAAAATAATAAAGATTGACAGAATTTTATTTTAACCATATATTTTAATATCGAAAGAGGTGAATGTATGAAACTCGTAATTGTTGAATCACCAACAAAGGCCACAACCTTTAAAAAATATTTAGGCGACGGGTATGAAGTAAAAGCATCCGTTGGCCATATTCGTGACCTTGCCACAACGGGTAAAGGCGGGCTTGGAATCGATGTTGAAAATGACTTTAAACCAAACTATATAATTAATGAGGATAAGAAGAAAGTTGTCCGTGATTTAAAATCCGCGGCGAAAAAAGCTGATGAAGTTCTCCTCGCAACGGACCCAGACCGTGAAGGTGAAGCGATTGCCTGGCATATCGCTGAAGTTTTAAATTTAGATGTTTCGAAAACAAAGCGGCTTTCTTTTCATGAAATTACAAAGCAATCAATTACGACCGCTATTGAAAACCCAGTTAGCATTGATATGAATTTAGTTTCTAGCCAAGAAACACGGCGGATTGTCGACCGTATTTCCGGCTTTAAATTATCTTCACTTGTTAGAAAAAAACTTAAATCACAATCCGCGGGTCGCGTGCAAAGTGTTGCCTTACGCTTAATCACTGATTTAGAAAAAGAAATCGAAGCATTCGTTCCGGAAGAATATTGGACATTAAAACTTGATGTTGAAATTGCAAATCAAGTTTATGAATTAAAATTTGCCCGTCTGGAAGATGAAACGATTAAAATTCGTTCTAAAGAAGAAATGGATAACGTCCTTGCGGGTTTAGGTAAAGAAGTAACTGTTAGTGATATTAAACAAAGTGAACGGAAAGTTGAATCAAAACTTCCCCTAACAACGTCATCCTTACAACAAGAAAGTTCGAATAAGTTTAAATACCAAGCGAAACGGACGATGCTCATCGCCCAACAATTGTATGAAGGGATTGCCTTAGGAGGCGAAGATAACGAAGGGTTAATTACGTATATGCGTACGGACTCAACCCGGTTATCAGATAGTTTCATTAAAAGTGCGCAAGCATATTTATATGAAAAATATGGCAAAGAATATGTTGGTAATCCAAAACAAAAGCAAACAGCGAAAAATGTTCAAGATGCGCACGAAGCAATTCGCCCAACCTCAATTAATCGGACACCCAAAAGTGTTAAAAAATATTTATCGACCGAACAATATAACGTTTATCGCCTAATTTATGCGCGGGCCCTTGCATCCTTAATGAGTGCAAAAGTTGAAAATGTTACGAAAGTTACTTTTATTTCCAACGATTTAGCGTTTTCGCTTGATGGCGTACAAACAATTTTCCCTGGATATAGCAAGGTGATGGATGGCTTAGAAAATGGTAGTGATGAACTTTTACCCTCGCTAAACATTAACGACGTCTTCCCAATTAAAGAAGTTAAATCCGAACAAAAGTTTACGGCCGCTCCCGCTCGCTATACCGAAGCTAGATTAATTAAAACATTAGAAGAACTTGGCATTGGTCGTCCTTCCACATATGTTTCAACAATTGAAACACTTAAAGATCCAAAACGTAATTACGTAAAAATGGATAAACGGACATTAAAACCAACGGAACAAGGCATCTTAACCGCGGATACATTAGTTAGTAACTTCCCTGAATTCATGGATACAACATATACCGCGAACATGGAACAAAAACTTGATGAAATCGCCGATGGTGAAGTTAAACGGAGCGATATCTTAAATCAATTTTATACTTCGTTTATGGAAGAATTTGAAAAGGCGAATGAAAATATTGAAAAAGTTCCACCGAAAGAAACAGGTGAAACATGTCCAAGTTGTGGAAGTGGTAAACTCGTTCACCGGCACTCAAAATTTGGTGACTTTATTGGTTGCAGCAATTATCCAGAATGTAAATACATTAAAACCGAAGTTGCTCCCGAACCCGAAAAAATTGGCCGGAAATGTCCAAAATGCGGTAATGAATTAGTAAATCGTAATGGTCGGCGCGGCAAAACCTTTATCGGTTGTAGTGCTTATCCTAATTGCGACTATACCGAAGGTTTAGAAGTTAAAAAAGCGCGGGCACCCAAAAAAGAATATACCGAAGCGGATTATGTAAAAAAATGTCCGGACTGTGAAGATGGTCATTTAGTTATTAAAACTTCGCGCTATGGTAGCGAATTCTTAGCGTGTACGAACTTCCCAAAATGTCGTCATACGGAAAGTGTAACACCCGACACCAAAAAAGAATAAACGATTGAGTGAGGCCATCCTCACTCTTTTTTTAAACGTGTATGGTATAATTTTAATATGCAAAAAGTAGTGAATATTATTGGGGCGGGGCTTGCGGGGTCGGAGGCCGCCTACTATTTAGCCAAACGGCAAATCCATGTAAATTTATATGAAATGCGACCACTTGTTAAAACACCTGCTCATCAAAGCGGTAATTTTGGCGAACTCGTTTGTAGTAATTCACTTAAAGCGAAAGCGCTTGATAATGCGTGTGGACTTTTAAAAGAAGAAATGCGGTTACTTGGTTCAATTATGATGGAAGCCGCTAAGGTTAGTGAAGTACCCGCGGGTGGCGCCTTAGCAGTTGACCGTGACATTTTTAGTGCGTATATTACAAATAAACTTTCAAATAATCCCTACATTAACATTATTAACGAAGAAGTAACTTCATTACCAAAAGGAATTACAATTATCGCTTCAGGCCCATTAACTAGTGATCAGTTAACTTCGACCTTAGAAGAAATGCTTGGAAGTCCAATGCTTGGCTTTTTTGATGCGAGTTCACCAATTGTTACGAAAGAATCACTTGACCTTGATAAGCTTTATTATAAATCCCGTTATGATAAAGGGGATGCAAGTTATTTAAACGCGGCGATGAATAAGGAAGAATATGATGCGTTCTTTGACGCATTAATTAACGCGAAACGGGCACCGATTAAAGAAATTGATCAATGCTATTTTGAAAGCTGTTTACCACTAGAAGAAATGGCGAAGCGCGGTAGTGATACACTTCGCTATGGTCCTTTAAAACCAAAAGGGTTAGCAAAAGACGAAAATGACCGTCCGTATGCTGTTGTTCAACTTCGCCAAGATGACGTTAGTGCAAGTTTATATAACCTTGTTGGCTTTCAAACAAACTTAACGTATGGCGAACAACGTCGCGTATTTGGATTAATTCCAGGATTAGAAAACGCTGAATATGTTCGTTATGGGTTAATGCATCGAAATACATTTGTGAAAGCGCCTGTTGTCTTAAATAAAACGCTCGAATTAAAAAACTATCCAGGTATCTTTTTAGCGGGTCAACTTAGCGGAGTTGAAGGATATGTTGAAAGTGCGGCAAGTGGAATTCTTGCGGCGATTAATGCGGAACGAAAATTAAATGACTTACCGTTAACGGTCGCACCAATCCACACAATGCTAGGAACATTAATTCATTATATTAGTGAAGCTGACCCAAAAACCTTCGCACCAATGAATGCGAATTTTGGCATCATGTATGGGGCAAATAAAAAGAATCGGCCCGAAACAATTACGCGTTCACTTGATGCAATTATGAAATGGCAGGAAGCACTTCATGGATAATCCAATTACGGGCTTTGTAACGTATTTAAAATATCAACGGGGGTTTTCGCCGGCAACGGTTATTGCCTATGAAAGCGATGTGGTTGATTTTAGTGAGTTTCTTCTTAATGAAGGAGTTGGTGTTAATGAAGTTAATCAAGAAGTTATCCGGCAATATTTAACAACCCAACTGGAAAAGAAAATTTCGAAACGGACGTTAAGACGACGAATTGCCGCGCTTCGTCATTACTATAAATGGCGGGTAAATAATAAATTAACCGAAATAAATCCATTCTTATTAACGGAATCACCGCGCGTTGGTGAACATTTTCCAAGTGTTTTATATGAAGAAGATACAAAAACCCTCTTAGCGGCGAACGCTAAACGGGATGATAAATTAATGATTCGTGATCAAGCAATTTTACATTTATTGTTAGCAAGTGGTTTACGGGCGAGCGAAACAGTCGCGCTTACGCTCCAAGATATTGATTTTAAAAATCGAATTATGCGAATTCGCGGGAAACGCAATAAAGAACGGCTCGTTCCTTTTAGTGAAGGAGCAAGAAGTGATTTACAAACGTATATTAATGAACTTCGGCCCCAATTACTCGCCGAAGATAAGTTTGGACGACCAACAGGTGTCGTTTTTCTTAACGCTAATGGGCGCCCATTAACAACGAGGGGCTTAGAATACATTTTGAAGTCCGTAGAAAATAAAATTGGCGCGTATTATGACTTACACCCCCACTTATTACGGCATAGTTTTGCGACTGACTTACTTTCTAAAGGCGCTGACTTACGGGTCATCCAAGAACTCCTTGGCCACGAATCAATTGCGACAACGCAAATCTATACGCATGTCTCACCAACGATTTTAAAAAGTGAATACGCAAAAGCCCATCCGCGTGCCCAAGTAAAAAGCAGTGAAGACGAGGATGAGTCGTAAAGTGACAAGGTGAAATCC
>DIQT01000002.1:0-16110 GCA_002427365.1 Caryophanales bacterium UBA5455
AGTTTGGTTTTAGCGAAACGTTTAAAGTTAAAATCGAAAAACATATTCCTAGTGGCGCGGGATTAGGGGGCGGTTCCTCGAATGCCGCAAGTGTAATAAATGCTATTAATGAATTATTAAATTTAAACGCAAGTGATGAAGCGTTAAATGAAGTCGCTAAACTTATTGGCGCGGATGTACCGTTCTTTTTAAAAAGCCAACCAGCGCTTGTTAAAGGAATTGGTGAACATTTATCGCCAATCACTGTTAAAGATAACTATGATGTTTTATTAATTAAACCCGCAGTTAGTTTATCAACTGCGCATATATATAAGCTAAGCGACACATTACCAATGATTCATGGAAATATTGATGATGTATTAGATGCCTTAGCAAACGGGAACCTTAATTTGTTAGGAAGCTCGATGTTTAATAGCTTAGAAGCGCCCGCGTTTAGCGAAGCACCGGTTATTAAAGAAATTAAAGATAAACTTTATGAACTTGGGTTTAAAGCTCTCTTAATGAGTGGCTCTGGGTCCACAGTTTATGCCCTAACAAATGATCAAGAACTTCTAAATAACGGAGTAGAAGCATTTAAACATAGTAACCACTGGGTATATGTAACGACGTTTAACGAACAATAAGAACAAAAAAATTTTATAATAAGAAATAGAGGAAAATTTATGCAAAAAAAACACGCTATCATTCTTGCGGGCGGAAAAGGCTCGCGGATGAAATCACTTGATCCAAATTTATCAAAAGTCGCTTATCCGATTTTAGGTGTTCCGCTTGTTAAATATGTGCTTAAAGCCGTTAAACCATTAATTAACGGAAAACTTGTGACGGTTGTGGGCTATGCTGGCGAAGCAACGAAAGCAATCGTTGAAAATGATTCCGAAGTTGTTTGGCAACATGAACAAAAAGGCACCGGTCACGCTGTTCAACAAGCCACCCCGCTTTTAGAAAAAGAAACCGGGTTAACTTTAATTATTAACGGCGATACCCCATTATTTAAAAAAGAAACTGTTGAACAATTGTTTTTAGAACACGTTGCAAAAGGGCATGATTTAACACTTTTAACCGCGATTGTTCCTGATCCAACCGGGTATGGAAGAATACTTCGAAATGCAAATGGTTTTGTCGAAGAAATTGTTGAACAAGCTGATGCAAGCGATGAAGTTAAATTAATTAACGAAGTAAATACCGGTGTTTATGTTTTTAATAATGAATTATTATTTCAAGAATTAGGTAACCTCGTAGCAAATAACGCCCAAGGCGAATTATACTTAACCGATTTATTAAAAATGTTTAATGAACGGGGTTATGTTGTTGGGGCATCAATTTTAAAAGACCCGCTTGAAATGAGCGGAATTAATAACCGTGTTCAACTTGCCGAAGTCGCTAAAGTTATGCAAAAACAAATTAACGACCGCTTAATGTTAGATGGCGTTAGTATTGAAGATCCAAGCCAAACATATATTGGTCCTGATGTTCTAATCGCGCCAGATACAATTATTGCTCCGGGCACAACAATCTTAGGTAAATGCACAATTGGTGCGATGAATAAAATTGGGCCCAATACTTATTTAGAAAATACGAATATTGGTGATCATAACCGTGTCTTATCGTCATATTTAACCGACACAACGGTTGGAGATTATAATGAATTAGGGCCATACTTAAAAACCCGCGCAAATTCCATAATTGGGAATCATTGCCGTGTTGGTAACTTTGTTGAATTAAAGAACGTTATATTACATGATGGCGTTAAAAGTGCACACCTAAGTTATTTAGGTGATGCCGAAATTGGTGAACGGACAAATATTGGCTGTGGCACAATTACCGCAAACTATGATGGTGTTAAAAAACATCGGACAACGATTCGTGAAGATGTCTTTATTGGTTCCGGCACAATTTTAATCGCGCCGGTAGAAGTTAAGCGCGGCGGCTTCACAGCAGCGGGTTCTACAATTAACGAAGACGTCGAAGAAGACGAACTTTCAATCGCGCGCGCGCGCCAAGTCCATAAACCTGGCTTAGCGGTTCGCTTTCATAAGCCAAAAAAGTAAATTAACCGAGATAAAAAGATAAAAAAATAAGTGAAAAACAACTGAAAGCGTTTTCATTTACATATTTTTTGTTTTTTATTGTGCAAATTTTCAATGAATTGTATATTAGCCTTACAATTCTTATTTAAGTTTTGTTTCCTTTCTTACGTATTGCACGTAACCTTTCTAACCTTGTTAAGAAAATCTTAACAACCAAAGCGCTTGCCGTTATTGTAAACGCCGGCAGGCAAAATACCTCCTTTTTTAAGAAATGCCCTTTGCAATTATTGTAAAGGGTTTTTCTTTTGTATAAAAAAACCCCAACGAGTAAATCGATGGGGTAATTTATTAATTAAATGTAATTAAGTTAGAAGCGATTATAAACCGCGTTCTTCTTTAATCGAGGCTTGAGCAGCGGATAAACGAGCAGTTGGGACCCGGAATGGGGAACAGCTAACGTAGTCAAGTCCAACGCGGTGGAAGAATTCGACAGAGTCAGGTTCGCCACCATGTTCACCACAAACACCTAAGTGTAAGTGGGGGTTCGCGGCTCTACCACGTTCAGCGGCCATCTTAACTAATTGACCAACACCTTCTTGGTCGATTGTTTTGAATGGATCTTGTTCAAGAATTCTATTTTCATAGTATTCGGGTAAGAATTTTGCGGCGTCATCACGGCTAAAGCCAAATGTCATTTGGGTTAAGTCGTTTGTGCCAAAGCTGAAGAATTCAGCTTCTTTCGCAATCTTATCAGCGGTTAACGCAGCCCGAGGAATTTCAAGCATTGTACCAACGTGATAGGTAAGTTTAACGCCTTCACGCGCGATAATTTCATCAGCGGTCGCAACGACAACTTTCTTAACATATGCATATTCTTTAACTTCAGAAGTTAATGGAATCATAATTTCTGGAGTAATTGGTTTACCAAGATGTTTTTGTGCTTTAATCGCGGCTTCAATAATCGCGGTTGTTTGCATTTTAGCAATTTCAGGATAAGTAACCGCTAAGCGGAGGCCGCGGTGACCCATCATTGGGTTAACTTCATGAAGACCAGCAATCCGATCTTTAACTGCGGCAACACTAACACCTAAATCCTTAGCAAGTTCTTCGATTAATTTATCATCGGTTGGTAAGAATTCGTGTAGCGGTGGGTCAAGTAACCGAATCGTAACTGGTAAGCCGCCCATCGTGACATAAAGATTGTAGAAGTCTTCTCTTTGGCTAGGAAGAATTTCTGCTAAAGCAGCTTCCCGGTCTTTAACGTTGTCGGATAAAATCATTTTACGCATGGATTTAATCCGGTCAGGGTGGAAGAACATGTGTTCAGTTCTTGTTAAACCGATACCTTGTGCGCCAAAGTCTAATGCTTGTTGGGCGTCATGTGGGGTATCAGCGTTGGTGCGGACTTCTAAGCGCCGATATTTATCAGCGTAGCCCATGATCCGGCCAAAGTAACCACTATCTAAGTCGGCAGGAATTGTTGCAATCGCGCCATCATAAATGTGACCAGTTGTACCATCAACAGAAATAACGTCGTTTTCACCAAAGACTTTACCGCCAACTGATAAGGTGCGAGCTTTCATATCGATCGTTGCATTTTGTAAACCAACGATACAAGCTCTACCCATACCACGCGCAACAACGGCAGCGTGCGATGTCATTCCGCCTCTTAAGGTAAGAATGGCTTCGGCTTTATCCATACCGGCGATGTCTTCTGGAGAAGTTTCAATCCGGACTAAGATAACGTTTTCGCCTTTTTTATGACGTCTTTCGGCTTCTTCAGCACTAAAGGCTAATTTGCCAACGCCCGCTCCTGGAGAAGCGGCTAAGCCAGTACCTAAAACAGGTGCTGATTTTAATGCTTTTTCTTCAAAGTGTGGGTGAAGTAATGTATCTAATGTACGTGGATCAATGCGTAAAACCGCAGTTTTTTCATCGATTAATCCTTCGTCGATTAATTCACAGGCAATCCGTAAGGCAGCAGGAGATGTCCGTTTGCCAGAACGTGTTTGTAAGAAGTAAAGTTTGCCTTCTTCAACAGTGAATTCAACGTCTTGCATGTCGGTGTAGTGATGTTCAAGTAAATCACATGTTGCGACAAATTGTTTGTAAACTTCAGGCATTTGTTCGGCTAAATAGTCAATATGGTAAGGAGTACGGATACCAGCAACGATATCTTCACCTTGGGCATTTGGTAAATATTCAGCATAAACAATTTTTTCGCCGGTCGCAGGGTTACGGGTAAAGCCAACACCAGTTCCTGATGTATTGCCTTTGTTACCATAAACCATTGATTGAACGTTCGCAGCGGTACCCCACGCATATGGGATATTGTTCATCTTCCGGTAGTAGTCCGCCCGTGGGTTGTCCCAGCTACTAAAGACAGCTTTAACTGCTTCTAATAATTGAACATATGGATCGGTTGGGAATTCTGAACCGGTTTGTTGTTTGTAATATTCTTTATAAAGTTGTGTTAAGTGTTTTAATTCTTCGGTTGTAATTTCGGTATCGTCTTTATAACCTTTTTCATCTTTTAAATCATCAAGCATTTTGTCCATGTCGTCGCGAGGTAAACCGACAACGACGTTTGTGTACATAACGATGAATCTCCGATATGTATCCGCAACAAAGCGTGGATTTTGTGTTTCTTTTTCTAAGACAACTGCGGTATCATCATTTAAACCTAAGTTTAAGACGGTATCCATCATTCCAGGCATGGAAACGCGCGCGCCAGAACGAACACTAACTAATAAAGGATTCTTTTTACCGCCAAAGGATTTGCCGGTTTCTTTTTCTAAGTTTTTAACTGCTGCATAAATTTCAGCTTCGAGTTCTTTAGGAAGGGTCTTACCACTTTCGTTATAAACAAGACAAGCTTCCGTCGTGACTGTAAAGCCTTGGGGGATTGGAACACCGATATTAACCATTTCAGCTAATCCGGAACCTTTACCGCCGATGATGTTTTTGCTTACACCATGACCTTCAGTAAACGAATAAACATATTTCTTTTTCGCCATTTGAGTTCCTCCTACGTAATATGTTTTTGTTTAGACAAAATACAATTTTTTCTAACCGCGATAATAATACCACAAAGAGATTGTTTCTTCACACAAAAGGCAATTAAAATGTGCTTTTATAATGAATTTTACAAAGAAATCAAGATATATCGGTACAAAAATATCGAAAAATAGAGGATTAATTTTTTTCGTGAAATTACCGCAACGAAATTTATAAGTTAATCGAAAATTTATCGAGGGCTCTTTTTAAAATCTTAAATAATGTAAAAACATTTATAACTAACGTTAGGTCGTCGCAAAAAGCGATAAAATAGTGTTATAATGTAAAAAACAAAACTTGTAAAAGTTAATGATTTTACTAAATTTTAAAGGAAATTAGCGTATGAAAAACAATGATGACTATGTATTAACAATTGACTTTGGCACACAAAGTGTCCGAACAATTATTTTTGATTATAACGGAAACGTCATCGCCTTTGCTAAGTCGGAATATGAAGAGCCGTATTTTTCGCCCGCGCCGGGGTATTGCGAACAAAACCCCGAATATTATTGGGAGCATATGTTAAAGACAACAAACGAAGTTGCTCGCCAAGCTCCAGACGTTTTAAAGAAAATTAAATCAATGGGGATTACATGTTTCCGTGATACACCCGTTTTTCTTGATAAAGATTTAAACGTTGTCCGGCCATCCATTTTATGGCTTGATCAACGGCAAGCGGCTTTAAAAGAGAAACTCCCATTATTTCATCGCTTTGCTTTTAAAATTGTCGGAATGAGTGAAGTTGTTAAATTAAATATGAAACGAACACCAGCGATTTGGTTACAAGAAAACGAACCGGAAAACTGGAATAAAATTGATAAATATGTTCCGTTATCTTGTTATTTAATTTATCGCTTAACCGGTCAATTAAAAGATTCACCCGCTAATTGCACAGGACATTTCCCAATTAACTTTAAAAAACTCGCATGGCGGAGTAAGCATGATTTACAGCGCGTTGTTTTTAGGATTCCTAATCGGATGCTTTGTGACTTAGTGCCTGTTGGCGAAGTTATTGGCACAATTAGCGAAGAGGTTTCCAAAGTAAGTGGAATTCCCGCGGGCATTAATTTATATTCAACCGGCTCTGATAAAGGATCCGAAACAATTGGCACAGGCTCTAAGCCATTAACAATGGCGTCAATTTCTTATGGTACCGCATCTTCTGTTGAAGTCATGATGAAAAAATATGTTGAACCATCACCGTTTTTACCAGCATATGGGGCCCCAATTCCAGGATTTTATCAAACCGAGTTTCAAGTGTACCGCGGATATTGGATGATTACCTGGTTTATGAAGGAATTTGGAAAAGGCGAAACCGCTGAAGCTAAAATTCTTGATATGGCAACTGAAGAAGTGCTAAACAAAAAGATGTTAGCAATTCCCCCAGGAAGTGACGGCTTAGTGCTTCAACCATATTGGGGACCAGGGCTTGATCGTCCAGAAGCACGGGGCGCAGTCATTGGCTGGACCGATATTCATACACGTATGCACTTATATCGGGCGATTGTTGAAGGAATTGCCTATGAATTACGTGATAACTTAGAACGAATTGAAAAAAACGCTCATACAAAAGTAACCGAAATCAGATTATCTGGTGGTGGCGCTAGAAGTTCCGCAATTTGTCAAATTACCGCAGATATCTTTGGTTTACCGGTCGCACGCGTTAAAAATACGGAAGCAGCCTCGGTTGGGACCGCGATTGCGGTTGGTTTAGCGGATGGTACATTTAAAAGTTTAGAAGAAGCCACCGAAAGAATGGTGGAAGTCCAAGACCGCTTTGAACCTAACCCCGAAAACCAAGCCAAATACGATTATTTATTTAATAAAGTTTATAAACATATGTATCCACGTTTATCTTCATTATATAAAAAAATTAGGGAGTACAAAAATGAATACCCATCCAATGGACAAAACTAATAACTTAGTAACAGCGTCCAACTCAATTTTAAAAAGATTTAATGTTCCAACTTTTCATCCATCATTGCCCGCATTAGATGATGCCTTAAAACAACATGTGCGAATTGTGTTTTTGCTTTTTGATGCATTAGGAAGCGCGATTATTGACCGCCACGCACCAAAGAAAAGTAAATTAAAAACATCACCAATTATTAAGATGACATCTGTTGTCCCCGCGACTACGGTTGCGGCAACGACCGCTTTTTTACGCGGTAAATACCCTGCGGAAACTGGTTGGTTAGGGTGGACACAATATTTTGCCGACCTTGATAAACGAATTAACGTTTTTATTAATGTGGATGCTGATTTAGATGAAGTAATTCCTGGGCCAAATATTATGAGTACAAGATATCCTGATTCAACGGTGTTCGATCTTGTTGCGGCCACGAATCCAAATGTTCGGGTAAGCCAAGTATGGCCAGGGTTTGTTAAAGGCGGAGCAAAAACCGAAAAAGAATTTTTTGAACAAGTTCATGAACATTTAGAAGTACCAGGACCATGCTTAATGTATGGTTATTGGGGCGAACCGGACTCAACGATGCATGAAAAAGGCGTAAAAGCTTATAAAACACGCTGGGTTGTCCGTAGTATTTCTAAACAACTTGATAAATTAACAGCAAAACATAAAGATACGTTATTTGTAATTCTTGCGGACCATGGCATGATGAATGTTGATTACTTTGATATTAAAGAACACGCTGATTTTTATGAAACATTAAAGCGTCCGTTTACCCTTGAAGGAAGAAACGCAATGTTTTATGTAAAAGATGGTCAACATAAAGAGTTTGAAGAATTGTTTGCTAAATATTATGGAAAACATTTTCGCTTAATTAAACGTAATGAATTTGCGTCCGCGGAAGTGTTTGGTTTTTGCCCCGTTAGTGAAAACGCTAGTGTGTTCTTTGGTGATTATCTTGCGCAAGCAACGGGAATTTATGGCTTTTATTATGAACCAAGTCCCGCGCTTCCTGGCGTAAAACTTAAAGGTCATCACGCAGGCATTACACCAAATGAAATGAGCCTTCAATTAACGTTAATTAATAATTAAAGTATATTAAATATAAAAAAAGCACTCGCAATTTGCGGGTGCTTTTGTTTTAAACAAGTTTACGTTAGTCAGTAATTACTTCGGCGGCACCATAATCAGTTGTGCCAAGGAATTGCGCGTTATACATATCTGCGTAGAAACCTTTCCTCGCCATTAATTGGGCGTGGTTACCAACTTCAACGATATCGCCATTATTCATAACCATAATCGTTTTCGCGTTTTTAATTGTGGATAAGCGGTGAGCAATAATAAATGATGTCCGACCTTCCATAAGTTTATTCATCGCTTCTTGCACGAGTAATTCGGTTCTTGTATCAACGTTCGAAGTTGCTTCATCAAGAATTAAGATGCGTGGTTCACTAATCATCGCCCGGGCAATTGTTAATAATTGCCGTTGACCTTGGGAAATATTAGTTCCATCTTCATTAAGAACGAAATCGTAACCTCCAGGAAGCGTTTGAATGAAGTGATGAGCGTGGGCTGCTTTAGCAGCGGCAATAATTTCTTCATCGGTGGCGTCGGTCCGACCATATTTAATATTGTTTTTAATTGAGCCATGGAATAGCCATGTATCTTGTAAAACCATGCCAACCGAGCGACGTAAGGCGCCACGCGAATAATCACGAAGATCAACGCCATCTAATTTAATTGTGCCTTCATTAATTTCATAGAACCGCATAACAAGGTTAACAAGTGTTGTTTTACCTGCGCCGGTTGGACCAACAATCGCGACACTATCACCAGGATTAACATTTAAATTCATATCGGTAATAAGTGGTTTGTCTTCACTATACGAGAAGGCGACATGCTCAAAATTAACACAGCCTTTAACGTTACTTAAGTCCGTAATTGCTCCTTCTTTATCCGCAACGATTTCTTCTTCATCAAGGAGGAAGAAGATTCTTTCAGCGGCCGCAATTGTGGATTGGAATGTTGAAACAATGTTTCCAAGTTCTTGGATTGGTTGGGTATACATCCGTAAGAACATTAAGAATGGGACGATTAAACCGATACCGCCACCAGGAAGGGTCGCGCCACCAATAACAACCGCAACATAACCGAAGTTCGTAATTGAACGCATTAACGGATAAATAACGGAACCAAAGAATTGAGCTTTATATTCTGTTCTTTGGAGGAGATAGTTTTTATCATCAAACGTTTCCAATACATCAGCTTCTTTATTAAATAATTTAATAACGGTATAGCCGGAGATTGCTTCTTCCGCATAACCTTCAACTTCACCTAATTGAGCGTGGTATTTAATAAATTGACGTTGAGATACTAACGAAATAGGAATCGCAAATAATAAGGCAATTGGAACGATTGCAACCGCGATAAACGCTAACCGCCAGGAAATAACAAACATCGCGATAACACTCGCAACGAGCATACCTAAACTCTTAATTGTTGCAACAACAATTGTTTGAATTGAATCAGAAATCGTTTGGGTATCGTTTGTGCCCCGCGATAAGATATCACCAAAGGGGGTATGGTCATAATAAGATAATGGCACACGGTCGAGTTTTTCTTTAATGTCTTTCCGTAAGTTATAAGCATATTCAGAAGAAATACCAATAATAATCCAGTCCGCTAACCACATAATTAAAGCGTTAACGATGTAAAAGACAATAATAATTCCAAAGTTTAGCATTAGCTTTGGCCATAAAACGGTAATAATTCCATCTGCACCTAATTGAAGATACGGGTTAACGGCAAAATCAGTACTGTTGGCTTTTGTTATAATATCGCCTAGATATACCGGTCCTAAGACAAGAAGGATGGCCGAAATCGTAACGATAATCATGACAAAAATTAACTTTCCAGCGACCGGTTTAAAATATTTTAACAGGCGATTGATTGTTTCTTTGCGGGGCTTTTGTAGTTTATAACCACTACCACGACGGCCTCCATGTGGTCCTGCCATTATGCGTTACCTCCTTCGGAAATGATTTCGCTTCGTAAAGCATGGGTTTTTTCAATTTCGTCCGCGTCTAATTGAGAAAGAATGATTTCTTGATAAACAGCGGAAGTTTTAATTAGTTCATCGTGTGTTCCTTGACCAACGATGGCACCATTATCAAGCACGAGGATTTCATCAGCGTCCATAATTGAAGAAACACGTTGTCCAACAATTACGACCGCACTTTCACTTGTAATTTTCTTTAACGCGCTCCGTAGGCGAATATCGGTTTTAAAGTCGAGTGCGCTAAAGGAGTCATCGAAAATATAAATTTCGGGTTTTTTAATTAACGCCCGCGCGATGGCGAGCCGTTGTTTTTGGCCACCCGAGAAGTTTTTCCCGCTTCGCGCAACAGGAGCTTCAAGCTGTAAAGGAAGTTCTTTAACAAAATCTGCCGCTTGGGCAATTTCGAGTGCTTCCCACATATCTTTTTCAGTGGCGTCTGGTTTACCAAACTTCAAGTTACTAGCAATTGTGCCACTAAATAGTGTTGCGGTTTGGGGGACAAAGCCAACTTTATCACGAAGATCAAGTAGGTCATATGCCCGAACATCTTGCCCATCGATAATGACCGATCCCGTTGAAACATCATAGAAACGGGGAATTAAATTAATGATTGAAGACTTTCCGCTTCCGGTTGTGCCAATAATCGCGAGTGTTTGACCGGGTTTAACATCAAAGTTAATATCGATTAATGTTGGTTTGGTCGCATCTGGAAATTGGAAGGAAACGTTTTGGAATTCAATATGACCATAATGATCCGCTAACGGGACCATGGGGTTTTCGGGGCTAACCATACTACTAGGCATATCTAAGACTTCGTTAATCCGCCGAGCGGATGCTTGGGCACGCGGTAATTGGAAGAAGAGCATCGCCATCATTAAGAAGCTCATCATAATCATTGATACATATTGGGAAACAGCGACGGACTCCGCAAAGACGTCTAATCCATCCAAGGTTTTCCCATTTAAAACAGCAAACGCGACAATATAAATTGCAACCGTCATAACGTTAAAGACAATATTAATTGAAGGATTTAAGAAGGAAATTGTATGACCAGTTTCAATAATTGTGTCCGCTAAATTTCGGCTTGCTTCATCAAAATATTTGTTTTCACGGTCTTCTTGATTAAATGCCCGAACAACCCGAACACCGGTTAAATCTTGCCGGAATAAGAGAGTTGTTTTATCAACGCGTTCTTGGATAAGCGTAAACTTTGGGACAACTTTACTAAAGATAATTCCCATAGTAACGCCAATAATTAACAAGCCAATAACTAATAACCAGAAATAACTTGAACTCGCCTTTAAGTCGGAAACTTGAATGATCGCAATAACAATCATAATGGGTGATTGAATAATAATTCTTGAACCCATTTGGACAAGCATCTTAACGTTATTTGTATCACTTGTAAGACGTGTTAATAAACCTGCAGCGCCAATCTTGTTGTAGTCATCAAGCGAAAGGTCTTGTGTCTTTTTAAAGATTGCTTTACGAATTTCGCGACCAAACGTTGTCGCAGCAAGTGTATTAAAAAATGGAACCATAATGGAAACTAATAAACCAGCAACTGTGTATAGGAGCATCTCAATACCAAGTTTCCATATATTACTCATCATTTCTTGATGCGCAACATCATATATATTAGGGTCAATAATAATCTTTTGATTGAAGAGGCTTAATTCTTTACTAATATCTCCCATATAAGCGGGAATTTGTAATTGAAGGTAGCTTGAAACCGCAACAAAGATAAAAACAAGCAGAAACTGCCACCATATTTTCTTAACGTATTTAAACAACTTAAACATATACCACCTACATTTTCTACTTTCTTATTAACTGCATTAAGGCATCGACTTGGGGAACTTTAAACGGACGAGCGTTACGATAAACTTTACTTCGGACTAACCCTTTAATAAAGTTATAGTAAATTAATGTTAAATCGTAACTAAGGACATCATCGCGGAAGACACCTTGAATTTGTCCTTTTGAAATGATTTCATTAAGAACGTCAAAGGGGCTTTTGCCACCTTTCGCCATTACTTTTTCGCGCATTTTCTTTAATGACTTTTGCTCTTCGATCGAAAGCAATAAGTTAATTTGATGGGCGAATAATTTATCTTTTCGATTTGATAAACCACTAACAATATACGTTAAGGCTTGTTCCATAACTACATCTGGTGAATTATCGCCGCTACCAAAGATTTGATGTAACACCGTAAATGTTTCGGTTTCATCTTTAAGCAATGCATCTAAAACATCATCTTTGTTATTAAAATAATGATAAAACAACCCGTGAGAAATATTTGCTTCGGTCGCAATATTATTAATTGTGGTGTTGTCATACCCTTTTTTGGAAAACAAAATTAAAGCAGCGTCCATAATTTGTCGTTGCCGCTGCTCTTTGATATCAAGGTTTTGTTGACGTGTACGAGGCATTTTTTTCTCTTTTCATTGACTAAAACAGTCAATAGGTATTATACATTAAATTAAGAAAAATAATCAACAAATACATTTATGAATTTGTATGAAAAAATAGCAATAATATTATTTGTTATTTATCAAATTTAATATTCTAATAGTTTTTTAGTTTCTTCAGGCGTTAATTCGCGCGATGAACCAACCGCGAGATCATCAACGGTAAGAAAAGCAAACCGCGTTCTTACAAGTTCAATTACTTCATAGCCACACGCTTTAAACATCCGCTTTACTTGGTGATATTTTCCTTCACTAATTGTTACAAGTGCGACATCTATGTCAATAAATTCAAGTTGCGCAGGCTTGGTAATATATTCATCATTAATATTTATTCCATCATTAAACTTTTTAATTAAATCATGAGTTAACGGTTTATTTACTTTTGCTTCATATGTCTTTTTAACATCATGTTTGGGTGATAATAACCGATGAGCGAGTTTACCATTATTTGTTAATAACAAAACACCTCGGGTATCTAAATCAAGTCGCCCGACAGGCGCTAAATCAAAAGCTTCATATTCTAAAAGTAAATCGGTAACTGGAGGATTACCAGCTTCATGAACAGTTGAAGATATATAACCGGCGGGTTTATTTAATAAGACATAATGAAAAGGTTGGTAATTAATAACTTCGCCATCAACTTCAACAATACTTAAGTCGGGATTAACATGTTCCCCATACGCTTTAATTTGTTTACTATCAACGAAAACTCGTCCATCTTTAATAAGAAAGTGAACTTCTTTTCGTGTTCCTAAACCAGCATTTGCTAATAATCGATCAATCCGCATTTTGTACTTTCTTTTTTTCCTTTACCGCGATTATTTTTTTCTCACTAATATTTGCAACAACAATTGTGATGGAGGCGGCAAGTGCAGCGTAAACAATACCCGCAATAATGTCACTAGGATAATGGAAACCAAAGAATAACCTTGTCGAAACTACTAACGTTGCAAAGATGATCGCTGGTGCGGCCCATTTGCGGTGATAGTAGGCAATAATAAACGCAATAATAAATTGAGTTACGGAATGGCCGCTCATAAACGATCTCGATGTTTCTTTTGGGATAAAGCTATATGAAGAGCCGGCAAAATAATTTTGAGCATACGCTAATAAGTCAGCATCCATATAAATTGGTCGGACACGATTTACAGCATTTTTAATAATAAGGTTATTTCCTATTAAGCCAAAGAGCGTAACACCAGCGGCTAACGCAATACCAGTTTTCCGTGTTTTCTTAAAAAAGAGCATAATAACAACGATAACGGTTAACCAAATTGCGACAGGAATTGCGTCACCAACTGCGGTTAGCCATTTATTAATTGTGTTCCAAAAAGCTGACCCATGTAGTTTTTCCCAGTTCCAATGTAAAAAATCAAATTCCCACTGCATAAATTATTCCTCCTCTTTGTAAGATGTATCGATTTCTAAAGCGTTTTCAACACCTATTTTATTTTGGGCAAGTTTTAATAAGTAGTAGGAAATTAAGAAAGCGATAACAAACCCGGCAATTGAAACAATAAGCATCACCCAGTCAAAATTCCCGACAAAAACATCGTATTTTCCTTTAATATCGCCATTAAAATAACCGGCGAAAATCGACCCGATAATAAAACCGAAAATAACAAAATAAGTTCCGGTATACCATTTCTTTAATAAAACTTGCATGAGCTTTGAAACTAGAACAAGCCCAACAATCATACTAACAAGCAAAATAGCAACAACACCAATCCCTAAACCAACATTAATTCCTTCAAAGATGTTTTTAACAATTATTGTTAATGCACTTAAATACCCAATCGAAATAAGAAATTGGGTGCCAGAAATTCCTGGGGCAACAATCGCGGCCGCAAGCATTAAACCAACACCAAGTAAAATTAAGACGCGAACAAAATCGAGTTTTTCAATTGTAATACCGTTTTCTTTAACGGTAAACCAGCTAATAATACCAAAAGCAACCGGAACAATTATTCCGATAATAAGTAAAAAGATATTTTTCTTATTAATATTTCCTTTTGTAACACTAGTTAATTCACGGAAACCACCAAGCGTTAATCCGGCGACAAAAGCAATCGTTGGGAAAGGATAAAGTTCTAATAGTTTTGTTAATGGCCAAACAAGCGCAAGTACACCAATAATTAGCCCAATGCACCACACCCATGCTTTCTTAATTGATTGAAGGGGTGTTTTTGTTAAATCCGCAACCGCGTCAATTAAGTCATCATAAATTCCAATCAAAACAGCGACGGTGCCACCGCCCATTCCGGAAACGAAAGCAAAACCAACAGCAATGCCTTCAAGTAATTGTCTAAAGAATTTTTTAATTGTCATAGTGTACTCCAAGGTTTTTTGTCTTTTAAGTATACCGCGTTTTGATTTATAAAAAAATGGTATAATAATTTCTAGCATGAGAGGAAGACAAGATGAAGTTAATTGTTGGACTAGGTAACCCTGGAAAGAAATACGAAAAAACACGGCATAACGTTGGCTTTCGGGTAATTGATTTTTTAGGCGATAAATATAAAATTGATGTCGATAAAGAAAACTTCAAAGGGTTAGTTGGTCGCGGTGTTATTTGTAATCAAGATGTAATGCTCTTTAAACCACAAACGTTTATGAATTTATCAGGAAACGCTGTTTTAGCTATTACTCAATTTTTTAAAATTGCTCTTGAAGACGTCATTATTGTTTTTGATGATATGGCGTTACCAGTTGGAAAAATTCGGCTCCGGTTAGCGGGATCTTCAGGCGGCCATAACGGAATGCAAAACATTATTGATTTATTACATACTCAAGACATTAAACGGATTCGTTTAGGCATTGGTGAACCAACATTTAATTCCGTCGATTATGTTTTAGGTCGACCAACAGCGGAAGAAGAAAAAGAAATTTCCTTCGCTGTGGAAAAAGCGGTCAGTGCGATCGAAGAAACACTCATGCATGACTTTAACTTTGCCATGACAAAGTATAATTAAGCGAGGTGCTTGATTGAGTAGTTTATTTTCATTACTCAAAACTAATTCTGCTACTACACGCCTCTTAGAAAAACGCGGGATTTTTGTCGTGGATGAAACTGTCGGTGCACCCTTATTAATTGCGACGGCTTTTAAAGAAAAACCTGAAGATTTAGTTATCATTACTTCTAATTTATATAATGCGCAACAAGTATATGAAGCATTAGCGAGTTTACTAAGCGAAGAAGAAGTATATTATTTTCCTATGGATGAAATGCTAAGAAGTGAATCACTTGCCGCAAGTAAAGAAATGCTTGCGCAGCGTTTATATGTGTTAGCGAACGCCCAAAAAGAACAACCAAAGATTATTGTTGCGAATCTTGCCGCAGCGATGCGCTATTTACCTTCACCCAAACTATTTAATGAACACACATTAAAATTTAGTGTTGGGGAACGTTATGAATTTGAAAATATTACAAGAATATTAACAGAAGCTGGTTATACAAGAGTTAATAAGATTGATCAATCACTGCAATTTGCCTTACGCGGCGATATTTTAGATATTTATTCGGTTAATTTAGATGAACCAGTCCGGATTGAATTTTTTGATGATGAAGTGGAAAGTATTCGCTA
>DIQT01000002.1:16273-29347 GCA_002427365.1 Caryophanales bacterium UBA5455
TGAAGTGGAAAGTATTCGCTATTTTGAAATTGCGACGCAAGCAAGTCATGAAGAAATTAATAGCGCAACAATCTTACCTGCAAGTGATACGTTGTTAAGCTTAGAAGCAAGAAACTCGTTAAAGGAACGAATAAATAACCAACTTGATAAAGATATCGCTAGTTTATCAAAAGTAACAAGCGATGAGTTAATAAAACAAACAGGTCGCGATATTGAACGATTACTAAATTATGATTATCATATTTCATTATATAAATACTATGGTTTTGTCGAGGATATTCACTTTAATTTATTAAATTACCTAAACAAACCACTGCTAATTTTAAATAATGATTTTCAAATTAATGAGGCCGCCGAGATGCTAGAAGTAGATAGTTTTAATTATTTACGCGAAATGGCGGTTCTTGGTGAAAATATTACCCATTTAGCAATTTATCAACCATTAACTACGGTTGTGGGTTCCGCAAATAAAATTATTCGGTTCCGTGAACATAGTAGCGGACAAAATGAAACTATTTTTAACCTTCGCCCAATCGTTGGTCATGCGATGAATATGAACGCTGCGACATATATGATTGAAAGCTATTTAAATGAAAACAAGAAGGTTTTGCTCGCGTTATCTACGCGTTATCAACTAAATTCATTAAAAGATACCTTAACAAATAAAGAAATAGCTTTTGAAGAAGTAACAGAATTAAATTTACCAAGTGGAAACCTTGGTTTAACCTCGTACTATTTAGAACAAGGTTTTGAATTAGTGGATGAAAATGTTGTTGTTATCTCGAGCCGCGAACTTTATGGAACAAAGGGTCGCGCGACCCGCTTTCAATCACGCTTTAAAGAAGCAACAATTCTTCGTTCATATAGCGATTTAAATCCTGGTGACTATGTCGTTCATGAAAAGTTTGGGATTGGTCAATTTCTTGACATTAAAACAATGTTAACGGACGACATTCATCAAGATTATTTACATATTCAATATTTTGGTAAAGACGTTTTATATGTTCCGTTATCACAGTTCCGTTTTGTTCGTAAATATGTTGGTCGCGAAGGTGTGGCCCCTCGACTTAACCGGCTAAATAGTAATGAATGGGATAAAACCAAAAGTAAAATTAGTGAACGGGTTAATGAAATTGCGGATCAACTTGTCGAACTATATTCCGAACGCCTTAAAGGGGAAGGGTTTGCTTTTCCGCAGGATGACGAATGGCAAGTCGCCTTCGAAAATGAGTTTGCGTATGAATTAACTAGTGATCAAGCCCGGGCATTACGTGAAATAAAAGCGGATATGGAAAACATTGCTCCAATGGACCGTCTATTAAGTGGTGACGTTGGTTTTGGTAAAACAGAAATTGCTTTCCGGGCGGCGTTTAAAGCAATAAACGCTGGAAAACAAGTTGCCTTTCTATGTCCAACGACGTTATTAGCGAAACAACACTACGAACTAGCGCTAGAACGGTTTTCAACATTTGGAATTAAAATTAAAGTCTTAAGTCGCTTAGAAAGCGATAATGAAAAAACAAAAGTTGTTAATGCGCTAAAAGATGGTGAAATTGATTTAATTATTGGAACCCACAGGCTCTTATCGAAAGATATTCGCTTTAAAGACTTGGGCTTACTAATAATTGACGAAGAACAACGTTTTGGTGTTGAACAAAAAGAAAAGATTAAAGGGTTAAAAACTAACGTTGATGTTTTAACGCTTTCTGCAACTCCAATTCCTCGTACTTTACAAATGTCGCTTGTTGGAATACGAACAATTTCACAAATTACTACCGCTCCCTTAGGAAGAATGCCCATTCAAACATATGTTATGGTAGAAAAAGATAGTGTGGTTAAAGAACTAATTGAACGCGAATTAGGTCGCAAAGGTCAGGTGTTTTATTTACATAACCGCGTTTCCACAATTTATTCCAAAGCCGCACAAATTCAAAAAATGATTCCTAACGCTGTTGTGGGTGTCATCCATGGCCAAATGGATAAAAACGAATCTGAAGATGTGATGATGCGCTTTTATAGTGGTGAAATTACTGTCTTAGTATGTACAACAATTATTGAAAATGGTTTAGACATTGCGAACGCTAATACAATGATTATCGAACAAGCTGATCGATTCGGTTTAGCGCAACTTTATCAAATAAAAGGAAGAGTTGGACGCGGAAATCGAATTGCGTATGCGTATTTATTATATAAACCTCATAAACAAATGACGGAAGCCGCAAGAAAACGATTGCAAGCTATTCAAGACTTTACTGAATTAGGGAGTGGCTATAAAATTGCCCAACGTGATTTAGTTATTCGCGGTGCGGGTGACCTTCTTGGTCCCGAACAAGCTGGATTTATTGATACGGTTGGGGTTGATATGTATTTAAAGCTTCTTAATGATGCGATTACAAAGAAAAAGACTGGCAAAACTAGAGTGGAAGTTATTACAAACTCATCTTCCTTGCATTTGGATGCTTATATTCCCACCGCTTATGCGTTAAAATCGGATAAAATAGATATATACCATGAAATTGATGAAGCAACAACGATTGAACAAGTTGATGTTTTAGCTTCGCAACTTCGTGATATTTATGGCCGGTTACCAAACGAAGTAAGTTTATTGTTAAGAAAACGAAAACTTGATATTAATCTAGCGGGCCCTGAATTTGAACAGATGGAAGAAACAAGTAAACAAATTACGATTTATTTATCTGCTGAATTTGCCCGAATTGATGGGATTGGAACAAAGTTATTTCAAAACTTAATTCCGTTAACAAAAGTATTAAAGTTTAAATACGCAAACCGTGAACTTAAAATGATTTTACTAAAAGACGATAATTGGTTTGAAAACCTTGAAACACTTGTGGAAATAATTAATGAAACGTACGCTCGTAATATAGATAGTGGCGAGTAGTAGAAAGGAAACACGATGAGAATTGATAAATATTTAAAAGTATCGCGATTAATTAAACGAAGAACTGTCGCAAAAGACATTATTGATCGGGGCGTAATTAAAATAAACGGTCGCGTCGCTAAACCATCGCATAATGTTGCGGTTGGCGATGAACTTGATTTAGTTTTAGGCCGTCATCATCTTGTTGTCCGGGTTTTAAAAGTCGAAGAAGTTGCTAAAAAAGCAACCGCTAGTGAATTTTATGAAATTATTAGTGATGAATTATTAGAAATTGAGGAATAAATGGAAACATTAACAAATGATAAAACTTATTTATTAGCGTGTAGTTATGGACCTGATTCCATGGCGGTTTTTCATTTGCTTAAAGTTAACAATTTTCTCTTTGAAGTTGCCCATGTTAATTACCATATGCGTGGAGCGGAAAGTGATTTAGAATCCCTTCAGTTAGAAGAGTATTGTAAGAAAAATAGTGTCAAGTTTCATCGCTTAGATGTGTTAGGTTTAGAAATTAAAGAAAACTTTGAAAGTGCCGCTCGTAAATTTCGCTATGATTTCTTTAAGCAAGTTGCTAGTGAGATTGATGGAGATGTAATTTTATTAACTGGTCATAATGAAGATGATGTTTTAGAAACATATTTAATGCAAAAGAAGCGGCAAAAGTATGTTCCTTATTATGGGATTAGACAAAATAGTCATTATCATGGATTAGATATTTATCGCCCGCTTATAACATTTCCTAAACAGGATTTAGAAGAATTGTGTAAAATAAATAACGTGCCATACGCGATTGATTCATCAAATTTAACACTAGATTATACAAGAAACATTATTCGTCATACTTTAGTTGCAAAAATGGACAGCGCTAAGCGTAAAGCGGTAATTGAAGAGATTAATAAACTAAACAACGAACTTGATGAACGAACAAAACGGTTAGCGAAGACATTTAATAACTTTGAATTTCTTGAAATTAGTAAATTAAATTCATTAACGGAAGAAGATCTTAATCACACGGTATTTAATTTCTTTCGGAACAATGAATGTGAAGACAACTTTACCGGGGGCTGGGTAAAAACCGTTCATGATTTCATTACGTCGAATAAACCTAACATTATTGAGCTGGTAAATGAAAGTTATCACCTTGTAAAAGAATATGAAAACATTTATTTATTAAAGTTGTTAGATGAAATTGATGATAGTTATGCGTATGTTTTAAAAGAACCTGGCTATTTAAAAACACCAGAGTTTGAGCTTGATTTTACGTTACCACCTGTTCGCGGGGCGATAACAAGCGAAAGTTATCCGTTAACAATTCGTAATGCCGGTAAAGGCGATACATATGAAGTTGATGGGAATGTTAAGACGCTTAACCGCCTATTTATTGATTGGAAGATGCCTCTACGACTTAGAAAACGCTGGCCAGTCTTCGTTGATAAAAATGGTATAATTGTATATGTTCCACGATATCGAAGCGACTATCAAATCGCAAATGATACAAATTTGAGCGTTTTTTTGTACTAACATTGTTATAAATGATGTTTATTAGTATAATAAACCAGTTGTTTTACGATAAACACAACGTCTATTACCAATAGAGATTTTAAATAAAAGATGCTAAATGTAGCAAGGAGGACTCTATGGCGGAAAAAAAACCTACCCCGAATAAGAAGGGCGCGACATTATGGTCGTACATCTTACCGTATTTAATTATGGCGATCGCCATTATATTTTTTGTTGTTTTAATTTTTGGTAACACAAAAGATACAAATTCATTTGTTGTTCAACAAAACGATATTGAGGCATTTGTTATTTCAAGTTATGAAAAAGATGCGGTTGATCATGAATCAACATTTACTTTTGAATATAAAGATTCAAAGGGCGATAAATATGAAGTTGAAAACTATCGAATTGTTTATGTTGAAACAACAACAACGACCGCGGTTACGTACCTTGAAGGTAAAGTTGCCTTAGTTGACTCACATGGTGAATTACTTACCGAAGGCAAAAACTATGTAACAGTTCCTTTTAGCGCTAAAATTGACCGTGAATTTTATAACAGTGTTGTGATGAAGCCACTTTCGGAATTAGAACTTGAAGGCGGACAATTAATTGTTGACGCCTATAAGACATCGTGGTGGGATCAATGGGGTCCAACAATCATCTTAATGGGTATTTCAACAATCTTAGTTATTTGGCTTTTTTCAAGAATGTCCTCATCAGTTAATTCATCAAATCGAAGTGCAATGGACTATAACAAGTCAAGAGCACGGATGGTTACTGAATCAAAAACAAGATTTAGCGATGTTGCCGGCGCGGATGCCGAAAAAGCAGAATTAGTGGAAATTGTCGATTACTTAAAGAATCCCAAAAAATATTCCAAGTTTGGCGCAAAAATTCCTAAAGGTATTTTATTAGTTGGGCCACCAGGAACTGGTAAAACATTATTAGCGAAGGCGGCCGCTGGTGAAGCGGGCGTACCTTTCTTCTCCATTTCTGGTTCCGACTTTGTTGAAATGTTTGTTGGTGTTGGGGCCGGACGGGTTCGCGATATGTTTAAGCAAGCCAAGAAAAACGCGCCTTGTATTATCTTTATTGATGAACTAGACGCTGTTGGTCGGCAACGGGGCGCTGGGATGGGCGGGGGTAACGATGAACGTGAACAAACCCTTAACCAATTACTCGTTGAAATGGACGGTTTCGAAGAAAATATCGGCATCATTGTGATGGCGGCGACAAATAGAGAAGACGTTTTAGACCCAGCTTTATTAAGAGCGGGGCGCTTTGATCGGAAGATTATTGTTGATTTACCTGACCGGTTAGGTCGTGAAGCAATCTTTAAAGTTCACGCGCGTGGTAAAACGCTTTCCCCACATATTAGCTTTGGCCAATTAGCAAAACGGACAACCGGTTTCTCTGGTGCGGATATTGCCTCAATTATGAACGATGCCGCAATTCTTGCCATTAGAAGAAATGGAACGATGATTACGACTGCGGATATTGATGAAGCAATTGATCGCCGGTTAGTCGGTCCGGCCCGGGCCTCAACGGGCATGAGCGAACATGAACGGAAAGTTGTTGCGTATCATGAATCAGGTCACGCTGTTATTGGCTTAAACTTAGAACACTCCGATAAAGTTCGGAAGATTACAATTATCCCCCGTGGTCGCACCGGTGGTCATGTCATGATGACACCAGAAGATGACCGCTTCTTAATGACAAGAAATGAATTAGTTGCAAAGATTGTTGGCTACTTAGGTGGGCGGACATCGGAAGAAATTTTCTTTAATGATATTTCAACCGGTGCAAGTAATGATATTGAAATGGCAACGCAAATTGCTCGGTCAATGGTGACGGAATATGGGATGTCACACCTTGGCCCAATTCAATATGAAAAGGATAGCGGTTCGGTCTTCTTAGGCCGTGACTATACAAGTTCACAAAAGAACTTCTCGAGTGAAATCGCTGTGGAAATTGATAAAGCCATTCGGCAAATTATTGAAGAAGCCCATGAAAAGGCGCGTGAAGTATTAACAACACATAAAGATGATGTTATTTTAATCGCCGAAACTTTATTAGAAAAAGAAACGATTACCGACGAAGAAATTTCTTACTTATTAGAACATCGGAAATTACCACCGAATGAAGAAGAATTAAATACAGCCGAAAAAGAAGAACAAGCCGTTAATGAAAAGGCGGCAAAAGAAAACCCAACGGAAGTTGAAGTTGTCGAAAAGAAAGAAGGTACGGAGGAATAAGTTTCTCCGTCTTTTTTACTTATGTGGAAGATTAAAGATTTACCAATTAATGGTCGGGCCGTATTAGCACCGATGGCGGGTATTACAACTTTAAGCTACCGTAATTTTTATAAGCCGTTTGGTGTTGCGCTTTCCTATACTGAAATGGTTAGTGATATGGGGTTAATTCATAATAACTCAATTACTTATACATATTTAGAATCTTCTCATCTTGATCACCCCCTAGCTATTCAATTATTTGGGGGAAGTAAAGAAACACTTGTTGAAGCAATTAAGATTATTGAAAACGGTAATTATAATTACGATGTTCTTGATATTAATTTAGGATGCCCAGTTCCAAAAGTTACTAAAGCTGGTGCGGGCTCGGCCTGGTTAAAGCGGCCAAAAGAACTTTTTGATGCGATGGAAGCGGTTGTTAAAGCATCAACAAAACCGGTAACCGCGAAGATTCGCTTAGGCTGGGACGTAAGCACTATTAATTTCCTTGAAGTAATTGAGGGCTTAGAAAAAGCAGGTGTCGCAATGATTGCGCTGCACTTACGGACACGGGCCGAACTATATAGCGGCAAAGTTGATTATGAAATCGCCCGCGATTTAGGGCGAAAGATGCGAGTGCCCTTAGTTATTAGCGGCGATATTTATTCGCTTGATCAAGCGATTAGCGCAATTGAAATAACGGGCGCCTCCGCGGTTATGCTAGCGCGTGGCGCAATGGGGAATCCGCACTTAGTTAAACAAATTGACCATTATTATAAAACGGGGGAACGGCTAGCCGAGGCAACGTTAGCAGAACAAATTTCATATATGCGAACATACGCAAAGATGCTCGTGGAACAAAAAGGCGAACAAACCGCAGTTAAAATGTTACGGGGAATCTTACCAAAATTTCTTAATCACTATCCATTTATGAAAGAATATAAAATGATTTTAGTGAATAAGATTGTGACTTATGCTGATATTGAAAGTGTTCTTAACCAAATTGAAGTAGAACATCTTAATAAAACGATTAAAATATAGTATGATTATATAGGTTTGAGGTATATCGATATGGAAAGAAAATTTAGTGACCAAGAATTGGTCCGGCGACAAAAACTCGCTGATTTAGAAGAAAAAGGCATTAACCCGTGGGGTGAACGGTTTGAACGAACCCATACTTCAAAGGGTGTTAAACAATATGCGGAACCGTATACGAAAGAAGAATTAGAAGCTAATCCATACCGCGTTAAAATCGCGGGGCGGTTAATGTTTATTCGGAAAATGGGGAAAGCTTCATTTGCCCATCTTCAAGATCAAGATGGTCAAATCCAAATTTTCATTACGCGTGATGGTGTTGGTGAAGATGTTTATAACTTATTTAAATCCGCGGACTTAGGTGATATCGTTGGAATTGAAGGGGTTGTTTTTCGAACCCAAACAAACGAAATTACGATTCGCGTAGAAAAATATACGCACTTAGTTAAATCATTACGGCCCTTCCCCGAAAAGTTCCATGGGTTAACGGATGTTGAAGAACGGTCCCGGCGGCGGTATGTTGATTTAATTGTGAATGAAGAACCACGGCGGGTCGCCTTTTTACGTCCCGCAATTTTAAAAGAATTACGGAACTTTATGGATAACCTTGGTTATGTTGAAGTGGAAACACCAGTTTTAAGTTCACTTCTAGGTGGCGCAGCGGCGCGTCCATTTGTAACGCATCATAATACATTAGATAAAGATTTCTATTTACGAATCGCTACCGAAATTCCATTAAAGAAATTAATCGTTGGTGGGATGGAAAAGGTTTATGAAATTGGTCGCTTATTCCGGAATGAAGGAATGGATACAACACATAACCCGGAATTTACGACAATGGAAGCCTATTTAGCGTATGGCAACTTAGATGACATGTATGAACTCATGGAAAATTTAGTTCGTGATTTAGCGGTCAATGTTGTTGGTAAAACAACACTTGTTTGGAACGGACATGAAATTGATTTAAAACCATCCTTTAGAAAAGTTCATATGGTTGATTTAATTAAAGAAGTAACGGGTGTTGATTTCTGGAAAGAAATGACCCTTGATGAAGCAAAAGCAATTGCCAAAGAACATAACATTAAAGTTGAACCGCACTTTACGGTTGGTCATATCATTAATGAATTCTTTGAAGAATTCTGTGAAGCAACGTTAATTCAACCAACATTTGTTTATGGTCATCCGCTTGAAATTACTCCACTTGCGAAAAAATCAAGCGACCCTCGCTTTACGCTTCGCTTTGAATTATTCATTTGTAGTTATGAAATGTGTAATGCCTATAGCGAACTTAATGATCCTCTTGATCAAAGAGAACGGTTTGAAGAACAACTAAAAGCCCGTGAATTAGGCGATGAAGAAGCAAACGATATTGATGAAGACTTTTTAATGGCGCTTGAATATGGCATGCCCCCAACCGGTGGAATTGGGATTGGCATCGACCGTCTTGTTATGTTCCTAAGTGAACAAAATAGTATTCGCGAAGTTATCTTGTTCCCAACAATGCGCGATAAATAAAAAGATTAGACAATTAACACCACATCTTACTATTTAATGAATAGGAGGACGTGGTGTTTTTGATTAATTCCTGCCATTAATTCACTTTACAAAAGCGTGTTTATTTAGTAGACTATTTGCACTATGGGGTCGTACCCATAAATCTACTCTCTGCTACCAATAGATACGGTAGCCAGAAGTCCATAGGGAGGTAAAACATGAAGAAATACGAGTTAATGTACATCTTAAGAGCTGATCTTGATGATGAAACCCGTGGCACTGTTGCTGAAGGATTACACAAAATCCTTACAGATAATGGCGCTCTCATCGATGAAGTCATCGATTGGGGTTTACGCGATTTTGCGTACTTGATCAACGATGAATTAAGAGGTTATTACACAATTGTTAAATTCTCATCTGATGCACCAGCATTAAATGAATTTGAACGCTTAAGTAAACATAACGAAAACGTACTCCGTCATTTGATTGTAGTTGACCAATAAGAGGAGGAAAGAATTATGATTAATCGTATCGTTTTAGTGGGACGTTTAACACGCGACCCCGAACTACGTAAAACTGCGAATGATTATTCAATGGCAACATTTACGATTGCTGTTGATAATCCGCCAAGCAAAAATCGAGAAAAAACAACAAGCTTTATTCCATGTATCGCTTGGGGTGTAATTGCGGAAAACACCGCTAAATATGTCCGTAAAGGATCATTAGTGGGTGTTGATGGCCGCTTACAACAACGTAACTATGAAAGACGTGATGGCACACAAGCTACTGCGTTCGATGTTGTCTGTGAGAGTGTTCAATTTTTAGAACCACGTCGCGATAACACCGGTAGTCAAACTAGTTACGCTGAACCCGCGGATACAAGCGAAAATCTTGAAACTGTTGATATTCTCGATAACGACTTACCATTTTAAGAGAAAGAAGGAATATTATGGCAGGATTTAGAAAAGTAAGACCACGCAAAAAAGTCTGTTACTTTACAAAAAACAATATTAAAACCATCGACTATAAAGATGTGGAATTATTAAAACGCTTCATTACACCAAACGGGAAAATTTCCCCACGTCGTGTAACTGGTACAAGCGCAAAATATCAACGTCAATTAGCGACCGCGATTAAAAATGCCCGCTTTATGGGTTTACTTCCATACTTTGAAGACTAGTTGAAACCATTACATTAAGGTAGCTAAGGCTACCTTTTTTAGTGAAAAAAGTTTTAAATGAAAGTAATAAATACATAAATAACAATGTATACTTAAGATAGATTTATATATAAGAAAAAAAGGAGAAATAAAATGGCGATTCCCGTTATGCAATCCTCAAGAAACTGCGCCAACTGTGTTTATTGGTGTGGCGAAAGAAAACTTGAAGGATTTTTCCGTCGTGTTGAAATTAACGACCCTTACGCAAAAGGCCTATGTTCGAATCCAAAAGGTTATTTTAACCAAATGTGTTCTTGGCAAGTAACTTGTGGAGCGTTTGAAAGACATCCAGTAACAAAACAATAAGCCTTTCTTAATTAGTGTTTTTTATTAAATAATAATAAAAATGGTATTATATATTTTAGTATTTGTTAAAATTATAAACGAAGAGAAATTGGAGAAATAAATATGACAAACGAATTACTAGAAGAACAAGTTGTTAAACAAGGTCATGGACATCGCGCTAAATTAAAACCCTTGGAATACTGGGTTGATTTACTCATTGTTGTTGCATTATCAACAGGCTTGTTTGCGCTATTAGGCCACTATAAATTAGAACATGAATTGTCATTTCTTTATAGTGTCATTTTTGCTTTGTTTGGTTTAAAGCATGGTATTTGGAAATCGATTTTACCAGGTTTATTAATTATTGGTTTTGGTGCATTAGTGCATTTAAAACAGTGGCAACATGCGCTTATTATTTTGCCAGTTGGGATAATTGGGGGATTAATTCATACATATGCGATTGAAGAAGCCAAACACGACGCTAAAAAATCCGTTTGGATTGTTTTAGTTGTGGAAATGGCGTTAAACATTTTATTAACAGCGGTTTTAGTTGCGACAAAAGATCCGATTTTCCATGAAGCGCATTCAATAGTTGGTGAATTAGTTATTAAAATCAGTGGCAATTCGCACGCGGTTGAAGAAGGTGTTCGTAAAGGTGTAATTGGCTTAATTGCAATGTTTGGTGTTTTAGAAGCGCTTGTTACACATATTATCGTCCACTTTGTTGAAGCAAAAGTCTTTAAAGAAGATGTTGGTTCAACCTTTGGCGGTCTTGCAATTGATTTTCCATGGTATGTAACGATTGCTTACTTATTCCCAGTAATTTATTCTGTTTATTCTTTAGCGGCTCCAAGCCAAATTAGTGGCTTTTTGCTAACATTACAAGAGTTTTCGCTCATTCTTGTTTTTGGATTATTTATTTTTTATGTCTTTACGGGATGTGGCTTTATTACGCATGTTTTTAAAACATACTTTAAGAAAAGTTTAACACCCGTTGTTGTTTTAATTGGTGTTATTTTAGCTCCGTTAGTGTGGGCGCTAGGAATTATTGATTCGTTATTTAACTTACGAAAAAACATAGAAGTTGTTGAAGAAGAATAAATAATATTTATAAATTGTTTTAAAGTTAAGATAAAACCTTTTTTGGTATTTATTTACTTTAGTAAATAAGAAAACTGATAATTATGGTCAGAGTTGCTTAGTTATTGTATAATTAAATAACGCTAGGGAGTGATAGGTATGATTAAATCGCTAAAAAGAATAAATATAAGTGCCCTATTTGTTTTTCTTCTTAACGCTGGCCTCATGTTGGCGGTTGTTTTTTTATACATGTATGGTGATCCGGAGTTTGTTAAAAATTATTTAACAACAGTTAATATTTTAATTATTAGCGGTTCGTTAATTGTCTTTACATTATTTTTCAATTGGCTTTCAATCTTTGTTATTCACCGTAATCGGCAAAAGAATGAACTCTTAGCCGCGGAAGTTATTGGTAACGACATTAAAGAAGCATATAACTATGGCATGATTGGCCTTGTTGTTGTTGATGCTGACCAACGAGTTATTTGGCAAAGTGAGTTTATTACAAGCCGCGGCCTTAACTTGTTAGATAAAAAGATTACCGACTGGCAACGGCCCTTACTTCGTTTAGTTAATGTTTCGGAAGGTGATGTTCGTGACCCTGATGGCGAATATGTTAATGTGGAACATAATGATCGGACGTATCAAGTAAAGTATATTTCTGAAGCGGGCTTATTTGTTTTTAAAGATATTACCGAAAATATTTATTTATATAAAAAGATTGAACAACGCTCCCCCGTTGTTGGGATTTGTATGATTGATAACTATACAGATACTTCCGCGTCGCGCGAAATGGGTAATCCGTTATTATCAATGGTTACGAGTGCAATATTTGAATATGGTAAGGAACATGGTTTCTTAGTTAGAAAGTACCGTGATGACGCCTTCTTATTTGTTGGTGACTACCAACACTTTGAAGATTTATTAAACGATAAATTTTCAATTGTGGAAAAGATTCGCAATATGGAAGTTGATCAAGAACGCCCCTTTACCGTTTCCGTTGGGTTTGCGTATAACTTCCCCGACGCGGTTAAATTAAATGAAATGGCGGTTAACGCGATTGACTTAGCGATGTCACGCGGTGGCGACCAAGTTGTTGTTTCAAAGTATGGTGAAGAACATCAATACTTTGGTGGAACTTCCGTTGCAAGTGCGAAACAAAATAAAGTTAAAGTTCGTTTAACCGCAGATACGTTTGTGTCGGTAACCCGTAATGCGAGTAACGTTATTATTATGGGTCATACGAACGCGGACTTAGATGCAATTGGTGCGGCACTTGGTGCGAAAGCAATTTGTGACTATATTTTGAAAAAAGAAGCCGAACGAATGGCGCG
>DIQT01000002.1:29506-31859 GCA_002427365.1 Caryophanales bacterium UBA5455
GAAGCCGAACGAATGGCGCGCCCGTATAAACCATGCTTAATTGTGTATGAGTCAAAAAGTGTTGAAAGTAAAACAAAACTCGCGGTTAAAGAATCCTTCTCGCGAAGTGAAAGCGAAGAAACATTTGTTCATCCGCGTGATGTCCATCAACATATTACCCCTTCAACATTACTATTAGTCGTTGATGTCTCACGGCCGAATATGTTAATGTCACCCGAATTATTAGAAGACTTTACAAAAGTCGCGGTTATTGACCATCACCGCCGTGCGGAAGATTTCTTAACCGATCCAGTCTTCCAATATATTGAACCATCCGCTTCATCCACAAGTGAATTAATTACCGAACTTGCAGAATATGGTAACTTCCCAGGCATTAGTTTCCCCGCTAAATATTCGACAATAATGCTCGCAGGGATATATCTAGATACAAATTACTTTAGAAGTAATACAACAGGCACGAGAACCTTTGAAGCCGCGATGATTTTAAAAGATCATGGGGCTGATAACACACTCGCGGATGAATTCCTAAAAGATCAATATGAAGAACATGCGTTAATTAATAAGATTCTTTCGACAATGGAAACAATTGAACTTGGTGTTGTTATTGCAAAAAGCGATCCCAAAGACTTAATTGAACCCGCAACACTAGCGAAAGTTGCTAACCAATGCTTACAAATTAAAGATGTTAAAGCCGCTTTTGTTGTTGGTAACTTAACACCAAATGACACGCAAGTTAGTGCCAGAAGCGATGGAACAATTAACGTTCAAATATTAATGGAACGTCTTGGTGGCGGTGGTCACCAAGCCGCAGCTGCGGGTAAGTTTGTTAATCAAAGTAGTGAAGAAGTTGTAGAAAAGATTAAAGACACCGTCGCGAGATATTTATCAAGCGCACGCGTTAGTGAAAATAAGAAGTAGGTGAAAGTATGAAAGTTATTTTATTAAAAGATGTGAATAAGGTCGGGAAGAAAGATGAAATTATTGAAGTTAGCGATGGATACGCGAATAACTTTTTAATTCCTCGTGGTTTAGCGGTCCGTTATACAAGTGGTTCACAAACCGTTTTAAAAGAACAACAAAAAGAACAACAAGCACAACGGGCGCGCGAATATGCAGAAGCGATTGCCTTAAAAGAAAAGCTCGCGGGTATTACCTTACACTTTGTTTTAAAAGTTGGTGAATCAGGGAAACCCTTTGGTTCGATTTCCTTAAAACAAGTCGAAAGTGAATTAAAAGACAAACATAAAATTATTATTGATAAACGGAAGTTTGTTAGTAAAAACCCTATTCACGATTTAGGTGTTACAACATTAAAAATTGAATTACTTAAAAATGTTATCGCGGAAATCAACGTTGAAGTGAAAGAGGGCTAGCTATGGCGAAGATTAAATTACCAAGCAATAAAGAAGTCGAACAAACTGTTTTAGGGACGATGATGGCGAATGAAGACGCGGTTCCTGTGGTCCTTGGTTCTTTAACTGAGGATGATTTTTATGAGGGTAATTTACCAAACAAACTAATCTTTCGAGCGATGCGGAGTTTACAAGATAAACGGATGGCGGTCGACTTTAAAACCGTCTACGATGAATTAATTAATATGAAATCACTTGATACCGTCGGTGGCTTAGATTATTTACAAGCGGTCGCTGATTCTTCAATGGGGTTTACAAACCTTGAATACTATATTCAAATTTTAAAAGATCAAACAACCCTACGAAACTTCATTAAAACAATGGATGAAATCATCCATGAATATCAAACAAAAGAAATCGTTGATATTCCTGATTTTGTCGCCCAAGGTAGTGACCAAATTAGTAAGGTCGCTGAAAAGCGCCGGATATCAGACTTTAGAAGTTCAGCAGAAATCGCGAATATCGTCGCCGAAAATATTGAAAAAATGAAAGCATCAGGTGATTCTAATGTCACCGGTGTTCCAACGGGTTATACAAGACTTAACGAATTAACGCATGGCTTTCAACCAGGGCAAATGGTTATTGTTGCCGCGCGTCCATCGGTTGGTAAAACCGCGTTAGGAATTAATATTGCGATGAATGCCGCGGAACGAGAAAATAAACCAGTCGGAATTTTTTCGATTGAAATGCCAGCGGAACAATTAATTCAACGGCTCATGGCGAATCGTTCGGGCGTAGAACTAGGAAAGATTCAAACAGGAAAACTTACATCGACCGAACGTAAAACGGTTGATGTCGCGATGAAAGACCTAGGTCGCTTACCATTATTTATTGATGATACACCTGGTATTTCCTTACTTGATTTAGTTGGCAAAGCAAAAAAACTTAAAAAAGCCCATGATAATTTATCAATGATTGTTATTGACTATATCGGTTTAATT
>DIQT01000002.1:31999-39596 GCA_002427365.1 Caryophanales bacterium UBA5455
TATTGACTATATCGGTTTAATTACAACGGGTACGAAACGCTATGACTCGCGGCAACTTGAAGTTAGTGAAATTTCTCGCACGTTAAAAGAACTAGCGCGGGAATTAAAAATCCCAATTGTTGTTATTTCACAACTTTCGCGAAACGTTGAAACGCGCGCAGATAAACGACCAATGTTAAGTGACTTACGGGAATCAGGGTCACTTGAACAAGACGCGGACGTCGTCTTATTATTGTATCGCGGCGACTATTATAAAGATATTGGGCAAAGTAGTGGCGGAAAAGCGCCAACCCAAATAGGTGAAGCCCTAGCTCATCCAAGCGAACCCGTCCCTGATCAAAGTAAACAAGATAAGATTGCGGAAGACCGCTCCGACGTTGAAATTGCGGTTGCAAAAAACCGGAACGGAAAAGTTGGCCGGTTTATTTTGTTCTTTTGGAAATCAGTTGGGCGCTTTGAAGAACCAACCCCCGAATATGAAAAGAAATTAATGGCGGCCTTACGTAAAGGCGGCGCAGCTTTTGAAGATTAACGATGTTAACGTATTATGTTTTAGCAAGTGGATCTAGTGGTAACGCGACCATTGTTACGAATGGAAAAACAACCATATTAATTGATTTAGGGTTAACATTAACTCTTTTTCGTGAACGCCTAAGTGAAACACCGATTCTAGAAGAAAACATCGATGCAATTTTATATACGCATTCCCATGGGGATCACTATAAGCCGTTTAAGTCATTACCCGAAGAAAAAATCTACGCGACGGAAGGAACGCTTGTTTTAAGTAATGGCAATAATTTATCGTTTGATAAAATTTATGAAATTGGTGAATTTAAAATTCAATTACTTCCAACGTCTCATGACGCAAAAGAAAGTTGTGGGTATTTAATTAGTGATCAAGATGAATCACTCGTTTTATTAACGGACACTGGTTATATTAGTGAAGATAATCTTACGTTAATGAAAAATGCAACTTATTACATTATTGAAAGTAATCATGACGTAAAGAAACTTTTAAAAACCGATCGGCCGTATGACTTAATTGTTCGAATTCTTGGGGATGAAGGCCACTTAAGTAACGAAGATAGCGCAATGTATATGAGTGAAGTTCTAGGCCCAGACAGCAAAGAAATTACACTCGCTCACTTAAGCGAAGAAGCTAATACTCCTGAACTTGCTCTTGCCGCGTACCTAAAAGTTTTTAAACAAAAACGAATTAATTTAGATCAATATAAAATTCAATGTGCATCGCAACATTATGTTGTTAAAGGTGGCCATGATGCTAATTAAATTAATTTGTGTGGGTAAACTAAAAGAAAATGCATATACGTTACTCGTAAATGAATTTGCTAAACGATTAGGCGCGTACACGGAGTTAGAAATTATTGAAGTAAAAGACGAAAAGATTCCGCGTAACGCAAGTGAAAAAGAAGAAGTGATTGTTAAAACGCTCGAAGGTAACAAAATCTTAAACCTTCTAAAAGCCGATGACTATGTAATTTTATTTGATCTTGCGGGGAAACATTATTCATCTATCGAATTTGCTATGTGGCTAGAAAAAGCAAGTGTAAAAGGAAATAGTAAACTAACCTTTATTATCGGCGGGTCATTAGGATTTAGTGGAGATGTCATAAACCGTGCGAATGAGCGGATTAGTGTTTCCAATATGACGTTCTCCCATCAATTAATGCGCGTAATTGCGTTAGAACAAATCTATCGCGCTTATAAAATTATTAATAACGAACCATATCATAAATAAGGCCAAAGTTATTCGATATTAACGAGTAAACGGGGGCCTTTTTTGCTTACGAAATAATTAGTGATAAATAAGGCGAGGCCAGGTAAAACAAGTCCAAAACTAACCCCAATTAGAATAATAAGCCATGCGGGCATTTCAATAAAATAAATTCCAATTGCGATTAATCCAAAAAGAACCGCAAACCCTAAACCAATAAGAATTGATAAAAGAATATTAATGTTTTGTTTAACGGCGACAATTTCTTCGCGCCAATTTAGCATTGGCCGTTTTAAATCAATTAAAATCATTAAGTAATTAATTAGAGTAATTATTAGTAAGGAACTTAGAAGCATAAGGATGATAAAGTACCACTTGAACCCTAATAAAATTAATAAAACTAATTCAATAATTGAGGTGGTAACGCCGCTAATTAAAATACCAATAAGCATTTTTGCGTATAACTGTTTTTTAATCGGGACCGAAATGATTTTCATTAAATAAGCATTTGGCCCTTCACGCGAAATCGCCGTCGCGGAGGGTAGCACCATACTTGAAAAAAAAGCAATACCTGCTAATAAAATAAAACCAATAAATACTAAAAACTCGCTTGGAAGTGTGCTAATTAGTGCGCGAAGTTCATGAAGCGAGCTACCGCCATCACCACTAAAAAAGGAGGCAAATAATGAAACTAAAAAGGCAGGTAACATAATAAAGTAAGGGAGAATTAATTGCGAAAAGAATGTTCCACTTCGAAAGATCGTTTTAAATTCTTTATTTATTAGTTCACGCATCACACTTGATTGCTTTTGTTTAATAAGTTCATCATCAAGAGATTTTTTCGACCGTTTTGCTATGCCTTCATTACTTCCTAGTAAGACGGGAGCGTAAAATCTTCGCGCGACAAAATAGCTAATAACTAATAAGAAGGCACCAATCGCAATAAAGATAAGCGTTGCAATAACTCCTTTATAAGGAAGTCCACGAATTAAGCCACCCGTAAAACTAATAGCAAACGGCTCACGGTACCACATTAACCAATTAGTTGAATGTTTTAATAGCGCAAGCATTTTAACAAAAGCTTCGATTTCTTCACTCCCTCCTAGCGAGGAGGCTAAGCTTGAAGTAAATGAATAATACATAAAACCAACTATTGAAATAACTAAGCCAATAGTGAGTAATACCCGGTTAACGACTTTCCGATTTTTCGAAATATTAAAGATTCTTGCTAATAATAAAAAGAATAAAAAGATTAAGGATGTTAAGATAATTGGATTAACAAGTAATAAGACAATTTGATTTAAATAAGCTGTCCAGTGTGGCGTATATACAATATCAAAAGCAACAAAGAACGGTAGAACAAAGACAAGTTCGAGTACATAAACATTAATTAAGGAACTTAGTAATCGGCCTAAATATATTTCCCCGGAAGTAATTGGTAAGGCGACAAAGAAATCATTATCTTTACTTAGAAATAAGAAGTTTAAAATAAAGATAAGCGTAAACCCCATAATAAAGGTTATTAGTCCCATCGCGTTTACGCTTAAGTAATCACCTAAATACGCGGATGTTTCGCCACTTGCGTGTAATCTTAGTTGTTCGTAACTCGACATAAAAAATAACCCGCCCATTATCAAAAATAACAAAATAACAAAAATAAGGACGGATTTTGAAGATGAAGTCCTTCCCCCTTTTCGGCGTTTCATTTGTGATTGTGCGCCGGTTTTAAGCATTACTTTGCTAACAGCCCAAATATTACTTAGCTTGCCCATTATTTACTAACTCCAAGAAGAGTGTTTCTAGTGACTTATCACTTTCATCAGCGTTTAAGAATGTTTTTAACTCACTTACGGTGCCAACAAAGAGAATTTTCCCATTCGCGATAATGCCAATTCGGTCACACACTTTTTCAGCGACTTCAAGAACGTGCGTTGAAAAGAAGACGATATTTCCTTTATCGGCGTGTTCGCGCATCATTTCTTTTAATATAAAGGCAGATTGGGGGTCTAAGCCTGTCATTGGTTCATCAAGGATCCAAATATTTGGGTCATGAAGCAAAACACCAATAACAAGAAGTTTTTGCCGCATCCCGTGTGAATAGTTTTCAATCCGGTTACCTAGGTCACTTGCTAATTCAAATTTATCCGCTAGGCGTTTAATTCGTTCATCACGGGTTTCTTTATCAACACCATAAATTGTTCCAATAAAGTTTAAATATTCAATTCCTTTAAGGCGAAGTAAAATGTTTGGATCATCAGGGACAAAACCAAACTCTTTTTTAGCGTTTAAGGCATCGCTCGTAATCGATTTACCATTTAAAAGAATTTCACCACTTGTAAGCGGAGTAATCCCCGTAATCATTTTAATCGCGGTTGTTTTCCCTGCGCCATTAGGGCCAAGAAAGCCAAAGATTTCACCATCGTTAATGGTGAGTGTAATATCGTCAACAGCGAGCTTTTCCCCGCCATAAACTTTCGTTACATTAATTAATTCAATCATAATTGTTATCCTTTATAAATTTGCTATATAAAGATTATACAATACTTTTGTTATAGAAAAATATAGAAAGCTAACGCGGGTTTATATTTTAAAGAGCAATTAAAAAAGTTAGAGCGAATTTACCCTAACTTTTTATAGTTACTTTATTCTTTTAATAAATTAAGATGTTCAATCGCTTTCGCCCAGCCATCTTCATCAATATCATCCGTTACATAATCCGCCGCGGCTTTCGTTTCCGCTCGACCATTACCCATCGCAATTCCAATTCCTGCAAGTTCAAGCATTTCGATATCATTAAGCGCGTCACCAATCGCAAGAACGTTTTTGGGTTCGATATCGTAATATGCGCAGATGGCAAGAATGCCCCGTGCCTTATCACTATCTTTTGGCATAATATCAACCGCGTATTCATCCCAGCGTGCGGTTTTACACCCTTGGATGTGGGGCAAGAAGAGCGATTCATCTAATTCATCACAAAAGGCAATCGCTTGATAAACAACCCGGTCATATTCATCCGGGAAGGTGCGAGGTTGCGGGAATCTTGTGCCATATTTTTCATGAGCGACTAAGACCCGTTCATCAACCATATTAATATGCCCTTCTTGTTCCTCAATTAGTGTTAAACCAAACCGTAACCGTTTGGAGAATTTAATAAGCGCGTTAACGCTTTCAGGAGGTAAGGGATAGCGATAAATAACTTTATCGTTCATAATCGCATTCGCTCCATTCATCGTAATTAAACCATCTGGGGTAAAGAAATCTAAAATACCTGTTTTTCGAATTAAATAGGCACTCCGCCCAGAAGCGAGTAAAACTTTAATTCCTTGCTTTTGTAATTTAGCAATAATATCAATTGAACTTTGGGGGACACGGTTTGTTTTATGCGAAAACAATGTGCCATCAATGTCACTAATAATTAATTTAATTTCTGCGGGTTTGTCTTTCATAAATTTGTAACCTCAATTCCTCTAAATATATGCTACTATAATTAACGGGTAAATAAAATGAACTATGAAGAATTTGCGCACTTAAGTGAAATAAATAACGAGAAGACACGCTATGCAAAGGCGTATCAAACGGACGATGGATCGATTTTTTATTTAGAATCAGTTTTTTATACGAAACTCATGCGGTTTCAAGAACGGTTTCCTGATCGATTCGAAGATATTTTAAAGGAAATGGACGCAACTGTCAAAAAGCATCATAAAGTAATTTTTGTTGGTGATTATGAATATCCCGTTATTGATATCGAAGGATATATCATGCGTGAGATAACCGATCTTACAAATGCCTTACGAATTAATCTTGATGATATATATCGTGGCAGTGATTATGGGGATTAAACAATGAAAAAGAAACATCGTAATGGGCATATTGAAATTATTACTGGTCCAATGTATGCCGGGAAAACGGAAGAGTTAATTCGCCGGATTCGAAGAGCGGAATACGCGAAAGAAAGAATAATTGTTTTTAAGCCAGCAATTGATAATCGTTATGCCGAAGGAGAAGTTGTTTCGCATAATAACTCACGAACAACATCAATTAATATTGCGAAAGCAAGTGATATCTTACGGTATGTTGATGAAAAGACCGACTTAGTAGCGATTGATGAAGTGCAATTCTTTGATGATGAAATTGTTCCAATTATTGAATCACTCGCTAGTCAAGGTATTCGTGTTATCGCTTCGGGCTTAGATACGAATTTCCGTGATGAACCATTTGGGCCGATTCCTACGCTATTAGCGATCGCGGAAGAAGTTGATAAACTAACTGCGGTTTGTGTTATTTGTCACCGTGATGCGACGAAAACACAGCGGATTGTTAATGGCTTGCCCGCAAACTATGACGATCCTGAAATTCTTGTTGGTGCGCATGAATCATATGAAGCAAGGTGTCGGCACTGTCATGAAGTTCCTGGTAAACCAAAATATTAAGGAAGAAAAAAAGGTGAGCAGTTAAGTTCACCTTTTTGTTTGTAATTATTCGTACGTTGGTCGAAGTTGTTTCATCGACATCCACATGATCCGCATGCCATAGAACATAATAAAGCCCATACCAGCAAAGGATGGCATAATAAAGCCAATAATAAGGGCGAGGAGGCCAGGTGTAAAGGCCGCCCAGGAAGCAATTTTAAGCGATTGCCAGAAGGTCCAGTCGCGGTTAATTGAATGTTTGCCACGTGTAATAATAAAGATAACTAAACCCATTAATAGAATAATCGAGGCATTTGTTAAGACGGTAACACCAAAGTTAATCCATAAGTTATTTGATTTAATTGGTTGATATCCTTCATTAAATAAATACTTCCAGTTATTCGTGACTCCATCAAGATAAATTTGTCTTGTACTAGCGCTTGCGCCTAAACCCGCGATTGAAGTTTTTGGTGTTGTTTCATTTCCGGAGTTAAAAATATATTTTGTAAATTCACTAATATTCATTCCTAAAAGCTTCTTACTATAAATACCAGTGACCGAACTAATAGGAGCGTTACCCATTATTTTTGCTTCTCCTTCTTTAAAAGCGGATAGTGGTTGATAAATGCTACCATAGAAGTTCTTAATTCCAAAGACCATGAAGTTAACTGGCAATGTCCGTCCACCATCTTCTTTTGTTTCGTCATAGCTAATACCACCTAAGTATTTAGCGAGCGCGCTATAAGAATATAAACTTTCATCAACTTTCGGTGTTAAAAGATCATCATATGTAAGTTCACTATCAACATAATAAGCACGGAATTGTTCCTTGCCTTCAAGATTTTTCGCGGAGTAATAATGAATATCAACTTCCGTATTATTTTCATCAATTGTTATGGTAACTTTATTAGTAAATACTTCTTTAAAGTTGTTTGTCGTGTTCGCCATATAATAAACATCTTTATCGTAATATTCATGATCAACTTTTACTTCTAGGACGACACCTTTATTATCTAATTCTTCCGCGAACGTAAGAAGGCCGTTATCAAAGCCGTATTGAGTGGAGTTTAAAATGTCCGCTCCATTAACTTTACCAGCACTTACCATTATGGGAGTAATGGCTAAACCAACAGAAAGAACAATTAAAATAACCGCTAGCCACCACGCGAGAAATCTTCCCCCGATAACGACAGCGTTATTATTAAATAAACTAGTAAAAAGTGTCTTAATAATGGACGGCTTAGGTTGTTCAGTTGCGGTTTTAACTTTTTTTGGTTTAACAGCTTTTGCTTGTGATTGACTTTGTGCTTTATTAACTGTTACTTTTTTTTGTGTTGTCTTTTTCTTCTTGCTCATATGTGTTTCCTATTCTTGCTAGTCCATTATATATAATAGAAGGAAAAATCGCAAACAGTATAAGATGACAACGTAAAGTGACAAGGTGAAATCC
>DIQT01000017.1:0-8920 GCA_002427365.1 Caryophanales bacterium UBA5455
TAACGCTAACTATGTCATTTAACCGTTTTTTAAATATTTAATGAAAAATTTTCAATAAATAGAAAGAAATTTGTTTAAAATGGAGCGAATTACTCTTCATTTAACCGGCAAATCATTTGAAAATATATTTCTTGCATACTTAAAATAAATATGCTATTATATTTATACAATTTTTAAGATTAATAATTCTCATTTATATAAAAAAGTAAAGGATATACCATGAAAAAAAATAAACTATCAGCCTTATTAATAAAACTAAGTTTACTTACTTTAACGTTTACCTCCGTAGGTGGCGTTGCTTTAATTACGCATCATAACGAACCCATTGTGGAAGTAGAGGCGTGGTCAGGCACACAAACACCGAATATCGGAACATATTATGCTTCGATTACCGCTGATATGAGTGGCAACGAACTTAAAAGCAAACTTAAAACAATTATTAGCAGTCCTTTTAACGCAAGTTATAATTGGAGTCGTTATGAAGCACTTGATGAAACCGAAGGTGATTCAAGTAAAGTATTATTAATTTATAGTCGGATTAATGACCTTAAGTCAAATCACGTAAGTGGAACGACAGGTTGGAACCGCGAACATACATTCCCTCAATCAAAAATGAGTTCTCCGGCGACAGAAGACAACCACATTATTTTTGCTGATGACAATAAGACAAATAGTACTCGCGGCAACAAAGAATTTGCTGATTTAAAAAAGGCGGGCACGCGTGTTAAGGATGGTTATGGCAATCTTACCGATAACTACACTAACAACACTTATTTTGAACCTAATGACGAAGCAAAACCTGAAGTTGCGTGGGCAACCTTATATGCGAATGTGAAATATGATTATTCAATTACGAATAATTTCGATAAAGTAGAAACAGCGCTAGAATGGGCGATAAAATTTCCTGTTACTAATCGACATATTTTCCGTAATAATAAAGCGCAACAACTGCAAGGTAATCGTAATCCTTTTGTTGATGATCCTTCGTATGCTTGTCGAATTTGGGGCGATACAAACTCCGCGACAAAAAATCTATGTTCGCAATACTCAACTCCTCCAACAAGTATTACATTATCCGAAACTTCTTTAACACTTAATGTTGGTGATAGCGCAACACTTAGCGCAACATTATCACCCACAAACGCTTCACAAAGTGTTACGTGGACTAGTAGTAACCAAAGCGTTGTTAAAGTTAATAACGGTGTTTTAACACCTGTTGCGGTAGGAACTGCGATAGTGACCGCTAGTTCAACTATTGATAGTAGCATTTCTGCTTCAGCAACAATTACAGTTACTAATATTCCAGTAGCGGTAACTGGCCTTAATGTTAATGAATCTTCAATCGATGTTTCTATTGGTGGAAAAAAACAAATTACCGCAAGTGTTACACCAAGTTCTGCAACAAATAAAAATTTATCATATTTAAGTAATAACACTAGTATTGCTGTCGTTTCGGAAAGCGGACTGGTAACTGGTGTTAGTATTGGTTCGACTTCGATTACTATAACAACTCTTGATGGTGGCTTTAGTAAAAATGTTAATGTTAGCGTAACTGAAGCAACTGGCCCTGAAGATGAAACGCCGGGAACGGACTGGAAACGCGTTACTTCTCTTTCGGGTCTTACTAGTGGTGGCTACTACGTATTTATGGGTGGTAGCACTTCTAAATTCGTTATGAGTTCTAGTAATGCGGGAAAATTCCAAAACAAAGTAGATTTAGCTTATGCCACTAACGCGACTGATTTAGGGGATAATGAAATCAATGGACAAGAAATCGTTTGGGTTTTAACAGGTTCTGGTAGTACTTTTACCATTAATTCGCTTAAACATGGTTCAAGTGGCTATTTATATTATACAGGTTCATCAAACCATCTTAATTATGGAACAACATCACAAATTTGGACTTTTTCATATGATGAAACTTTATTTGAGGTTAAAAATCCGAGCAATAGAATTTTACAATATAATGTAAAAGATCCACGCTTTTCAACGTATACTTCTAGTCAAACAAAATTATCAATTTATAAATATGAACCAACGGTTAGCAAGGTTTTAACCGAGATTAGCGTTACTTCTTCACCAAACAAAACTGTTTATGAAGAAGGCGAAACATTCAGTCCAGTAGGATTAATGGTAACCGCATCATATAGCGATGGTACAACAAAGATTGTAACCCCATCCTATTCAACCGCTCCATTAACCGCAGGTACAACATCAATTACTTTAACTTATAAGGAAAATGGTGTAAGCCAAACAACAAACATTCCAATTACCGTAAATGCAAAAGTTGTTGAAGTCGCGGAAGGGCTTTATACCATTTCAACATCAACTATTAACTATATTTCTCCGCTTAACCCAACATATTTAACAATTGGTAAGGGTAATTCAAAATTAGGCGATTTAACTTTTACTGATATTGATAACACACGTTTAAATAGTTCGCCTAATTCTAATAAAACAATTGTCATCGGTGGAAATGATACTACAGGTGGTAAGATTACAATTACTTTACCCGATGGTTTAATTGCCACTTCTATTTCATTTAATGGTTTACTTGTTGATAGTGGTAACACACCAACCTTAACAATTAATGATGGTAACAGCTTCACCTATAGTGGTAAAGATAATGAAACACTATATCCCTACGCAAACAGTTTAAAATTATCAACAATTGGAACATCGAGAATTTGGATGTCTTCAATTATGATTAGCGCTAAAACGACCGCTAATGCCGCACTTGAATATGGAACGCGCTTCCTAAATGCAACCGGAAATGAATGCGCTAATTCAAATGTTACAACTTCGACTTGGGCGAGTTTAACTTCTTTATATAATAACGCTGATCAAAGTGTTAAAGATGTAATTAAAGCTAGTTCGGCTGACGCTAATGGTAATGACTTAGAAAATGCGATTGCCCGCTATAACATTATTGTTTCAAAATATAACTATCAAGATTTTATTGGAACAGGAGTTAATAATTCAATCGCTAATCATCGTCATAACAATGAACAAAAATCATTAGCCGTCCTTGGCATTACCGCTCTTACTTTAAGTGCGATTGGCTTTTACTTGTTTAAAAATAAAAAGAAAAAAGACGATATTAATTAATATCGATGAACATTTAAAATAAAAGCCCTAGCAAAACTAGGGCTTTTTAATTCATTGAACCGCTTAACTATTTGGTTGGTTTATTGTTTTTAACACTCGTTACGATTCGCTTATAATATTCATCAAAGATGCTTGTGCTTTCAAAGCCATTAGATATTTCATTATTATTTTTTTTAAGAGCGTTTGTTTCATTTTTATAATTAGCCCGATACCGATTGTATAAGTCGATAAATGTTGCTTTACTATAATAACCATCGTTAATTATTGAAACGATTTTATTGTAATAGATATTTTGCCATTCTGTGTTTGTTTGAATTTTATACATTCCATCTTGGTTATTAATAATTGTATACATCCATAACCGGTTATCTTGTATGTTATTACCATTACCGCGGAGTTCAGCATAGAATGGTGAAAGGTCCGCCATGGCAAGGCCACCATTACCGTCCCATCCTAAGCCTAACGCCCAGTCATAGTCATACGGAATAAAGTAGGCTTTATTGTTTTCACTTGGATTAAAGTAAATATAATAGTTATTTCCATTATTACGCATATCATCTTCATTACCCGTTAAATAACTAACAGCGGCATACATTAAGAAGCTATCGATATCCACCACATTTTGAAGCGCCGAAATATATTGGGCCGGTGATTTGTTTTCATTATCTTTTAATACTTGCATTAAGTTAATAAGATTTTTATGGGTGCCATCACTTTCTTTAGCGTCATATCGTGGTTGATAATAATTTGATTTATCTTCAACACCAATCATTGTCTTATTATCATTATATTCTTCAATCCGGAGGTTACCTTTATTTCCTTGGCCCCAACCAACTTTATATAAATCACCCTTTGATGCTTTTTTATCAAAGTACCGCCGTAATAAATGTTTATTAATTGGTTCATTAATAGTTAATACACCCATATTTGAATGATTACTACCGCTATAAACATCAACTGATGCAAGCGTAGAGTTACCAGTAATTACACCCATTTTTTGAAAGGTACTAAAGATGAATGGTTGATTAACCATCGAACGGTCACCGGTTTTATACATCTTAAAGTCAAGTGTTTTCATGCCATCACCATCTTCATTTGGTAGAAATTGCCGTTCATCACGAATTACATATGCGGGGTCATCTTTGGTCCAAGATTTATAAACACTTGGCGCGATTGTTTTATATTCTTCATTTGTAAACACTTCTTTAAATGATAATTTAAAACTGATCGCGTCACTTACGCGATTTCCATCCATAAAACTATAACCACGTGATGTATTGCCTTTCCGGCGCATGCCGACTTCATCAAATTCATGAACTTTACCATTAACCGTAATTTTTACATTAACCGGCCAATATAAGTCATGGGTTTTAACAGAATCACCATGCCCATATTGATCCATCCATTGCCAAATTTGGGCATCAGCTTTAATTTCAAAATTTATTTTTGTATCCGGATTCCAAAATTCATAATATGCTTCGTCCACTTGATAACGGGCATTACTTGGATAGACAAATCCATTATCGTTCTTACTATATTTACTTGATGGAAGTTCTTCTTCACTACTTGATGAAGCGCTTGGTAATTCACTTGAATCACTTGGCTTTTCACTTGCTTCTTCTTTTTCACTTGAATCATTTCCGGAACTTTCATTCGAAGAAATTTCCCCACTAGGCAAATTACTCATTGATTCATCTTCACTTGATGGAGAAATAAACGGTATATCGCACCCTGTTAATAATAAGGTGAATGTTGTTAATAATATTAAACGTTTTTTCATAATCATTTTACCTCGGCGTTATTGTACCATATTTATGAGAATTTACTTATCTTATACTTAACTTCAACTTAAAAAAAGACCGCTATTAACTTATCTTTTAGCGGTCTTTAATTTCTATTTTGTTCTTGTTTAGACGAGTTTTGGTGCGACTTCAACATATTTGATGAATGTATTAACCGCTCCTTGGAGGAATTTGATTGTCCCTTCGTTATTGAGGTTTCCATCTTCATCAAGAAGTTTAGCGGAGTTACTTAAATAAACTTCTGGTTGCGCGACCGTCAACATATTAAACATAACTAACACTTGCCGTAAGTGATGATTCGCCCCAAAGCCACCAAATTGACCAGGCGATTGGGAAACGATTAACGCCGCTTTTCCACTCCAAACATTTTGTCCATAAGGGCGTGAGCCAACATCTAGGGCGTTTTTTAACGCTGCGGTAAATGAGCGATTATATTCTGGTGTTACAAAGATTACCCCATCTAAGCCTTTTACTTCATTACGAAAGCGGGTATACGCTAAAGGGGTGGCTGCTTCTAAGTCTTCGTTATATAAAGGTAAATCACCAATTTCAATAAACACTGGTTCATAGCCTTCCGGTAATAATTTTGCTAAGTTATGCGCAATTTTTGTACTAATTGAATCCTTTCGTAAGGAGCCACTAATAAAGCCAATTTTTTTCATATAATATTCTTCCTTTCATACGTAAAAACTAATTATTTTACTTCTATTATCTAAACACAACTAACTTTGTTTTACTATTTATATGCTTATGTAAAATTTATATTTAAACTTTCCGGCAATTGATATACAATATCAAAAGCGAGGTTAGCAAAATGAAAAAGAAACTAACATTTATTATTATTTTAGGGACATTAATTTTATCTTCCTGTGGTGAAAATCCTTTACCAAGTTTAAGTGAAGATTCTTCAACAAGCGAAAGTTCTTCTTCCGCTACAGATGTATCTTCAAGCGAATTTAATTCTTCTAGTGAAGAAATACCCCCGCTTGTTGATCCAGATATACCTAATTTAACGCGAAGTAAAGTGTGGCCAAGTGAAGCGATTAATGAATATTTAACCTTTGCGAAAAATATCAAAATGCCGGTCTTTAATAACATTGCCGACTTCCATCATGGGATTTACTATAATGAATACGAATTAGATTTTTACCGGGTTTATACAAGGCTTTCTTCTAAAGCTGAATTCGAAGCATATTTAACAATCCTACAAGATGAATATTTCTTTACTGTTACCCTTGAAGAAGGTTTATATTACGCGGAAAGTGAATATGATGATGTTCGGATTTATCTAGAATACACAAAATTAAAAGATGGCCACGCTGTTTCATTTGATTTCTTTAATGGTAGTGGTGATAACTATAAAGGACTTGTCGCCGTTGATGGCGTCGCGAAATTTAATTTACGGACAAAAGAAGCCTTAACTTCAATCAGCGCTTCAAAAGGAAAATGGGAAGTGCGTCCCGCGAAGTTTACGGTTTATAAACGTAATGCACCATTTGCGGTTGGTAATATAAATAATGAACACATTGTCGATCCCTTACGAATCTATGCTGGTCAAGAAGCTTATTTCACGGTGCAAGAACAATATTACATTGAAAAGATTGTCATTATTGTTTCTCCGAGTTATGCCGATGAAACATTAGTGCCAAATGCCGAGTGGACAAATGGAACCGCAAGCGCAGATGGCGATTATGTAACGGTTATGCCGACAAAAACAACAAGCCAAATTGAATTTTTTATTCCTCAACTTATGGATCATTCGCAAGTTCGGTGGTTAGGAATTAACATTCATTTTGCAAGACGGTAAGTAAATTTAGTAAATGTATTTTAAAAGCGAGGATTATTTCCTCGCTTTTTTATTTAACGGAGTGGTTTTTCTTTCTTCGAATTAACGTAAAGAAGGATTTGGCCACTAATCGCGGCAACAACCACAACTGATATCACAACAATTTTTACCCAGTTTGGCCATTTGTGCATACTTATTGCCAGTGGACCAAAAATCGAAGCGGAAAGAAGCGCGACGACGATCCAATAAATAATACTTTGTTTAAGAAGTTTTTTTTGTTCTTTGTTCATGGTTCTACCTATGTACTAATAAATATTACCATAAATTAAACCGTGGTTGGCGAAGTTTATGTTTTTAAGAATTGGTCGCTAGTTATTTTTAATCGCATCAACGGGTTTTTTTCTTGCAATCGAACGGACGGGGAAGAAACTTGCACCTAGCGCGACTACTAGCGAAATACCTAACACAAGGAGAACCTGACGAATACTAAAAGCAAAGAGCGTTATTTGTAAGCCAATTTGTTCGCGTAATCCTTTGTTAATATAGTAAACAACAATAAAAGAAATTAGCGACGCAAGCGCAAAGTTAATAAGCGCAATAATTACACTTTCATTCGCGAAAATCTTAAACACGTCATTACTTCGAGCGCCTAACGCCCGTAAGATACCAATCTCACGCTTTTTATGGGCAACACTTGTCGAAATAAAGTTTGTTAACATTAAGGCCGCAAAAGCCGCTAAACCGATACCAATATATAAAAAGATTGGAGCGAGTGATTCCACTAAGTCATTTGCGGCATCTAAAGTCGGGGTAATTTTATTTTGAATTGTATAAAAAGTATTACTATGATGTTTTAAAACACTAAAACTTGCCAAGTCAAAAATTTCCATTTTACTTTTCGGCATTGCGGCTAAAAAGAATCGATAACTACCGGTATCACTTCTTTCCCATATTTCATCGAATTCAATATCGGAGACAATAAGGCTGTTTCCTTCGCGATAATCTTCTTCATAGGGTAAAAAGATTCCGACAATTGTCCGGGGTTGGGGTTTTTCTTTATTATAAAACTCACTAATATATAAATTCGTATCCGTATCATCGAAATTTTCTCGAAGCGCGTTAACCATTTTTTCATTCCATATTTCAATTTTGATATCCGAAAATGATTTTGAACCATATTCATTAATATATTTACCCTCATTAGTTTGTTGCCGTAAATAATCGCGGTAAATAATTATTTTTTCTTCGCTCGAAAACTCATAATCCGATGGATATGGGCCGGTTGTCCTTAATAAATCATAAAGTTCTTCCGCTTCTAAATAATTATCACTTACATATTGTTCAAGCGCCTCATTACTATAAACCCAAAACAAATTAGAAAAATCCATTTCCTCTTCGTTATAAATAATATTTTTAGAGAAAAACCGCATAAATGTTTCATAAGAAAGAATAACTTCGTCTTCGTTTAGTTTTGTTTTACTTTCATTAAAGAATGTATATTGACCCCGCTCATAGTTTCCAAGTTTATAAACCTTTTCAAAACTTCGGTGTTCTTCATAGTCTTCCCACTGCTTTTTTAGATAATAACTAAATGTGCTACCTAAGCGGAAATACTTATTACTATTCTTAACCCACGTATCATAGTGGTTTTGGCTAATAATTCCTAAGGTATGATAACTAAAGTTTAAAATGCGAGCAAACTCAGATTCTAACGTATAACTATTTTGTTCATCGGGAAGTTTTAAATCTTCATACCGCGATGTATCAAAGTTTGTATCTAAAACACCGCTAACATAATATGTTTCTTCCTCGCTATCTCGTGAATAAATCAAAATCTTTTTGCCAATTAAATCGGCTTTGGTCGTAATTTGAAAATCCGCTGCGGTAGGGGGATTGTCTTTATTAAATATTTTATTTAAATAAGCGTTATAACCCCATTCTTTAAATATTTGATACGTATAATCCGTTACAACAATTTCATTATCATTAATGGGTAAGTTTCCTTCTAACGAAAAACCTAAGTTAGCAATTTCTTCTAAGCTTAAATACGTAAACCCACTAATGATATTTTTATAAAAGGAATTATATTCGTGGGCATAAAAATTATTATCATTTAACGAAGAATGATCCTCGCCACTTCCTTCACAGAAGATTGGCTTTAACTCCATTTTTAGCTCGTTTTGGACGTAAGTTAAATCTTCTTCCCGTAATTTAAATCCGCGCT
>DIQT01000017.1:9171-22036 GCA_002427365.1 Caryophanales bacterium UBA5455
ACATTACCATCAATAATTGAGTTTGTTATAACATCGACTTTTTTATACGCCGCAAGCGAATCCGCAATGGCGAATAATGTAAAGGCGGCAACCGATAAAACAATCGTAATCGCCAGGCGAATCTTTTTGTGGGTTAAGTTACTTGCTCCCATTTTTGCGGCCATTTTTGCTGGGAGTTTCGATTTAACCATTTTAAAATCTTCATAAATTTTATCGTTTGTAAGATCGCTTTCCGTTGGGGCAAATTCCGCTTTTCCTTTGGCGTCGCCCATCACGTTTGTTTTAATAATATTTAGGCTTTCATTTCGCTTTAAATGTTCATTGATTAGGGCAAGGTCTTCAAGCGTTAATTCATACCCTTCCTTCACTAATAAATCGTTTTCATTATTAAATTTCGTTGCTTGTTCAAATTCATCATTAATTACTGACGTTGCAACTTTTGTGACATCTTTAATAATTTTTCCATCGGATAATTCAATAATCCTATCGCCATACGTTTCAGCGGTTTCGCGGTCATGCGAAACAACTATCACAAGTTTTTCTTCGGATAACTTCTTTAATGTATTAAATAATTGTTTGCCTGTTTCACTATCAAGCGCACCGGTAGGTTCATCCGCTAAAATGATTTCAGGCTTTTTAACTAAGGCGCGGGCAATCGCAATCCGCTGCTTTTGGCCCCCGGAAAGTTCATTAATTCGTCTTTTGCCATAACCCGCTAAATCAAGCGTTTCTAAGATTTCATTAATTTCTTCATTTGTGGCTTTTCGGCCTTGCAGTTCAATCGCTAAGGCGATATTCGCCCCAACATTAAGTTCATCAAGCATGTTATATTCTTGGAAGACAAAACCAACATACGTATTCCGATATGAGTCAAAATTACTTTGCGAAAACTTTTCGGTTGATTTGCCTTTAATGATAATGTCACCACGATCATATTTATCTAATCCCCCAATTAGATTTAATAAGGTCGATTTTCCTGAACCGGATTTTCCTAAAATAAAAACGAGTCCCTTATCACCAAGATCAAGTGATACATCATTAATCGCATAAACCGGCACCCCTTTTTTCGGTTTATACACCTTCATTAAGTTGCTTATCTTAATCATTTTGCATTTCCTCCCATTAAAACGCAAAAACCCACCTCTTTAACGAGATGAAACTTTATTCATATTTTTTATTTGTTAAATTTAGTATAGCATTATTGCAATCACTTATTAAAAAAGTTATTAATAACGATGACCCATAATTAATTTAATTCGCCTTCACGAATAATCTTTTGAATGCGTGTTGTTGTCGCAACTGGATTTAGTGGTTTATAACCAAGGTTTTCATAGTGCCGGACATAATCTTGTTCTTCACTCGATCCGTTTTTTCCTTTTGCTTTATAATCAAGAAAATCGATAAAGCCACCAATTCCCCCAACGTCTTCGGGTGGAAAGATACCATTATGATCCATCACACCATAAACAAGTGGTTCTTTATAAGTTTTCTTTAACGTAATTGTAAACTCGTTATAATCACCAAAATCATAAACGTAGGTGCATTTTTTATATTTTGAAAATAATTCACTAAGCGGTGTTGAAGTTGCATCAAGAAAGGTAATTGGAACATCACCATGATCAACGCGGTACCGGTTATAATCACTATCATCATCGGGATAAAGAATTTTTACTTCATAGTTATCCTTAAACATAAATGTCCATAAATGGTAATCTAAATAATTAGTCGCGGCCATAATAATTTTATGAAGTTGGAGGAAAGTAATATCATCTGGAACAATTAGGTGGAAATAAATTCCATTGGGCACAATTATTTTACTATCGGACAGCATAACTTTTAAGCGATAATTCATCGTTAGTTCTCCTTTTTATTATTATTTTATTTGCTACTTTAATTGTACGTAGTTAAGAAAATTAAAACAAGCAATAGTTTAAAAAAATAAACTACTAGTCTTTGCCTAATTATTAGGATAACGCTTTTCGGTAATATTTTTCTTATGCTTCTTTTATTATTTTTAAAATTAACATATACTAAAATTAAGTAGAGAACAAACTCTCCATAAAATATCAAAGAAATGAGTGCTTGTATTATCTAGCGTAAATGCATGGGAGAGATGATAATACAATAAAAGCAAGATGAAAAGTGGGGCGGCGGCGGTTACGACGGCGGTTATTATGTTAATTTTAGGTGTCTTCTCGCTTATTGGCTCAATTGGTGGTGAAGGAAATGATTTTTCATTGTTTGGTGTCATTTTTTCGAGTTTGTTAATTATCTTCACGATTCTAACGTTTATCTTTGTCCATAAGAAAAAATATCATGAGTTGTTTTTTATGATTTTCTTTATGGTTATTGCTAGCGCTATTTTAGCCTTTACCGTCTTTGCGGGCATTGCCTTTACGGCTTTAGATTCCGAAATATTTCAAGAATTATTTGATTTGGTTGGTTATTTTATCTTCGTTGTTGGCGGAGTGTTTGGGCTCGTTCCGTTTATCTTCTCAATTGTCTACTTTGCCTTACGCGGAAAAGAAAAGCGCGCCCTTCAGGTAAGAGGGGACGCTAGTGAAGAATTTATCTTTCCAGAAGTTCAAGTGACTCCACCATTAGGGACTTCACATCGCTATTTAGAAGAACAATTAATTGAGTTACGGAATTTATTTAATCAAGGCTTAATTACCGCCGAAGAATTCGAACGAAAACGCCAAGAACTTCTTTCGCGCTACTAAATAAGTAGTGTATTTCTTTAATTGAACGATAAGTTAAAAATCATAGAGATTTTCAAGTGTTATTAGATTGTATTTTTCTTCGCTTTCTAAATCAAACCCTGATTTAGCGACAAAACCAAGTTTATAATAATTAACGTTACATCTTTCCAATTGGAGTTTTAATTTATTAATAACATTATTAGTTACTTTTTTATTTGTGTATTTAACTTCATAAACAATAAAGCCGTTTTTGTCTTTTGTTACAACATCAAATTCTCCATTAACTTTTAGTAACGGATTATCATACCAATATTTACCAATTTCAAGTAATGAAGGACTAATATTTCCTAATTTGTTTTCTATTATTAAATATTCTTTTGCGATTTTTTCAAACTTCGTGGGGACAAAGTGTTCGTTAAAGTTTTCGTTTATTAATTCATCGTAAAATTTATCCGGCGCCATAATGGTTCTCGCCGATGAATAGTTATAAATATATCGATAATAAAAATCAATATAATTATCGTTTATTTGATAATAAGTTCTTCTTGAGGTAGTTGGCTCATTAATTGGCGTTGTTTTGCTAATAAGATCCATTTTGATTAAATCATTTAATACATAGCTTAAGGCTGCACTACTACTTTGTTCACCTAACGAAGTCAAAATATCATTAAATTTATTTTTACCGTTAGCGATTAGCAAAAAGACTGCGTTTGCGTTATTTAATTTTCGTAACTCTTTCGATAAAACCATTTCAACAAAATCACCTAAGACACTATTTGATTTTATAATTAGTTCGACAACGTTTTCTTTAAATGTTTTTGTTTCATCAATTAAACTATTATAGTAAGGAACACCGCCAAAAACGCTATAATATTTAACTTTCGTTTCTAAATCAACATTTGGATAAAACAGACTTGCATCTTGGTAATTCATTTCACTAATAAACATCATGCGTGAAATTCGACCAAACAGCGGATTGTCTGCTTCATTTAATCTTTTCATCACATCAATATATGAACCAAGGAGAACTAATTTGGTTTTTGAAGTGTTTTTATATTCATCAATAACTGCTTGTAAAATACTATCCAAACCTTTTTCAAGAGCGGTTAAATAAGGATATTCATCAATAACTAAAACAGCATCATTTTTAAAAACAAATGTGAAAAGATCTTCTAATGAATTAAAAGTTAGTTCTCCTAAATTAAAATGCTTTGTAATAATATTTGATAAAGATGCAATATTGTCATTTAATGTTGTTTCTTTAGCTTGGTAAAATATATATTGTTTTCCAAATTGTTTAAGCGTTTCTTTAATTAATTCGCTTTTACCAATTCTTCTTCGACCATAAATCACAATATTTTCTTGTTTGTCAGTATTTAAAAGGTTGAGCAAATCCGTAATTTCTTCTTTTCTTCCAATGAACATAAACGCCTCCTTATTAAGTAAAATATAACTTACTAAAACACAACTTACTTAAATTGTATTTTATGTTTATACTTTTGTCAACTTTTATAAATACAAAATAGAGGTCCTTCCATCTTTCGTATCAAAAATTATTTTAGGCAAATTTGTTTATAAATAATTTAGTAAAATATAACTTAGTAAAATATAACTTACTTAACTTTTAATTCAAAATGATCCAAGTTGTTTTCTTAGTCTTCCTTTAAAAACAATTATTATTAAAAAAATAAGCAGCTATGACATTATTCAACAGCTACTTATTTCTCATTTTTATATCGTTTTAAACACTAAAGTCATATTTTTTTGCTTTTAAGAGCTTAAACCGGTATTTTGCGCTTTTTGGTGCCCGCAGCCGGACTCGAACCGGCAAGAGTTTCCTCGATGGATTTTGAGTCCATTGCGTCTACCAATTCCACCATGCGGGCAATGTCATAATTATAAATGAGCAAATCTATTTATACAATGCTTTTAAATAGAAAAACCCACTACGAGGAGTGGGCTAAATTTCATTATGGCGCGCTCGACACGATTCGAACGTGCGACTTCCACCTTCGGAGGGTGGCACTCTATCCAACTGAGCTACGAGCGCATAACGTCATTTATAATACCACAAAACACACAAATGTAAATTGTTTTATTAGCCTAAGAGGACGTCGAGTACCATCATTACTGCGAAACCAAACAAAACGGAAAAAGTTCCAACGTGTGTATTGCCTTCTTCCATCGTCGCGGGGATTAATTCTTCAATAACTACATACATCATTGTGCCAGCTGCAAAGGAGAGTAACCAAGGCATTGTGCCACCTAAATAGTTACCTAAAACAATCCCAATAACTGCCGCAACTGGTTCGACGACGCCGCTTAAAACACCCATACCAAATGCTTTACGTTTTGATCCTAGTGTTTCCGCCATGGGAATAGAAACCGCGGCACCTTCAGGAATATTTTGAATTCCCATCCCGATTGCTAAGGCTAAAGCACCAAAAAGGGTAACGGGATTTTCAACTGATCCCGGCATCCGAATCGCCGCAATAGCTGCCCCAAAAACAATCCCAACAGATAAACCTTCAGGAACATTATGAATAATCATCGCTGCAAAAAGTTTCCAAGACCGGCGTTCTTTTTTTGTTTCTAAGCCTTCGACTTCACCGGTAACTGCGTGTTTATGAGGAACTAGTTTATCAATAATCCACATAAAGAAGGCCCCAAGGCCAAACCCAAGGACAACGGGAACAAAGCCCCAAACTTGACCCCAAAATTGTTCATTTGCGTAGTCAAAAGCTGGAATAATTAAACTCCATACACTTGCCGCAATCATCACACCCGCGGCAAAGCCTAAGAAAACCGTATTTAATCTTGCTAAGTGTTTTTTCTTAATAAAATAAACAAAAGCGGCGCCAATCGACGTCGATAAGCCTGTAATTAATACTCCTAGAATTACGATCCACCAATTAATTTCTGTCATTTTCTTCTTTTATGATTACGCGAGCGCGTAAACTTACTACTCCTTTGTTTCGTCCAGTTATTTCAATAACATTGTCTTCTCTTACTTCGCTTAGTTCAAGTATTTCTTGATACTTCATTTCTTTTAAATAGTTTATTTCAAAACTTTTAATATTTTCATCTTGATCAAGTGTAAGTAAATTTGTAATTGCGCTTGCGTACTTTGTATTGTTCATATGACGATTCGGGTCGATTTCATTATAAGTTACAACATATGGCACACTAGCGATTTTAACAACTCGTTCATTAAGTGGAAGTTTTTTTAAAGGTTGAAGGAAACTTCGCTTATTAATAAACTCGCTAATATTATACTCAATTACAGTGCTTCTTTGAATGGTTTTGCTATTTATATCGATAATTACCCATAATGATGTTCCGATAATTAAATCTTCCCCCGTACTTGAAAGAATTTTAAAGTCACGGCTTAATTCCATTCCTCTTGGTGTAATTGGCCAACTAATTACTTTAACTTCATTAAGATTACTTATATTTTCCGTTACAACTTCGTATTTGAGCCGAACAAGGACCCATAAATATCCGTTGCTAAATAAGTCATCAAAGCCCACATGAAGCTCCTTAGAATGTCTTAAAGCGGCATCTTGGGCTAAATTTAAAATCGCGGTCGGTGTCAGCCGATTACACCAGTCGCGGTCGTTCATCGTAAGAGGATAGATTTTTTCAAATAAAGCATTTCCCATTTTTTACTCCTAAAATAATGTCCCAAAGATTCGACCAATATAACCTAAAAGTTTTTGCCAACCCGGAAATTTAGAAATTACTTCAAAGGTGATTTTTTGTGAAACGCTTAAACATTCTTGGAAGTCCGCTTCAATTGTTTTTGTATAGACGGTATCAGAAATAAAGACACCGTTTTCATAATTTAAAAACAAGCTCCGAAAATCGTAGTTTGTCGAACCCGTATTAACAAATTGATCATCGGTAATTGTGGCTTTTGCATGCATAAAGCCCGGAGTGTATTCATAAATCTCAATCCCTTCACTAAGTAAATCTTTATAATAACTTCGCGCTGTCCAAAAGGGCATCTTTTTATCGGGGATATGGGGCATAAGAATAATGACTTCCACCCCGCGTTTTGCCGCGAAAATGAGTTCTTTCTTTAATGTTTCTGACATAATTAAGTATGGAGTAAAAACGTGGACATAATTATGCGCGTGGGCGATTTGGGAAACGAATAACCGTTCCGATAACGCCATCTTATTATCAGGTAAATCTGTATAGGAAACGATGTAATTTAAATGTTCTTCTTGTACGTCACTAAAACGCAAATATTTTTCCGTTTCTAACTTTTGGTTTTGAAGCGTATCTAACGTATGCCACATTTCAAGAAACATTGCGGTAAAACTATTAACCGCTTCACCTTCAAGCTTTAAAACGGTATCTTTCCAGTGGCCAAACCGTTCATATTCATTAATATATTCATCTGCGAGGTTAATTCCCCCGGTAAAGCCAACTTTACCATCAACAATAAGTAATTTCCTATGGTCACGGTTATTTTGATATGGCGATAGCGATGAAGATAACGGTGCGAAAACCCGAACATTAATTCCCGCTTTCCGTAAGTGTTTATGATAATTACGGGGGACAGTCGTTAAAATATTTAAACCATCATATAACATCCTAACTTCGACGCCTTCGGCAACTTTTCGGCGTAAGATTTCAAGAATCGTGTTATACATTCTTCCACCCGCGATAATAAAGTATTCCATGAAAATAAACTCTTTGGCGTTTTCTAAGGCTTCTAACATTTCCGGAAACGCTTCATCACCAACTTTATAGTGCGTTAATTTTTGTTTTTCATAAATTGGCGAGCCGGTTGCATCATAAATCGCACTTGCGACACCTGCGAGCGAAGGAAACGAAGCATTGTATTTTGTTAATACTTCTTCATTTTGACCAATGAAATCTTTATTTTCTTCAATGCGCTTTGTGTAACGACGAACGATTACTTTAGTATTAGGAAAGATTCTTACCCATAAATATAGTAATGAACCAAAAATTGGTAATAAGGCGACACAAACAATCCACGCAATCTTATAGGAAAGATCCGCCGGGCGCCGTAAAATGACAAAAATAAGAAAAACTGATAACGCTAAATGAAGAGTGATGACAATATAAACATATTTATCCACTAAATAAACTAAACCAAGAATGATTGCCGCTAATTGGATAATAATAAGAAGGAGCGTCAAAAAGCTTTGATTAAAAATTACTTTGCCAAAAAAGCCGTGCCGATTCGGCTTTAAAATTGCTTTGTCTTTTTTTTGACGTTTCGTTTTTGCCGGTTTTTGTTCCATCTTTTACTCCTATAATATTTAATAACACTTTCTTTAATTTTAAGCAATTTTCGGCTCTTTTTCAAATGATACTAGAAAGTTCGCTTCATTAGTGCTAGACAATATTAACAAAATGTCCATAAACGAAGTTAAAGTCATTTATAAATGGTTGAAAAAATAAAATAGACCACGATTAACGGTTGAGATTATAAATTTTTCTTGTTATTTAATACCAATAAACACCATTAGCGTCGAGCGTTACACTTGATGAACTACTCGTTGAAATTGACGCACTAACTTAACAAGCGTAATAACCTGAGCGGATAAGGTAAGGGCTAGTTTTAAAACAACGAAGTCTTTAACACTTAAGTAATTTCCACTTTTCAAGCTCAATGTTCCAACTGTTCCAATTGTTTCTAAACTTGGTATAACATAAACTGTTTCTAAATAACTCATTCCATTACTATTGCCAATTGCGATAATGTTACCGCTATTATATGTATAGCTTTTTTCGGTATCTATACTACTGTCATTAAGGTTTGATGAAATGATTACAACATTACCGCCAGAGAAAACAATTCCGGTTTCAATTAAGACTTTGTTATCCGCGTGAATGGCATCATCTCCACTTATAAGCGTTAATGTTCCACCCTTAATCGTAACGTTTCCTAACGCATCAGCGCCATTTTTTTGGCTGTTTGCTAATAATTAACTCTTTATTCATGATACTACCTACTCTAAATAATCGTTTATTGTTTCATTAAATTTATAAGAATCCAGTTTAAATTCATCAATAATCCATTGAACAACTTTGAAGTCATTTTTTAACCGTTCAACACTTTCTTTTTGAATTGAATTATTTAAATTTAATGAGAATTTTCTTTGCCAATTATTGACGCCAATATGTAATTGGTTATATTGAAACGCTAAATAGATTGTTCCTTCGTTAGAACGTAACGTTAAGATTTTTTCCATCATTAATGGTGTTAAAATATAAAACATAAATTGTTTATCACTTGGTATTATCTTAAAAGCACGATTAAATTCAAGACTTTCCGTTTCATATTTTGCTTTCCGATAAGTGGGTATTTTTGGTAGAAGTTTTAATATACCTTCTAAGTTTTTGTTTAAATAAAAGATATACCATTGACCAGAAAAATATGTTTCATATTCAGTTGTTTCAATAATATTTCCTTCTTCATCTTCCTCTTCATCTTCAACTTCTTCTTCTAAAATCACGTTTGATGCTTCAAAGGAAACACCTTTATATGCACCGTTTATATAACTAGATCCACTATATCGATCAGGTGGTTTCACTAATCCCGCCGCTAATAATAGATTAAGCACAGGGCAATCAGAAATATCACCAACTAAAACTGCAGCTGGCAATCGTTTAGTATATTTAAATAATGCGATTTTAAGGCAATTTAACGACTTAAAAATAGCATATGGATCCAACCCAGAGTATTATCTTTTCTTTGGAAAAAATCAGCCATTAGGCGCAACAACTATAAGGAAACATTTTAACAAACATATTATTAAAGCAAACTTGCCAAAATTAAAATTCATGAAATCAGGCATCCCAATAATACCTGGCTTTTAAATCAATTTAATAGTAAATCAGAAGCAGATATAATTACCAAAAGATTAGGTAGATCATCACTTAAAACAACACTCGATGTTTACTATCACAGCAACCAAGAAGATGAGATAGAAATGATGGATAAATTGCATATAGAATAGCTGAGATACCCAAAAGATACCCAGTAAATAAAAAAGCCGCTTGTTAAGCGGCTTTTATTCGTTATGGTGCAGCTAACAGGAATTGAACCTGCACGGGTCTCCCCACTAGATTCTAAGTCTAGCGCGTCTACCAGTTCCGCCATAGCTGCATGCGTGGTTAATTATAAGTAACTTAACTTTATTTAGCAAGACAAGAAATATTTAACCAAACAAAAACCCGTACTTTTTTATCACACGGGTTTAATGATTAACTTAGGCTTCAAATTGTTTAATTAATTCATCAACCGTATAAACTTCCGCATCATAAACATCTTGAAGATATTTAAGTCCACTTTCATAATCTTCAGCGGTGAATGAATCAGTTGCGTCCGATGCGATTAAGACTTTAAAGCCGTTTTGATAAGCATCCGCAGCCGTATGTCTTACACACATATGTGTATGAAGTCCGGTTAAAATAACGGTTGTAATACCTAATTCACGGAGTAATAAATCTAAATCGGTGTGGAAGAAACCACTATAGCGTTTTTTCGGCACAACATAGTCACTTGCTTGAAGGTCTAATTCAGGAATAACTTCAGCGCCTGGTGTTCCTAAAATCGCATGGTCACCCCATTTTTTAAGTTCATGGTCAATTCCTTTATGGTGAGCGTCATTACTAAAAATAACGGGGATATGATGTTTTCTTGCACTCGCGAGTAGGCGTTTATTTGGTTCAATCGTTGTTAAACCCCGATCACACTTTAACGCGCCATAAACAAAATCATTCAACATGTCGACAACAATAATCGCTACTTTTTCTTTCATTGGTCTTACCTCTGGCACTATTTTATTATATACACACACTTATTTAAAGAGCGTTTTTATATTTTTTGTTAGTTTAATCGATATTTAAAAAGGACTAGCAAAAACTAGTCCTTTTATTTTCTCTTAATAATTATTAACGCACAAAGGCGTACATTTGATAGTAATAACCATAAACGCCAAAGACCGCGCGATATTCTTGAACAACAAGAGTAATATAAGTTTTTCCAGTAACAGAAATATAGCGATAACTCGTATTAGTGTTAAACGATTCCCCCTCAAACACATGAATTAATAATGTTGATTCCGCGTCGAAAATGGTTATTTTTTCCGAATCTTGAACCGAGTAAACCCCGCCTTCAAGCTGTATTGGATTTGTTCCTAATAGCGTTGTGGTTCCAGATACGAGATTTATCCGATAAATTTCACTCCCTTTCCGCGCTAACGCATAGTCACCAACAAAATTATAATCAATGTTTGTATACTCAAAGGGAATAAGAACTCTTCCATCACTATCCATTAAACCATGATAGCCGTTTAATAAACCAAGTAAATATTTTCCTTGAATAACACTTACATAACTTAACCCACTAAAGGAGGCAATTCTTTTTGCCTGAGCATCATATAATGCCTTCGCTGTTTCATCATAATAATTATCGCCAACTTTATATAAACTAAAGGGTGACATTTCTTCAAGATGGTCATATAACTTACCACTACCATCAATTATCCACTGTTCAATAACTTTTATCGTTTTGTTTTTACTAATAACCCCAAGCGACACAACCGCATAAGAGTAAACACCGTCTTTATCTTTAATTGGATCCCCATCTAAAATGATATAGGAACTTTTTACTTTTGTTTGTTTTCCCGTTTTTAAATCAAGGGAAACTAATTCAAAACCATACTTCGAACTACCATCATATAAATCATACTCAACAGCGTCATCCGGGAGTTCATATTTATATTGAATTAACGCTTTTCCGCCGGCAATAATTTCTTGATCCATCGTTTCAATGTTATTTGTAAAACTTGCTGTTTTAACATTTTTATCATTATAGACACTAATAACTTGATAATAACCACTGCCAATCATCGTCATATAGTATCCTTCAAGTCCAAAATCGTCTAATGGCACCGAATATATTTCTTCATCCACTAAATCGCCGAATTCATAATCGTCATTAACTTCTTCCCCCTCACTCATTAGATCAGGGTCCGTTTCAATCGGCGTGGCGATTCCATTTTTATTATATTCAAAATAATATTCATTATAATCCCAACTTCCATAAAGCGAATTATATTTACTTACGTTTAATTTTAAATAATAAATATCATTAATATGATTAAAATTTAAATTAATGCTGTCGGAATAATAGTAAGAATTATAACTAAATAATACGTTACCAAACGAATCAATAATGTCGGTTTTTTCATATAAACTATCCGCAAGTTTTAAAACAAATCCAATCGGTAGACCTGTATAAACTTCATAGGTAAGATCAGCTTTGTTATGTTGAAAATCAATATATTCGCTATTAAATAACGAATAAAATCCTAATTTTTCATAATTGTTTTCAACAATAATTAAACCTTCGCCATAATAGGAAGTACTATGAATTTTGGAATAAGTATAATCATTTATTTTCCGATATTTTCCAATTTCTTCCTCAAGAGAATAAACTTCGGCGTTTTGTTCCATCATGTCCGCGTCCCAAACACTTCCTTTGCTTTTTAACGCCCCGCCGCTACTTCCGAATAAATTAAACGAACAGCTTGATAAAAGTAATAAGCCTAAAATACTCGACAAGAATAGTTTGCTTTTTTTCATATTTGTTACCCCCAAATTATGAATTATTTTCTTCACCTAATGATATTATAATCAAATTTAAAAAATAAATAAAGCAAAATCTTAAATAGTGAGATTATATCCAACAAATATTAAGTGAATAAAAGAAAAATGATAATGATGTTTAAGAAAGCAAAAAATCTTAATTTCCTTTTATTTATCAACGAAATAAAGAATTAATTATTTTATTTTATTTTTTATCGCTTAAAAATAATAGCTTTTTAGGTGGAATATATTTTACCTTAAATTAACGTTAATTAAATAAAAAATCCAGAATTGCCCGCTGGCTTTTCTGGACTTGTTTTTCGCTAACTGGTGCCGTCTAGAGGACTTGAACCCCCAACCTNNTGATTACAAATCAGTTGCTCTACCGGTTGAGCTAAGACGGCAAATGCATAATTGCTTTAATAGTTTAGAGAATATCTAAGTAAATATCAAGCATAATCGCTTTTTTTATAAAATGGTGGGCACTAACGGTTTCGAACCGCCGACCTCTTCCGTGTGAAGGAAGC
>DIQT01000017.1:22183-24478 GCA_002427365.1 Caryophanales bacterium UBA5455
GACCTCTTCCGTGTGAAGGAAGCGCTCTCCCGCTGAGCTAAGTGCCCATCATAAAGGCTTTATTAATATAGCATTTATGAAGATTTCTTTCAATTACCAATCACTTGGTAAGTGATTTATTTCTTCTTTAAATTCGGTTGTGAGGTTATTTGCCCAGTTTACTTTCTTCATCACAATAATCCCAATGACTGCTTTAAAGAAATCACCAAATTGTACTGCTAAATAAATCCAAACTAAATCAACCATTGTATAGGTAATTAATAACCAGGCAATCGGAACCGACCATATCCACATCGAAATAACATCTAAAATTAAAACAGGTTGAGGTTTTCCTCCTGCTCGTAGTGCTCCAAAAGCAACGGTAGGAATTGTGAAGAAGGAAAGACACGACCCATAAATAATTAAGAGTTTACTTGCTAACTCTTTTTCTTGAACGCTTACTTCCTTAAATGATAACGGGATAAATGGACTTAAACTAATAAGGATCACCCCAAAGACAACTCCACTCATAATTCCAAAGATTAGCATTTGCCAAGCATTTCGTTTAGCTTCTTCCGGTTTTCCTTCACCTAACACATTACCAATCATAATACTAACACCAACGGCAAGCGCGTTATAAATAATTGAGAAGAAGGCTGTTGTCGTATTAAAAATATGCAAAGCACTTAAAACATCGGCTTTTGCAGCGTAACTACTCGATAAAGCAACCATGCCTATGCCCCATGAAAGGTGATTTAAAAATAAGGGAAAGCCGCGCCGCATGATTTCTTTTCCTAGAAGCCGCGATACAACAAAATCTTTAAATGTGTTCTTTAAACTAATTAAGTGGTGTTTATACGCTAGTAATAAAAGAATACTAAATTCCAAAATTCTAGAAATTAAGGTGGCAATTGCCGCTCCTTTTATGCCAAAATCCGCAACGTAAATTAATAAGTACCCTAAAATAACATTCATAACTAACGCGGTAACTGAAGCAATCATTGGATAGCTTGTTTTTCTAATTTCACGAAACGTTGATGTATAAATTAATGTTAAGCCATACGGAATATAACTCACATAAATAATTGGGGCGTATTTAGCGGCTTCTGCCATAATTAAACTTTTATTTGGTGAAGAACGCGCATAAAATTTAATAAAATATGGTCCAAAGATAAAAGCGGTAATCGTTAGCAAAAGAAATATTGCACCACCTAAAATAAGTTTCATCCGATGGGCTTGAAGGAGACGTTCTTCATCTTTTGCGCCAAAAAATTGCTGAACATAAACGCTCGCACCCATAATGATGCCGCTAACAAAGATATTCAAAATAAAAGTGATTTGACTAACCGCATACGTTGCGCTTACTGCTTCATTAGTTAACCCACTAACAAGAAGCGTATCCACTAAGCCAATTAAAAAACTCACCAGCGCTTGAATAATTACTGGTGTCGTATATTTGAAGAATGTTTTAAGGAATTCCTTATTTGGTAAATATTGTTTCATATAGCATTATTTTAGGCTTTTAACTAATAAAAAACTAGCACAATCAACTTTAAAGATATGAATATTACGATTTTATTTTGTTTTAACTTTTAATTTCGTTTTTTAAAGTAAAAAGAGCGGTGTTTAGCTACTGGTTTTTATAAAATTTGTTTAATAATTATTAATGATCATCATATATTATTAATAATGTAATTAACGTGTAATAAAGGGTGTGATGCTAGTATAAAAAACGGACAAAAACTTAAATAGTGTTCATGATAAATTTAAAGAGAAAGGGAATGAACATTTATGAGGAAGCGGTATGACGAAGAATTCAAGAAGGATACCTTAAGGTAGCGACGCGATCACCCAGAACTAAGCGTATCAGCGGTTTGTCGAAAGTTAGACATATCAGAGCCCACTTATTATAAATGGCTAAAAAAGTACCGCGAAGCAAATGGTGAAAACGTAAGTAATGAAGCCCTAAGACCGCTTGATCAAAAGGACCAAGAGATTATCCGGTTACGAAAAGAGTTAGAAGCAGAAAGAGCAGCACTTGAAATCTTAAAAAAAAGCGACCCGTTGGATAACGCTTGTATTGAGTCGAACATGCTGTAATCAAACGCGTTTGGTTAAAGCATTTCAAAATCAAAAATTATGACCACGCCTATCAGATTATATTTGAGTATATTGAAATATTCTATAACACCGTTTAAATCCGTATCAGCTTAAATTATTTGACAACAAATAGTTATGAAGAGTTATTCGAACAAACAAAAACAGACAAAATGAACATTATTTAAATATTCCTCGTAAAGTGACAAGGTGAAATCC
>DIQT01000019.1:0-12781 GCA_002427365.1 Caryophanales bacterium UBA5455
ACATTTCTATTCTGTCATTTACAATGATTTAATTCTATAGGTGTAAGATCTTTAGTAAAATCTATATTTAAGTCAACAGAGCTATTTTTCCATTCATTTTTTGAATAATTTTCTTTCCCTAGTTTTTTAAATATTTTAATAGTGTATTCGCATGTAAAAAATTGCAATAAATCATTAACTAAGAAAACATCAGCATAATTATTAATTTGCTTTAGTGATGAATTATTTGAATTAACCGTTTCTCTTGGATCCACCATTCCTAAATCTTTCCAAAAAGATTTAGGTAAACCAATGTTTGACTGATGAGCAGTTTCAAATGGTTTGTTGTTTCTATCTTCAATTTCCTTCATTTCTTGTACTGTTAAATAATATAATAAGTTTTTTTGTAAGTTATTAGGTCTAGTCGCTTTTCCAAAAGTTGGTAAATCAGAATGTGTTAAATATTTATAATAAAGAACGAATTCAGAAGTGCTGTTTTCTAAATATTTTGAGATAAATATCGATTTGTCAGCAAAAACTTCTTGTATCATTTCTTTCTTTCTAACAATAATTGTTTTTTGTTTATTTTTACTCTCCATAATGAATACTTCCTCACTATTTTAAAGATTTAATAATATTCTTTATTAATATTTTATCACTTTTATATGAACGATGTTAAATTATTCTTCTATAAAAAAAACGCCTTTGGGGGCGATTTTAGGCGATTTTAGTATGTACACGGCGTTTTCAGCACTATTTAAATGTTTTTGGAGCTTCCATCAACCATAATGGGACGTGTTTTTTAAGCCTTAAAACCTTAACTGGTTAATTTATACCGTATTTGAGTAAGTACGAGTAAAAGGTGGTAACCGTGGGTAAACAATGGTAAATGTGCGACAGTCATTAACTGGTTAGTTTATGCCTTGTTTGAGTAAATATAAGTAAATCGGGGAATCTTAGGAAACCCTTTTTTTATAATTTATGTTCAAATCGGGTTGGCACTTTAATAATTACTATAAATTGGTGGGATATTTAGAGAAATTGAACTCTTATAAATATTATGAAAACAATATAAAATCTTTTATACTTTTGGACAATGTACTCTCTAACACCAAATATCTATTATTTTGAAAATAACTTTTTGTTTTTTTCTTAATATCTTCGGGTACTTCTCTAGGATTTAAAATGCTTGATTTAACCTTATTTTCATTAAACTCAAGAAGAATAAATCTATTAAATGTAAAACCGTTTCTAATTACTAAATCCATAATAATTTCAAATCTGCTACCTTTTTCTTTAGATAATTTATCATAAATTTCATCATATAAAAAATACATATCTTCAGAGGATGTTGCTAATATATAATCAATATTTGTTTCATTATTAATTTTGAAATATTCATAATTTCTCATAGTTAGTCACCTATTAAATTCTATATAAGATTCTCTAATCTCATTCAATATTAAATCACTTATTTCGATAGCTTCTTTTTTGTTTTCTATAATTTTTGTATGAATGGGATCAACTGTTGAATGGAAATATACATGTCTATATTTCTTATATATATTATATAACCTTATTAAAATTTGTTGATCTTTTTCACTGATCCCTATATTCTTTTTAATTTCATACTCACCATCATTATCTTTCCTAAACATTGAGAGTTTTTGGTGTTTTTTTAATTTATAATTAAATTTCTGAGTCAACAATTTATATAAATAACCTTCTAGAGCTTTAAAAACACCCGCTACGCAACCAATGTATTCTTCTGAAATTTCTGACTGATTTTGTTGACTAAGTGCTCCTGATATACTTTTTAGTAATGGTTCATCTAAGTATGAGATTGATTCCCCCAATTTTAAAGTCATTAAATCTCGGACAACACCAAAAGGTGTATTGTCACCTACCATTTTACTACTAACATCAAATATTTCTTCAATAGAAAACTCGGATACCGTTGATAGAAACAACAAAATTGCGTTAAAAACATAGTATGGTCTTCCCTGCAGCATCATAGTTCCGTTTTCATAAAATGTCAAAGTTAAATAATCTTTATTATAGCCAACAAAACGATAAATATTTTTGTCTGCGGAATATATAATCTTTCCTTCATAATCTTGATTAATATGTACTAATAATTTTTCAAGTGTTTCACGAGTTGTTTTTAATGTAACAGTATGCGTTGGAACATTAGTAGAAAATCCTTTGCTACCAATATAGTTAATTAATTTTTTCTCTTCATCTATACTTTTATTCATCGGTATCAGTTTAACCGTTGATTTTTTAATGAATATTTCAATTTTCCCTTGTCTATCAAACATAGAAAATGAACATATTTTTTTCTTATTCGAACCTACATAACTAATCAATTTAAAATTTTCGTTAACTTCTTCAAACATTTTAATAATTGGTTGAATACTATTGGGATTAATATATATTTCCATCCTTTTACGTCCTTCCTTGTTTTTTTACATTAATTGCTATCGGTTTTTGTCCTTTATTAAAGCCAATTTCAAAATTTACGATATCTCCAATACTGAATCCTTTATTCTCTCTAACTTTAAAGTATAATGACTCATTATTCTTCCTTTCAATAAACCCGTCTCCATTTACGAGTATCTTGTGTATCTTACCGATATATACTTTTTCTTCATCAGTTTTTAGATTAGAATTTGGAGAAATATACTCTTTTATAATTGAACTGAGTTTATTTAAATCAAACTTCTTTGAAATGTCAATGTTATTCTCTTTAATTATAAAGCGCAATTCTTCAGCCAGGTTCCATTCCCTTAGGTTTCGATAATAACCACAAGCTTGGAAAAACATGTTTGCTTGATTGTTTTTTGACTTTGCTTGTAACAATATTCCTATGTCATAAATCAGATTTATCATTTTTTCAATATCAAATCTTCTACTAGCAGTAAATGCTTTGGCAGCAAAAGAAAGTGCATCATCTATCCTGCCTTTACTCAAATATAACAAGGATACCTTATGAAACATAAACCAGTGACTTTCTCTTTCTGCTAACTTAATATACTCTTTAATAGCCTCATCAAAATCATCAGTTATCATACAGTTTGAATAATAACGTCTAGCTCTTATCCAAATATGGTTTTTATAGTGCCACTTCTTAATTTCTTCCAAACCTAAATCACAAATAGCCACACATTCTTCAAATTTTCTAAGTTTTTCATATGCTTTAGAAATATGTTGATAATAGAACTCTTTTGCGGAGGCTAATTCCCTATCTTTTCCCTTAGAATCCTTAAAGGAAAAAATCTCCTCCGACAACAAACTTGGATCTAATTTGGAAATCCATTCCAATATCTTTGAGTAGTTTTTAAAATTCTTTTTATTATATGTCTTTACGACTTTTAATACAGTGAGAACATAAGGATTTCCTAGCCAAACATCTGAACTTTTTTGATCGCAATTTTCAACTATATACTCTGCTGTTTCAATAAATTCATCAAAATTGTTGCTTGTTATTTCCTCATCATATCCAGAAATAACCTTTTTATAAAGTATCCAGCACATTTGATTATAATAGCGCTCTTTTGATGAGTTTGTTATTTCATTTCCATCTTCAGCTACGAAAGTATCGCTTATTGAATCTAGTAATTCAACATCGATTTTTTGCATCCATTCCAATTGTTTTTCAAAATCATCATCGATACCACTTATAAACTTCACTACTTTTAAGATAACCGTTAGATTAAGATTTATACAAGCTGAATCATGTTTGTTTTTTTTACAAAATTCTACAATCTGTTCTGCAATAGAAATGAATTGACTAATATCAATATCATTATCGGGGTATTGTTTAATGTAAAAATCATAGATGCACCAATAATAAGCTTTCCCTATATTCAAATCTAAAGGTCTATCCTCTAAGTTGTCACAATAGTCAATGAATACTTTAGGGTCTCCTATTCTTTTTAGAAGCCAACCATAAGCCACAAGTGTGTAAGAGTCTGATGGTGCTATTCTTAATGCTTGTTCCAAGTATTCCAAAGCTTCCATCGGTTTCTCTTTTGAAATTTCTTTTGCTTGTTTTCGAAGTTGAAAAAGTTTTCTTCTCATACTTTAACCTCTCTTGTTTTCCACATTATAAACCGAAGAACCTTTCAAAAAATCCTATAAGCTTTTGAAATACTGTTTGTTTCTTATCTTCTCTACTTATACCATCTTTATTACCAAACATTGAAATAGCAGGTAATATTCTAGTGATATCAGTACCAACTGATTTCATTTCTCCGGTGCTGAAAGCTTGATTGACATATTTTTTTGTTTCCTCTGCCTTTAAATTTTCTTCTTGAATAATTTTATTAAGCTCTTGTTCCTTAGCTTTTTCAATATATAATTTCCATTCATCCACTAATTCTTTATTAACATTGATTGTGTCAATGAATTTTAAGATTAAATCTTTCTTATTTCTTAGTGACGGTGATGAATCAATCGCTTTCGTTACTTTAATAACAATCTCTTTATCTTGTTTATTATCATCATAATATTTGGCAACTAACATTAATATATAATCTATATTTACTTCAACTGATCTAACGAGTTCTAATTCAAACTCTAAATCATCACTAATATCTTCTGCATCTGCTTTTGTTTGGTTACGATATTTTTCATATAGATTAATATAGATACTTTGATAATCTTGATAATCATAATCACTAATAATTTCATTACCAGCAAAATCATCAAATGCTTGTAAAATATTTTTAGTTTTTAGAATTTGATTATATAGTTTAATAAAGTTTCTTTCGTTTTGTTCGCCAATAATTTGTTCACCTAGTGGGTATGCATTTTGTAGTTCATAAACCAAGTTAATATAGCCTGGGAAATCATCATATCCTTCATAATAGTCTTTATATGATTTAAGTAGCACAATACCAGATGCATCCTTATTACCAAAAATAGCAATCGCATCATTGACTTGTTTTTCTAAATTTCTAAAACAAACAATATTACCAAATGTTTTAATAGAGTTCAATATTCTATTAGTCCTTGAAAATGCTTGAATAAGACCGTGTTGCCTTAGTCTTTTATCTACCCAAAGTGTATTTAGGGTAGTTGCATCAAAACCTGTTAAAAACATATTAACAACAATTAATAAATCAACTTCTCTGTTTTTAACTCTTAAACTTAAATCTTTATAATAGTTTTGGAATTTATCACTTGATGTATCATAGCTTGTTCCAAAGTAACTATTATAATCTTTAATTGCTTCATCTAAGAAATCCCTTGATGATTGATCAAGGCCATTGGTGTTTTCGTTGTTTTCATCAAACAAACCATCTTGTTCAAATTCACTACCTTCATTAGGATTCCAACTAAAAATAGTTGCCACTCTTATTCTTTGGTCAGGAATAAGATTTTGTTGTTGTTTTTTAAACTCTGTATAGTATTTTTTAGCAGCATCAATTGAGGCAACAGCAAAAATAGAGTTAAATCCTGTTATTTTAACTTTATCTTTTAACTCTTCTACTTTCCCTTGATTCTTAGCCACTTCTTTAATATTTAATAATTTATTAAAATCATAACTTTTTTCATTACGTTTAGTCTTTTGATAAAAGTGCTCTAATATATATTTTGTAATTTCTGAAATTCTGCCTTGAGCAAGTAGTGCTTTTTCTCGTTCAATATCAAAAACTTCTTCATCATCTGATAAGCTATCTTTTGCTTTAGTGGTATTAATATAATCGATTCTAAATGGTAAAACATTCCCATCTTGGATAGCATCGACAATAGTATAAGCATGCAGTTGTTTTCCAAATACTTGTTCAGTTGTTTTCATTGTAGGAAATTTATTCCCTGCTGTTGTATTTGATGCAAAGATTGGTGTACCAGTAAATCCAAATATCATATACTTTTTAAATGATTTAATGATATCGCGGTGCATTTCACCAAATTGTGATCTATGACATTCATCAAAGATTAAAACAACATTTTCTTGATAAATAGTGTGCCCTTTATTTTGTTTAATAAAAATTGATAATTTTTGAATGGTCGTAATAATAATTTTACTATTTGAATCTTCTAATTGTTTTTTTAAGACAGCGGTTGATGTGTTTGAATTGGCTGCGCCAGATTCAAACTTATCATACTCTTTCATTGTTTGGTAGTCTAAATCTTTTCTATCAACAACAAACAAGACTTTATGAATACCTTCTAGTTCAGAAGCAATTCTAGCAGCCTTAAACGAGGTTAATGTTTTACCAGATCCTGTTGTATGCCAAACATATCCACCAGCATCAATTGTACCAATACGTTTTTTATTGTTTAGATTTATATTAATTTCATTAATAATTTTTTCAGCGGCAACAATTTGATATGGTCGCATTACTAATAACATATTTTCAGCAGTAAAGACACAATACTTTACTATTACATTAAGTATTGTGTGTTTAGCAAGAAATGTGGCTGCAAAGTCTTCTAAGTCTTCAATCGTCTTATTAGTAGCATCAGCCCAAAAACTAGTAAACTCAAATGAGTTGCTAGTTTTTCTTTTGTTTGAATCTCTACCTATATTTTCTTTGCTTGCTGCTTCTCTTGTTGTATTAGAGTAGTACTTAGTTTGAGTACCATTTGATATGATATAAATGTGCGCATATTCATACAATCCACTTTCTGCCCAAAATGATTCTTCATGATACCTTTTTATTTGGTTAAACGCTTCTTTTAATGTAACACCACGTCTTTTAAGTTCAATATGAACAAGGGGTAAGCCGTTTACTAAAATAGTAACATCGTAAATGTTTTTTCTTTTTCCTTCTACTTCAACTTGATTAATTACTTGAAGAGAATTATTATGGATATTTGTTTTATCAATAATTTTTATATTTTGGGTTGTACCATCATCTTTAGTTAAATTATATATGTAGTCTTCTTGAATTTTTCTTGTTTTTTCAACAATTGATTCTTTAGGATTAGCTAAATAATTAATTAGCATTCTGTTCCATTCTTTATCACTAAAGTTAAAATTATTTAACTTTTCTAACTGACTTTTTAAATTGATAAATAACTCTTCAGTATTTTTAACCTTTAGATATTCATACCCTTGACTAACGAGTTGCTTAATAAGAGATTTTTCTAAATCAGATTCACTTTGATATTCAGTTTGTCTTGTTTTTTTAGATTCATATGAACTAACCACTGTAGAATCAATGTTCTCAATTATTACATTATAATTATTCATATGCATTTACTCCTTATCAAAAGTTAAAAGTTTATTTCTATAATATTCATATTGTTTTCGTCTTAGTTCTATTTCAGCTGGTAAACCTTCTTTAATATTTGTGACAAGTGTGGAAAATTTATCTAAAATAGAAACGATGCGTTCTTGTTCATGTAAAGAAGGAATAAGTATTTCAATTTCATTTAAAATTGTTTGCGTTAAACTAGGTACTCCTCCTGCAGTATTATATTGCTCTAATCTCTCCTTCTCCAAATAATAATAAATGAATTTCGGAACGGCAATACAATCATAAATTTCGGTATAGAAAAGTGTATCTACAGTCCAAAAAGGCTTTTCTAAATAATATAGTTTGTCTAATGAACCTTTTCTTGGTATTAAGACAGAAGGCTTGTCATATGCATAATGATCAATATGAGTCATTATTCCTCCTGTTCCATATACTGGATAATTTCCTTTACCATACTTTTTGTAATCTTTACCATTTTTAATTTTTAAGACTTCTTTTAACTTCATTTTTTTCGAATTTGATTGATTGAGAAGATCGTCCCTATAATATTCATACTGTTTGATTCTTGCTTCTAGCTCCGCTTCTAGCTCCGCTTCTAAAGCACTAAATTTGTCCAAAACTTCAACTATTTCGTTTTGGACCTCCATAGCAGGAATTGGAATATCAAGTTCAAGTATGTCAGGCATACTTGGATGTTGTACTCCTGCTCCTCTAAAAAATCCTTGAATGATTTCATTTATTTTTGTTAAATAATAATATACATATTTTAGATTTACTATGGAAGAAGTAAGCAGAATATTCCCGCTATCAACAAAGTACCCTTTATGATATTTTAGATTTGCAGTTCCTCCTGTTGGAATTGTTATAACCTCACCACAATTTATATTCTTATCTTGTTTGTTATATTTTGTATAACCCTCAAAATTTCCAGTTGAGAGTAATCTAACTTCTCCTGCTACATCATTTTGATATTCTTTTAATTTGCTTGCAGAAATATGTTTAAACTTATTTATTACTTTTTGTTTTTCTTTTTCCACTCCATTAAAACGTCTATCAAAAGTACAGATCTCCCAAAGTTTCATCTTTTTAAAATTAATCATTTTTATCATTCTCTAACTTATTAACAATCTTATCAATCTCTGTTCTCAATCTATCAACATTTCTAACAACTTCATTAATTTGATTGTTAAGAACTTTAATATCAATTACTTCCCTTGTATCTTCGACCTGAACATAGTTATTAATCGATAGATTATAATTGTTATCAACAATATCTTTTTGATCAACATACTTAGAGAAATATTTTTCTTCTTTTCTAAATCTTACTGTATCTAAGATTTTATCTATATTTTTATCAGACAATTTATTTTTAGTATCAATTCTAACAAACTCTTGGCTTGCATCAATAAATAGGACTTTATTGTCTGTTTTATTTTTTCTTAATACCATTATGATGGTTGCAATTGTACTACCAAAGAATAAATCTGCGGGTAACTGAATAACGGTATCCACATAATTATTATCAATTAAATATTTTCTTATTTTTTGTTCTGCCCCACCTCTATATAAAATACCGGGAAATTCAACAATAGATGCTGTTCCACTTGTTGATAGCCAACTTAAAATATGCATAACAAACGCAAGATCTGCTTTTGATTTAGGTGCTAATACTCCAGCTGGTGAAAATCTTTCATCATTGATTAATAACGGATTAGAGTCTCCTTCCCATTTAATAGAATAAGGCGGATTAGATACAATTGCATCAAATGGTTTATCATCCCAGTGATACGGATTCTTTAAAGTATCGCCATAGGCAATATTAAATTTATCAAATGGTATATCATGCAAAAACATATTAATTCTTGCCAGGTTATATGTTGTTAAATTAATTTCTTGACCATAAAATCCTTGTTTAACTTTATCTTTTCCAAGTATCTTAGCAAATTTTAAAAGTAATGAACCTGATCCAGCAGCAGGATCATATACTTTATTAACTGATTCTTTCATTCTCTTATCTTCAGTTGTAAAATCAACAACTGCTATTTTAGCTAACAATTCGCTAACTTCTTGTGGTGTGAAAAACTCACCACCAGATTTACCAGCATTTGCAGCATACATAGTCATTAGATACTCATATGCATCACCAAAAGCATCAATCGTATTATCTTCGTATTTTCCGATTTGTAAGTCATTGATTGCAATCATCAATTTACTTAGCCGACCATTTTTTTCGACAACTGTTCTACCTAGTTTATTTGAATTAACATCAATATCATCAAATAGCCCTTTAAAGCTATCTTCAGATGGAGTTCCTATTGCTGATCCTTCGATATCTCTAAATACCTTTTCTAGTGTCATATTAAGGTTTTCATCAGTAGTAGATTTTTTAACAACGTTTGAAAAAAGTTCGCTAGGCAAAATGAAAAAACCTTTTTCATCAACAACTTGTTTTCTAGCAGATTCTGCGTCTTTATCTGATAGTTCATTATATTTAAAATCTTTATATCCTGCTTCATGTTGATTTTTATTAATGTGGTTTTCTAAGTTTTCTGAAATAAAACGGTAAAACAACATCCCTAAAACATATTGTTTAAAATCCCATCCATCAACAGAACCTCTTAAGTCATTTGCTATTTGCCAAATGGTACGATGCAATTCTGTTCTTTCACGTTCTTTATTATTATTCATTGCCTTTTCACTCTTCCCTATCATTTATATTATATTTAATAAAAAGTTCATTTAATTTGCGTTTCACTTTAATAGTTGGTTTAAATTTTCCTTTTTCCCATCTATTAACAGTAACTAAAGAAACACCAATAATATTGGCTAGCTCCTCTTGTGAAACAATCATTGCTTCTCTTAATTTTTTCACGGCAATATCATATCTCATATAAATACCTCGTTTTTATCATCTTATTATCATTATTTTAGCATATTTGATAAAGATATCATACATATTTATAATAAAAGAGTATTTAATTATATTTTTTATCAAATAGTTCGTACCCGTGTCACAACTTTATCATCATTAGTTCAAACCCGTGTTACAAATCCCATCTTACTTAATAGTACCTACCACTAGTTGGATTTGAACCAACATTTTTTAATCCTATATATACAAAAAATCAGCTATTTTTAGCTGATTTTTGTTAGTTTTATTACTAATTAAATATGTTTTTGGAGGTTCCTACCGGATTTGAACCGGTGATCACTGAGTTGCAGTCAATTGCCTTACCACTTGGCTAAGGAACCATATTATGGCCTAAATTAGTATAGCGAAGTTTCTTCTTCTTTACAAGAATTAACCGTCTTTAGGTATAACATTAATTTTAGTTGTTATATTAATTATGTATAATAATGTCTCGAGGTAGTTTTATATGAAACAATGGTGGAAAACAAATTGGTATCAAGTAGCGGTTATCGCTTTAATCGCTATTCTCTTTGGTGTCATGTTTATTGATGGCTTTTATATTTTAAAGATTGATCCAGAAACTGGTGAACTCTTTGCAAAGGAACAATTAGCAATTGGTAATGCGTATGAGTTTATCTTTAAATCAAAACTTGAAGGAAGCGCACCTGTAGCGTTACTACTCGTCTTATTCCCCCTTACATTAATTGGGCAAATTGGGACACATGTTCACGCAATCATTAAGGGTGAATCACGGCTAGGTCCAATTGTTGAAATGCTATTAGTTTGGACGTTATATTTTCTTACGTGGTCAACATACTTTTCAAAAGGTTGGCTAAACTTTGGTGTTTATATTGTTATTCTACTAGCAATAACGATTATCGATATCTTAGGTGCGTATTTCCGTAATCGTTACGAAACGCATGTCGATGAATATTAATTATTAATAATTGCTTTAGCGACTGCGACTCCGCTTGCAAACGCAAAGTGTAAGTTATAACCACCACATAAGCCATCAATATCAAGAATTTCACCTGCAAAATAAAGGTCTTTTACTTTTTTACTTTCTAAGGTTAAAGGATCAACTTCATTTAAGCGAATGCCGCCTGAATTAACTTGGTTATTATCGGGCACATAGTCAAAATTAACATTAAAAGGTACTTCTTTTATTAAATGTGCAACTTCTTTACCGCTTGCTTTTGGGCCAGCGGTTTTTATTAAGTATTCACTAATCGTTGGATAAAAGATACCATCTAAGTTAACTTGTTTATTAACTGTAATTAATTTTATTATTTCTTCGATGGAGTATTCGGACATTAAATCTAAATAGATTTGAGCGGAAATTTTCTTATTTTTTCGGTATAACCATGTCAAAATTGAACGACATTCAAAAATAGCGATACCAGATAAGGCGTCTTTTCGAAATTGAACTTCGCCACTAGTACGATAAACTTCTTTTTCTTCAACTACTAATTTAATGTTAGCTTTGGCTCTTCTTCCATTTACTTTTTCAATTGGTTCAAGTACCCCAATACTTGATAGGGTTGGATGTAAGTCGGTTGAATGAATGTCAAAGTAATGAAGAACATCTAAGATTGCGGTTGAAGATAGATTTGGTGATAAGCCCGCGTTTGATCCGGTTGCGATAATGACTTTATCATATTGGTCTTTTCCGTTAATAATAAATTGATCTTTTTTCGTAATTGAAGTTACTTCAACATTATTAATAAACTTAACATGCCGTTCTTCAAGTTTTCTTAATAAGAAGTTTGTAAAGATTTGAGCGCTATCGCCATAAGGGTAGATGCGTCCTTCTTCATCCGCGAGTGTTAATAGTCCGTATTTGAGTAACAACGTTTGGAAGTTGCTAGGAGTAAAGGCCGCTAAAAAGGGTTCGACAAATTTCGGGTTGTTATATTTATCAGGGGCGACATGTAAATTACTTAAATTACCCCGACCATTACCCGAGCCATTAATTTTTGCCCCACTTTTTGGGCGCTTTTCATAAATTGTTATATCGTAATTACAATTTTCTGACAAATAAAAAGCACTAAATAATGACGCTGCTCCTCCACCAATATACGCTACCTTCATGATTTTCACCTCATGTTATTATCGCACACTTTTTGAGTTTTCGGTTTACTTAGTGCTAAATGTTAATTTTTTAAGCTTTGGCTTTACGACGACGGGAGTGTCTGGCACTCTTTTGTTTTTTAATGACGCTTCTAATAATATAAATAGCAATTAAGATGGCGACAAGAATTAATACGAGCCAGACCCACCAAGTTAATGTCGTCGATTTAAAACTTGTCCAAATAGCAATAACCGCATCATTACGGTCACCAAAGTCTTGCATAATGACAAGCCGACTAATTTCTTCGGCGCTAGGATATTGCGCAGTAAGTTGCCGGCCAACATAATTACTATAAAAGGTAAGGTCTTTTCCTTCACTAACCGTTCCTTCAAAGAAATAAGTAAGATCAACGAGAATTGAATTTTCATCGATTTCTTCAGGACTTGCTTCATACCAGTCTTTTACTTGATCATAAACGGCATCACCCGCAATCGCGGATGTATAGCCAATATAGTCCATATTTAAGGCCGCAATTTCTGGTTGCGAGACAAAGTCGATAAAGTGATGAGCAACATCAACGTTTTTAGCGTTTTTAGGAATGACCCA
>DIQT01000019.1:12994-16288 GCA_002427365.1 Caryophanales bacterium UBA5455
GCGGTATCCATCGCATAAACAGCATCACCACTCCAAGCGGTATTAATTGCGACTTTACCAGTAATCATATCGTTTTTGCCACTATCAACTTCTAAACCAAAGTAATTTTGTTTTAAGCCTTGTAGAGCCTTATCAACGAGACTAAGCGTTAAATCGTCGGTTCGATTTAAAATCGATGTTAGTTCTTCGTTATATTGTTCGTTAGTTAATAAGCCTTCGCTTCGCCACTTGTTGAGGCGCGTTAGTTCATGTTGATAAATATAACCTAAGGCAATTAAATACGTATCACGCATTGAGTCTTTAATTGATATTAAGCCCTTATATGTAGGATTCCATAAGCTTGACCATGACTTCATATCTTCATGCATTTTCGTAGTATCACTACTTGCAAGTGGGTTATAAACTAGTCCGACTGTTCCCCACATATAGCCAGCGGTATATTTATCAATACTAACTTCTTCTAAAGCATGTTGGAAATAGTGCGAAGCATATTGTTTATAATTTGGTAACAAATCATAATTAAGTTCTTGGAGCATGTCTTCGCGAATCATCCGCATAATCATATATTCGCTTGGAGCGATTAAATCATAATTGCCTTTACCTAAAGCATACGCATTATACATATCTTCATTCGTAGAAAAGGTTGTGTAGTTAACATTTACATCTAAGTTGAGCTCACTCGCGGCGTATGTCACAAATTGATTGATAACACTAGGAGCGCTACCATCTTTTTCATCGGATTCATACATATAATCTTCCCAATTATAAATGTTTAGCGTTACACTCGTTAACGCCTTAACGTTTATTGCTTTTGCGCTTACGGCACTTACGGGGGCAATTAGGCCAACCGTCGTGGCAAGTGCGATAATAACATTTTTAAGTTTCATTATTATTTACTTCCTTTCCGATGATGAAATTTTTGAAATTTAGCTTCGCGCCGCGCTCGTAAGTTATTTACTAATAAGATGAGTAAGGCGAAGATAAAGATAATTGTTGTTAGGGCCCGTAATTCTGGGGGTAAAGGGTGCTTAGCGATAACTCCTTGGACATACGTTGATAACGTATCAAAGCTCCCGGGTTTTAAATAAGCAGTAAAGATATAGTCATCAAGTGATAAGGTAAAACTTAACATAAAGCCACTTAAGATACCGGGAAGAATTTCCGGAAGAATAACTTTCCGTAACGCATAGGAAGGCTGAGCGCCTAAATCAAGCGCAGCTTCATATAAGCTTGGATCCATTTGGACAAGCCGCGGTTTAACCGTTAAATAGACAAAAGCGACGGTTAAGACAACGTGACCGACTACAAGCGTTAAGAAGTTAAACACACCACCTAAAATAACAAATAAGACGACTAAGGACATCGCCATAACGATTTCAGCATTAATAATTGGAATTTGGGTCATTCCTTCAATGGCTTTCCGGGAACGAGCTTTCGCGTTAAATGTCCCAATCGCGCCAAGTGTTCCTAAAATTGTAGCAATAATCGAACTAACAACCGCGACGATTAATGTATTCATAACCACCCGCATAATTTCTTTATTCCGAAATAGTTTTGCGTACATACTAAACGTAAAGCCATTCCAAATTCCAACGTTTGAAGAATCAGTAAAGCTATATAAAATTAATACTAAAATTGGGGCATACATTAATAGGGCAATAACAACAACGTAGACCCACGCCCAAATCTTTTTATGAAGGGCGACTTGATTTCTTTTTACCATAAGCTGCCCCTTCCGGTTGTTTCGCTGTCTTTACTAGCTTTTTTCGAGATGTACGCAACGATAACAATTAAAATAAGCATAATTAATGCGATAAAACTTCCATCATTAAAAGCGCCTAAGTTAAAGTATTGATTTATTAAGCCGCCAAACAAAGTGACTTTCCGTTCAGACATAATATCACTAATAACGTAACTTGATAAGGTTGGCATAAAGATCATTAAAATCGCACTCGTTAAACCAGGTTTACTTAAGGGAATATAAACTTTTGTAAATGTTTGGAGCCGATTCGCGCCTAAGTCCGCGGATGCTTCAAGTTGACTACGGTCCATATTTAGCATTGTCGTGTATAAGGGTAAAATCGCAAATGGGAGATAGTTATACACTAACCCAAAGATCGTCGCGACTTCTGGATAATGACCACCCGAAAGACCAATCCACGTTAATATATCACGGAGCGCACCACTACGAATAACGAAGTTAATCCACATCGGCATAATAAACATCATGACGATAACACTATTTTTATTATATTTTTTATTCGATAAAATCATTGCGAGGGGATAGGCGATTAAAATACAAATGATTGTATTAATTAAGGCATATACAAGCGAAACAACAAGCACTTCGATTTTTTGGCTACTCGAAAAGAAGTTCTTCGCCGCATCTAGTGATAATTTACCTGCGGAATTACTAAACGCATAATAAACAATCAAAAAGAGGGGAACAACGATAAAGAAGATAAGGAATAAAACGTAAGGAACCGCTAAATACTTACGTTTAAACCTAAGCTTCATAGTTAGCGATATCTCCTTTGATGCGTATTTTTATTTTGCTTGGATCAACCGCAATCGAAACTTGGTCATCAAGGTTCCAGGAGTAGGGAGTATTCGTTACAAAGTCTTCATCATTTTCGGTTCTAATTGTTAGACGCGAGTGGTCACCTTTATAAATAATTTCAACAATATGACCAACAAATTGACCTTCGCCTTCATCATCGGAAATTTCAATCGCACCAAAAGGAATTTCGGCGATGACATCCGCGTCTTTTAAGTCATACTTCGTTCCTTTGCTGTTATATAAGTATCCTTCTTCGTCAAGGCTACCACCAGCAACTAGTTGGCTAACATCAACGCCTTCAAGATGAACATCATCAATAACTAAACGGTTCTTATCATCAAGCCACGCATCACTATAAATGTTTGTAACAAATTCTTTATGCATAATATGAATAGCGTCTGGTTCAATATGAACCGAAACCATATCATTTAAGGGGTATTCAATTGTCGATTGGACGGTTAATTCGTTTTTACCAATTCGCACCGTATATTCATAGTGGATGCCTTTAAACACTTTCGTAATGATTTTGCCGTTTACATCGCCTAATTCTAGTGAGAGTTTAATATCTTCGGGGCGAACAACAACGTCAACCTTTTCGTTTTTAGGGAAATCATCAACACAGGGGAGTGTCGCCCCAATAAAGCGGACAAGACATGGTCCCATCATCGTCCCATTTAAAATATTTGAATCACCGATAAAGTCGGCGACATAGGCGTTCTTTGGTTCATTATAAA
>DIQT01000019.1:16432-27714 GCA_002427365.1 Caryophanales bacterium UBA5455
GGCGTTCTTTGGTTCATTATAAATATCAGTTGGTGTGCCAATTTGTTGAATTTTGCCGTCTTTCATCACAACAATCGTATCGGACATTGTTAATGCTTCTTCTTGGTCATGTGTTACATAAATAAAAGTAATCCCAAGCTTTTCGTGCATCGCTTTTAATTCTAATTGCATGTCTTTACGCATTTTAAGGTCAAGCGCGCCTAAAGGTTCATCAAGTAACAAGATTTCTGGTTCATTAACAATTGCCCGGGCAATCGCGACCCGTTGTTGTTGGCCACCAGAAAGCGTAGTAACATCGCGGTCTTCAAATTCTTCAAGATCAACAAGCTTTAAAACACGCGTTACTTTTTCATCAATTTCTTCTTCACTATATTTAATCATTTTGATTTTGCTATTAGGAAGTTGTTTAGGTAACTTCTTTAACTTCAAACCAAAAGCGATATTATCATAAACATCTAAATGGGGAAAAAGCGCATACCGTTGGAAAACGGTATTAATCGGCCGCTTATATGGTGGTAAATTTGTAATATCGACACCATTAAGTTCAATCTTTCCAGCGTCCGGCATTTCAAAACCGGCGATCATTCGTAACGTCGTCGTCTTACCACAACCAGAAGGCCCTAATAAAGTGATGAATTCGCCTTTTTTAATATATAAATTGAAATCATCAACAACGGTCGTCCCATCATAAACTTTCGAAACATTCGTTAGTTCAATGATTTTATTTTGTTTTTCCATTATGACTCCCTCCCATAAGGTCTAGATTTAGGAATAACCCCCAGAAAAGAGTGCCCCTTAGTTGTTTATCATTTAACAAAAATTCAGCACGATAAGAATATAAGCGAAAACGCATCAATTTGCAATCAAAATTATTGCTGATTATTTCTTTTTTCATAAATCATATGATTTGCTTGTCTACGTCTAGATTTTTTCATTGTTTTTTTTAGGCGTTTTTCGCATGTTTTTTTATCATTTTTTTCGTGTTTATTTTATATCTTTCATCGTATTTTTTCTTCAGTTTGCTATAATAAGTTCGAGGTGAATGAAATGAGATTTAAACATACATCTATTTTGGCATTAACTGCAACTTTTTTATTAGCAGGTTGTGGTTCGACCCCTGTTAGCGATAAAGCAAATTTAGATTTAGGCGTTTACACTAAATCAACGCTTGTTGATACACCGAGCCAAGATATTACAAGTGAACTAAACCGTAAAAACGACTTTATGATTATTTTATATGAACCAAGTTGTGCCTGTTGGACGGAGTTTCGTGATTCGGTTGTTAAGACGTTATTAAAAGAAGTAAGCTTCCCGATTTACTTTATTAAAACAAAAGATACGACATCAACGTTTGGTGGATTATTTGAAGGAATCGCGACAACGCTCGCGGACACTCCAATCGTTGGTATTTATGAAAAAGGTGAACTTAAAACTTCTCTTCGTTATAAATATAATGACACACGCTTTAGTGATTACACGACATTTAAAAGTTGGCTTGATGAAAAAGTAAATTATCCAAAATCAATTTTCCGCGTTAATGAAAGTGGACTTAATTCATTACTAGCAAGTAATAATAAATTTTATGTTTATTACACTTTAAATGCATGTCCCGATTGTAGTTACTTCTTAAACGCTTTCTTATTTGACTATGTACGAAGTCATAACTTAAAGCATCCAATTTATTATATCGATACTGGTGAAGCGTTTGGCTGGCGAAGTGACCGCTGGAATGAAGTGATGGGAATTTATGGAGTTAGTAATGCGGTTAATAGGACATTTGGCTACGATAAAGGCTTTGTTCCAACACTGCAATATATCGAAGGCGATGGAACCGATTATGTTAGCCTTGGTGACATATCGCCCATCTTAAAAGATATGCTTGTAACAAGTAATGATGCGGTTGAATTAGTAAATGAAGAATATCGTTTCGCTCGGACATTCTTTGATGGGACACGCCCACTAGCGTATACATCAAAAAACTTAAGTAACGAAGTTATTGCTTCGAGCTTGGTTGATGTAACCGATACATCAATTAAATTAAATCGGGCCCAGGGCTTTAGTAAGTATTATGAACCCATCGCAAAAGAGTTCTTTGCTTATTATGGCTAGAAAAATTTAAAGCCAATATAAAAACGCTCTAATAATGGAGCGTTTTCTTTTTGTCTAATTTTTAGTCTAATAACGTAATTGGGGCGACAAAGGCTGCCCGTCGTTTATGGCGCTTATGATCAAGAATTTTCCACATCGAGTTAACTGCTTCGTTTGTGACGAGTTCAGGACCTGTTTCCGCGTATTTAATACCGTTTTTAATCGCGTTATTAATTGATTGTTCATAGATTAGCGATAAGATACCCGTTTTTTGATATTCTTCTTTAATTGCGACTAAGAGCATATCAAGAACTTTTTCTTTCTTTAACGCACGTAAGACACCAATCCAACCAAAGGGTAATAATTTCCCTTTAGAACGTTTTAAAGCGAAGGAAGGCGTTGGTATTGATAAGCCAAACCCAACAACTTTATCGTTTTCATCAAGAACGATATGAACGTAATCTAAATGCACTAAATCAATATATTGCCCAACAAGTTGATCGATTTGAGCGGGGTCATTAGGAATATAACCATATAAATCTTTATATGTTTCATCCACAAGTTCAATCGCTTCTTTAACATAATGAATTTGATGCTTTTTTAGATATCGTTTATTTGTAAACTCTAATAAACGGAGATTACTTTTCTTCCGCGTAAATTCAGCGACTTTACTAAGCCGTTCTGGCATCGCTTCTGGGATATAAACACGGTATTCATTCCACACCGCATCTTCTACAAAACCAAGTTTCCGGAAATGTTCAACATAATATGGGGGATGATAAAAAGTCGCAAACATATTATGATATTCAAACCCTTCAATTAATAAACCTTCTTTATCTTGGTCATTAAAGCCAAGTGGCCCAACGAGTTCATTCATGCCATGAGCCTTACCATACTCCGCGACCGCGCGGATCAGTGCTTTTGTCACTTCGATATCATCAATCATATCAATTCGATTAAAGCGCATGCGTTTTTCGTTATATTTTTCGTTTGTCCGTTTGTTTAAGATGCCGCAAATCCGTCCAACAATTTCACCATCTTTATACGCGAGATATAAAACAAAATCCGCATATACAGCAGCGTGGTTTCGTTTTGGATCAAGGTTTACCATTTCATCTTCAAAAATGTAGGGAGTAAACTCTTCAACATCTTTGAAAAGCTTCACAGGAAAATTAATAAACTTTCGTAATAATCGTTTGTTTGTCACTTCAACAATTTCGATCATAGGCGGTTCTCCAATCTTTAAATGCACCTAAATTATAACAATTATTTATAAAATGTAAATTTATTGTTATATTTTGTTTCGCATTGTATTAATAATAGCAAATTTTAGGATAGACAACACTAAAAATAGTAACTAGCTATAATTGCCGCGCTTTGATGAATAAAGCCATCTAATAGCGGATGGAAATCGTTTCCGCCAAGCCGTTTCATTATGTTCATCGTTACTTCCAATGATGATATGAATATCTTCAATCGAGCCTTCAAAAACAGCGGCATGGACATCACAAAGTTAAATAACAGCGCTCACCGGCATTCCTTCATCCATTAACGCTTGTTCCATTTGAATAATTTCTGCGGTGGAAACATTATCAAAGTGTTTTTTAAATTTAGCTTTTGCTTCTTCTAGTGACGCTCCTTTATGAAGCATCATAATTATTTACTTTAATTTTTCTTGACGGTTAACGCCATTATTGTTTATTAATTCACTCATATCTAAATCCTTTTTCTTTCTATTTCGTTACCTTGATAATAGCAATTGTGGCGCATTTAACTAATTAAATGATTAAAATAAATTAAAAAAGCTAAGGGAATTCCCTAGTTTTTCTACTTTATAATTTTAAGTTACTTTTACACTAAATCAGGAAAATCTTCTTTAAATGCTTTTAGTAAGTTTTCTTGCCAATTATTAATCGGCGCGAGTTCACCAAAGAAGAAGCGAAGTGTTTCAGGTTCTTTAATAAACTTCATGCCACCCACTAAATGGCGATGTTCATATAACCAAATAATCCGGTCAATTGCGTAGTTAATTTGCGAAAGGGTATAAACTCTCCGCGGAATTGCTAAACGTAATAATTCCATATCTGCGAGCTTTTCACTGCCATCGGGATTTCTTTGTTCGGATAATGTCCCCCGTTCCATCCCGCGAATTCCACTAATAAGATATAAAGCGGCCGCAAGAGAAGCGGAGGGGTATTCTTCTTGCGCAATATGCGGTAAGAAGCGTCTTGCATCGACATGAGCGCCTAAACCACCTGCGGGTGTAATCATTGGAACATCATATTTTACTAAGGTATTAACCATGTATTCAATAAATTGTGGTCCTTGGGCAATGACTTCTTCTTCCATTGTTTCTTCTAACCCAACCGCGATTGCTTCCATTTCTTTCGTGGACATGCCCCCATACGTTAAGAAGCCTTCATACATGACAACAAAGCCTTTCATTGATTCATGAAGATCTTTATCTTTAACTAAGATTCCCCCACCTTTAGCAAAGCCAAATTTCCGAGCGGAGAAATAAACAATATCGAATAAACCACAAAACTCTTTCGTAATATCTTTAATTGAAACATCTTTATATTGCTCTTCCCGGTTTTTAATAAAGTGTAAGTTATCTTGAAGTAAACTTGCATCTAACATTGAAAGGACGCCTTTTTCTTTACACATAGCGGTAACAGCTTTGGCGTTTTCCATCGAGATTGGTTGCCCACCAATTAGGTTGGTACCAGCTTCAAGCCGCAAGAAAGCAATGTCTTCTTTACGATATTTTTTAAAGTACGCTTCAAGTTTATTTAAATCAAGATTGCCTTTAAATGGATGATTACTTCTAAAGTCTAATCCTTCATCAATTACGAGTTCATCAACAATACCACCCATTGCCACAATATGACCTTTGGTTGTAGTAAAGTGATAGTTCATTGGAACTCTTTGCCCGGGTTTTACAAGCGTTTTAGCAAGAATGTGTTCACACGCTCTTCCTTGGTGAGCGGGTAAAAAGTATGGTAAACCTAATAACGAGGTTACCTTTTCTTCTAAGCGATAATAAGTTTGACTGCCCGCATAAGCATCATCTGCTTGCATTGAGGCCGCAAGTTGATTATCACTATTAGCGTTAACACCGCTATCAGTAAGCATATCTAAAAAGACATCAGCGCTTTTTAAGAGGAACGTATTATACCCGGCTTTTTTCATTGAAGAATACCGCGCATCAACATCTAACAGATGTGTTTGTTGCACAATTTTCACTTTGTGCATTTCAAGCGGTTGGGAGGGCAAATATTTCATTGTTACTTTTTTCATTCTTATTTCTCCTTTTGTTAATAAAAAAACTCATCCTGCTAAGGACGAGTTGTGAAATCGTGGTACCACCTTAATTTGCTACAGTTGTAGCCTTAATATTAGTTAAATGGAACTAACACCAGTTCGACTCAAAATTGTGTAATTCATAACACCTTGACGAAACACTTCCACCAACCGTATTCTCTCTTAACGTTTTAAGGGTTATTACTTGTCAATTCATCACTGTCGATAAATATTGAGAATATCGATAGTCTATAATCTTTTAAATATTAAAGCAATCATAAATTTATTAAACATTTATGAAAGCGCTATACAAATTTATTTGTTAAAACTAATTTTCGCTAAAGTCCACATCAATTACTGGATTTTCAAGCGCAACTTCAATATGCCGCCAGTTGAATTTTTCGATTTTTGGATATGTCCAAAACACATAAATTCCAAATGTAATCGCGGTTAGTAAGAAGTTAACAAATAGTTCTTTAAACATTTCTAAACCGGTCGCTGTATATTTCATTTTTTTGCCATCATACGTCACATGATCATAATACCAAACGTAATGATAAACGAGTACCCACGGAACTATTAAATAAAGTGTAAATGCACTCGCAAAGCCTAATAAACCAACAATTAACAAATGTTTAAAACATTCCCATGGTGTTGCGTCAAAACTAAATTTTTTCATAATTTTCACCTCTATGTATATGATTTTACCATTCAAGTATTGACTAAACAATCGAACTTATACTTATGTTGGTGAAATTTGTTTAGATTACTTTAAGCATATCTAATTTAGCGCTAAATCTCCTTTGAATAAGCAAAGCGTTTTAATTTAGGAATACATTTATTTAAATATTCGATATAATAAGTATGTAACTAATTTATCATCTTTGCGGTTCACACTTCGATTCTGTAGTGATTTAAAGAATATTATCTTAGATACAACATTAATAGGTGAAAAATGAGCAAATTAAATAAAAAAGTTCTTAAGATTGTTGCCACAATTGTTATTTTTGTTGGGCTTGTAATTGGTGTTTTCTTTCTTTTAAAACATCTCGGCGTAACTGATAAAGAAAGTTTACAAGCAATTATTAGTAAAACTGGTGCGTGGGGACCAATTGTTTTCCTTTTATTACAAATTGTGGTTACAACGCTTCTATCGGTTATTCCTGGCACAAGTTTTACATTTCTTATTTTAGCGGGCCTGATGTTTGAAAATGTTTGGGTCGCAATTTCTTTATCCTTAGTGGGTGTTTGGGCCTCAAGTATTTTAATGTTTTTTATTGGTGATTCACTTGGCGAAAAAGTCGCAGTTAAACTTGTTGGCAAAGAAAGTTTAAGTAAAGCGCAAGACTTGATTGATACAAAAACAAAAGTTTATTTACCGTTAATGTTTTTATTTCCGTTTTTCCCCGATGATGGAGTATGTTTAGCCGCAGGCTTAACAAAATTAAAATATCGCTATTTTATTCCCATTGTGTTAATCTTCCGCTCCATTGGTGTTTTAGCAACAGTGCTCACTTCATATTATTCGACGAGTTTATGGGTTTTATTAGGTTTAGATCAACTTCAACCAATTGGATGGATTTTACTTGTTAATGTGGTTTTATTTGACGCCTATGTTATTTATAAACTTACGCGCATTTTGGAAAAGAAAATCAATGAACGAAAAATGCTTGAAAAAGCGGAAGAATTAAATAATGATGAAGATGATATAGATGTCGCGCCTAATCGTGAAGAATTACCGCTTGAAGAGCCAAAAAATCTTAAATCACCAAAAGATGACAAAAAGAAAAAGTAATTACCATTTACCAATAAAATTAGACTACATATAAAAATAAAACTACCGTTAATAGGTAGTTTTTTTATATTAATTTAAAGATAGTTTTAATAATTTGCAACTTGTGGAGCGGCAATGAGTAATAAAACACCTAAGGCTACTAAAGCGACCGATAAGATAATTGTTGTTAGTTTTTTTAATTGACTTCTCTTAAAAACAAAATAAACAATTGTTAAAATAATTCCAACACCGAACATTGTTAAAATAGGATAAATCATCCAGTTTAAATTAATTGTCGTAAGTCGCCGTAATGGTGTTATATCATAGAATGCTCGAATTGTTACACTATTTCCTTCACTATCAAAGCCTGGCAAAACTGCTTTGTCTTGATAAATTGGTAAAAAAATTAAGGTCGTAAGTACGCCACTAACGAAGATTAGAAATAGGTCATAATACTTTTTAATGAATACTTTCATATTAATAAATTTCCTTGATAATTAATTATACACATTTATGAATTATAACGTTACTAAATAGTTTATTTGCAAGTAGTCGCATCGATTACAAATAAAAAACTACCCGCTTTGGGTAGTTCTTTTGTTTTAATGGCGGAGCAGGAGAGACTCGAACTCTCGCGCCAGTTCCCCGACCTACTTCCTTAGCAGGGAAGCCCCTTCACCAACTTGGGTACTGCTCCAATTTGCTAATAAATAATAACATGTACATTAATTATTAGCAATTATTAATTTTTTTAATTTGTGTTTAGTACGCTTTGGCGACTAAGACGACTTTTTCCGCTTTCCGTTTACATACCGGGCAATGATCATTAAACGCTTCTTTATCAAAAGGCATAACGCGCGCGGTCGCAGCAAAATCTTCTTTAATTTTATCAATACAGCCTTGATCGCCACACCACATCATTTCTGCATAACCGGTAACTTCATTTAAGACGTGATTGAAGTCTTCATATTCATTAACACGGGTTGTATGCGTTTTGACAAATTCACAAGCTTTTTGATACATTTCACTTTGAATTAATTCAAGTAAGGCCGGTACTTCTTTACTTAAATCACTAAAGGCGATTGTTTCTTTATGGCCATCATTTCTTTTTGCGGCTTGGATGACTTCATTTTCGATATCGCGTGGACCAATTTCTAGCCGTAGCGGGACACCTTTCATTTCCCATTCACTAAACTTCCAGCCAGGAGTCCGGTCGCTTTCATCGACTTTAACGCGAAGTCCTAAGCCTTTTAAAGTTTCAGCGATTTCGCGGGCTTTTCCTAATACGCCTGGTTTATTTTGTTGGATGGGAATAATGACAACTTGGGTTGGAGCGACATGAGGAGGTAAGACTAAGCCGTTATCATCACCATGGACCATAATAACTGCCCCAATGAGCCTTGTAGAAACACCCCAGCTTGTTTGATGAACAGGCTTTAAAGCGTTATCTTTATCTTGGAAGGAAATACCAAAGGCTTCCGCAAAACCTGTCCCAAAATAGTGGGTAGTGCCGCTTTGGAGCGCTTTTCCATCATGCATTAGAGCTTCAACGCCATATGTTTCGACCGCACCAGCGAATTTTTCTTTTTCGGTTTTAATTCCAGTTGTAAACGGAATCGCTAAGAGGTCACGGCCCATATCATCATAGATTTGAAGCATTTGAAGTGCTTCATGGCGCGCTTCTTCTTCAGTTGCGTGAATTGTATGACCTTCTTGCCATAAGAATTCTGCGCCACGTAAGAAGGGACGCGTGGTCTTTTCCCAGCGGACAACAGAACACCATTGGTTGTATAATTTTGGTAAGTCGCGGTGCGAGTTAACAATTTTAGCAAAGTGTTCGCAAAATAATACTTCGGATGTTGGGCGAATGATAAGTGGATCAATAATATTTTCATCGCCACCATGGGTCGCCACTAGTGTTTCTGGGGCAAAGCCTTCAACGTGGTCTTTTTCTTTTTGAAATAAGCTTGTTGGGATAACTAAGGGCATATAAACATTTTCATGGCCCGTTTCTTTAAATTTAACATCGAGATGTTTTTGAATTTGTTCCCAAATTGCATAACCATATGGTCGATAAATAATAAACCCTTTAACGGAACTATAATCCATTAATTCGGCTTTCCGACATACATCGGTGTACCATTTGGCAAAATCTTCGTCACGGGAAGTAATTGCTTCGTTTTTAATTGTTACTTTACTCATCTATCTTTTCCTTCATTTCTATTTATACTCAATTAACGATCGTGTCTTCATGAGTTTTTTATCTTCCACGGGTAAAATCATTTCACTAGCGGGCGCGATTTCTTCACTTGATAAATAGCGCATCCCTGATTTTAATACAAATTCAATCGCAGTCCAAGAGTTAAGATCATTAATAATCATTGGTCGCTTATATTTAATAAGTTTTTCGAGGGCGCTCGCCATTTTAATCCGGATTCGGTCATCAATATGAATATTTTTTGTCATCCGTTTATCAAGGACAAACCAACTAAAGAGTTGATATATTTTTGTATTAAGTGATAAGTAGTCATCATTAATGACTAAGGCCAAAGAATAACCTTCTTCAACAAGTTCATTTAATGTTTCATATACTTCTTCTTCGTTTGTGTGTGATAACGATAAATCATTTTCTTCAAAGCGTAAAATAAGTTTTAATTGTTTAACATTTGGAATACTTGGAAGTGTTCGTCCAATTGCTTGAAAGTCAGCGAGCGTTACGGGTAAGAATAACTTTAAGTCATGATCTAAACATTGATTATAGAAAGTTGCAATTGTTTCTTTGGCAATTAAAGCGAAGAGTTCGCGGGATTGCTTCGTTTGACTAGCGTATTCTTTCATTTCATAAAAGTTATTAAATAAAGAATCAACCGGTTCAATTTCCGCAAAGTAGCCAATTGTTTTCGGTGTGCCGGCTTCAATAATTGCCCGATACGTAATTTTAATTTGGAGCTTTTTAATAAGACTATTAAGTTCATCACGGAATAGTTGTTTACTTGTTCGATCCGTTTTTAAATTGAAAGTAGCGTCATATAGCGACACACTATTAAATTTATTTTGCGCACGAATCGCCATTTCTCGTGCCGTCGTTACCGTAATTTCATAGGTGGAATTAAGTTGACTATTTTCCGCGACCCCAATTGAAAAGCCATAGCGCGAAGTTAGTCCATTAACACCAAGAAATCTCGCTAATTCATTTTTAAGAGCATACGCCATTCGAAGTGTTTCTACTTTCGAATTTTGTTTGTAATCAAAGATGGCGACTTCATAGTCACTTAAAATCATTGCCAGCCGATTAAGTCCTAAATATGGGGTTAACTTATCAAGTAAGTTTGTCATGATCAGCCGTTCCGCTCGTTCATCGATTTCACTACTTTCACCAATTCGATACAAGCGAATAACACTTGTTGTACCTTTGGCGCTCTTCCGATAATTATCAAAGAGTTCTTGCGCGCGTAGTTCATTAATAATTAATTGGTTTGTTCTTCGTAGTGGACGTAGGCGCGGCGTTAAGTAGCGTAATAAGTATGATTCTAAATAAATCCGTTTTTCTTCTTTATTTACTTTAATAATTTGGAACAACGAAAAGTAACTTTTTGTTTCGCGATTAATTAAGACGTCCGCTTCCATATGTTTGGCTACATCTAGTGCATCTTCAGCGAGTAAATCAAGTAACCAGTTTCGTACCCGTTCCCGTTCATCCGGATGAACTTGATTAAAAAACAAATCTAATGAACCGCATTTCTTTTCCGATAAGTTATTTCGGTTAAAAAAGATGATGGAATCTTGTTTGAAATCCAAAACATAAATGCGCATCGAGTCGATGCGTTGTAAAATATCACGTTCGCGAACATTTCTTTTTCGTTCAATGACAATGAATAACACTAAAAAGGTAATAAGCGCTACACCAAAGATTATAAAAATGGGGTAGAATTCTTCAAAGGTTAAGGATGGGAGTTCGTTAAAAATAAGTGGTTTCATAATGATAATATTATAAACAAACTAACGCGGTTTAACAACTAAGTTTGCTTTCTTTCCCTTGTAGTGATTAATTATCTTTTATCAAAATTAAAACTTATGGTATAATTTTCTCCGTTGGAGAAATACCCAAGCCTGGCTG
>DIQT01000010.1 GCA_002427365.1 Caryophanales bacterium UBA5455
AAAACGATAATTATTCCCATGTTTTAGCGATAAAGCTACTTCGAAACGAGCTTGCTTCGTTAGCGTGATATCGAGCGGGTGATTTTTTATAAAAGTCTTGATGATATTCTTCCGCTGGATAAAAATTTACATATGGTTCAATTGGAACGATGATTGGTTTATCAAAGAGATTTTCATTAATTAAATTTTGTTTTGAGCGTTCCGCGATAGTTTTTTGTTCCTTTGTAAAATAAATAATCGCCGGACGATAATTTGGACCGCGGTCTTCAAATTGTCCTTCGCTATCAGTTGGATCAATAAGTCGCCAGTAGATTGTTAAAATTTCTTCTAAAGAAATAAGTGCGTTATCAAAAGTTATTAAAACGGCTTCCGTGTGACCAGTGTGACCTCGACAGACTTGTTCGTAGGTTGGGTGCGCTATTTTTCCATTACTATAGCCCGAAACAACACTAATAACCCCATCATTATGATCGAAAGGTTTAACCATACACCAGAAGCAACCGCCTGCTAAGATTATTTGTTCGTTCATAATTACCACCAATCTATGCAATAAAGCGATAAAACCGCGATGAGATTAGCGATATTGTTTGACATTGAACGTCCTTAAATAATATAATTCATACGCGTATGTTTATCATTAATTACATTAATAGATATATTAACACGGAAAGATGGAGGAGAAGAAATGAAAAGAACTTATCAACCAAGTAAAATACACCGTCAACGGGTACATGGTTTTAGAGCGCGGATGTCTTCGCACAACGGTCGGAAGATTTTAGCCGCCCGTCGTCAAAAAGGCCGGAAAAAATTAACGGTCTAATTTTTTAAGGAGGCACGCTAATGAAAAAGATTAATCGTGTTACCAAAAGCAAAGATTTTGGACGAATTATCACTGCGGGCCAAACCAAAACAAGTAAAAGTTTTGTTGTTTCAGTATTACAAAACGACTTAGGATATGTCAGAGTTGGAATATCAGTTAGTAAAAAACGTGGAAATGCCGTACGGCGAAACTATATTAAGCGTCAAGTAAGATCAATCTGTCGGTCACAGATTGATTTTAGCAATAATTACGATTTCATCATTGTTATTCGCCAAAATTATGACCCCGACCAATACGCTGAGATGGAAAAGGAACTTAAACAACTAATTGACCATCTCCAAAGGAGTTACCATGCGTCCAAAGACTAGAAAAATCTTAAAAGCAACGGGCTTGTTTGCCTTTATTGCATTCTTTGCCGCTTCATGTACCGCTAATTTTTGTACGCCTAATGACCAAGCACAAATGTTATATCAAAAAGATGGCGTAGCGGTCGAAGATGAAGGAACGGGCAAACTTACACATAGCACATTAAAAACAACAATTATCACAAACGCCAAAGCCGCCGGACTTAATATTCCGAGCGACCAATATTTTGTGCGCCTTGATGCATACGCAACCGATTTAGCGCTTGATGCGTATGTTGCAAGCGACTTAGCCGCACCGTTAGAATTTAAAGCGAGCAAAGAAGAAATCAAAGCAAGTGATGAAATGTTAAAACTAGTTTTAAGTCGTTATGGTTATGTTCGCTACTTAGGCGTTAAAGATTCTTCGTTTATTAGTTATGATGTAACGGATAAAGAACATCCCGCTAAATATTTGTTTGGAAATATTAATTACTGGAACCATCAAATAAAATTAGATTTAGATGCCGAAGGTGAAAACGGATTAAGTCATATTCCTGATAGTGACTTTGCTGCTTATTATCAAGCCGAAATGTTAAAAGCGGTCAATGCGTATCGGGCATGTATCGCAATCGCTGGCAACAACTATGGCACAACCGATGAAGAGTTTTATGTTGAATCCAAATCATGGGGTCAAGCTTGGAAAAAAGGCTTGTTAGAAGGTTTGTTTGTTTTCCCAACCGCCTTCTTAATTGAAAAGTTAACAATTGCCTTTGGTGCAGCTGGCTGGGGACAAGTTGGGGCGATTATTCTTGTAACATTAATTGTGCGGGGATTATTAATTCTCGTAACGTGGAAATCGACACTTAGCCAACAAAGAATGACGGCTTTACAACCCGAAATGGCGAAACTCCAAGAAAAGTATCCAAATGCGAATACGAACAACTATGAAAAACAAGCATTAGCCCAAGCCCAAATGGATCTATATAAGAAGAACGGCGTTAAACCAATGAGCTCGATTATTACGATGTTCATTCAAATGCCAATCTTTATTGCGATTTGGGGCGCGATGAATGGCTCGGCGATTCTCGCATCGGATAGCATCTTTGGCTTAAACTTAAGCGCTTCACTAGGAACGGCGATGATGGCAAACTGGTTTAAGTCTTCATGGTGGACCGCGTTAGTGTTATTTGTTTTAATGGGGGCTTCCCAATATATTTCCATGAAGTTACCACAATGGATGCAAAAGAAAGAAAAACAAAAAGTTACGAAATTAGGCAAAAACCCTGCTGTTGAAAAACAAGCGAAAACACAAAAGACAATGCAAATTGTAATGTTTGTCTTTATTATCATTATGTCCTGGACCTTACCAGCAGCGATGGGTATCTACTGGTTTGTTGGCGCGCTAATTTCAATTGGACAAACCTTAATTACACAGAAAGTGATGGCGAAAAAGAAAAAATGAGAACATTTACAGCAAAAACAATCGAAGAAGCATTAGAACTTGCAGTCGGCGAACTTGGTGTCGAAAGCGCAAGTGAATTAGTTTATAAGGTTGTTGAAGAAAAGAAAGGGTTATTTAAAAAAGTTGCGACAATCGAAGTCATTGAACCGATCGATGAAGCAAATTACGCGGTTGAATATTTAACAACAGTTATTAAAGCGTTTGATATTAACCCAACAATTACGGCAGAAATTAAAGAAGGAATGATTTTTATTGATGTTGATTCCGATCATAACTCAATCTTAATTGGTAAAAACGGCCGGACACTCCAAGCGTTAACCGAAATTACAAAACTTGCAGCAGCAGTCCGGTTTGAAAAACGCGTTCATCTCTTAGTCGATATTAATAATTACAAAGAAGGACGTTATCGGAAAGTTGTTTCGATGGCAAAAAATGTCGCTAAAGAAGTTCAACGGACAAAGGTTGAAGCAAAGCTTGATCCAATGCCCGCGGATGAAAGACGGCGGGTCCATAACGCGCTTACAAAATTCTCCAACATTAAAACTGAATCAGTTGGAAACGGACATCGTCGACAAATTATTATTAAATACGTTGATTAAAAACATGCAAAGGGACAATATGATGTCCCTTTTTATGTTAAAATAATGTGCGAGGTAAAAGGTATGGTAAATACAATTGTTGCCCTGGCAACTGCTCCATTAAAAAGCGCGCTCGCCGTCATTCGTTTATCGGGTGATGATGCTTTTAATATTGCGAATAAAGCATTTGATAAAGACTTACTTACAAACAAAAGCCGGGGGATTCACTATGGCTTTATTAAAAATGGTGAGGAGATTATCGATGAAGTAATTTTATTAACATATGTCGCGCCTTCTTCGTTTACCGGTGAAGACGTGATTGAAATTATGTGCCACGGCTCAATGTTAATTGTTGATCAAATTATTGGAACATTAATTCGCTTTGGCGCTCGCCAAGCCGAACGGGGTGAATTTTCCTCACGGGCCTTTTATAACGGCAAAATCGACCTTATTCAAGCTGAAGCGATTAATGATATGATTGACGCAACAAGCCCTGAAGCGCAGAAATTATCGCTTTTATCATTACAAGGAGAAACGTCCGCCCATATCAAACCATTACAAATTAAAATTGCTGATCTTCTTTCTTTAATTGAAGTAAATATTGATTATCCTGAATATTTAGATATTGAAGAAGCAACAAATGAAAAGATTATTAATGATGTTAGTTTAATGTTAGAAGAAACAAATTCGTTATTAAATGAAGGCCGGCAAGGGCAAATTATTGTTGAAGGAATTCGTGTAGCGATTGTTGGAAAACCTAACGTTGGCAAATCATCACTATTAAACGCTTTAATTGAAGAAGACAAGGCAATTGTCACAGATATTGCGGGAACAACTCGTGATGTTGTTGAAGGACGAGTTAATTTACATGGCCTAACTTTGCATTTATATGATACGGCGGGGATTCGCGAATCAAGCGACCAAGTGGAAAGTATTGGAATTAATAAAGCGCGAGCGGAAATCTTAGAAGCGGATTTAGTCATTCTTGTTTTAGATGCCTCAAAACCGCTTGATTTAGAAGATGAACAGCTTCTTTCATTAACCAAAGATAAGAAACGGATTATTGTTTATAATAAATCCGACTTAGCAACGAAAGATGATGCCTCGAAAATTTATATTAGTGCTTTAGAAAAAGATATTAGTGCCCTAGAAAAGCGGATTGTGGAAATTTTTGGCATTGAAGAAGCTGCTTATTCACGTCCAGCATTAAATAACACCCGCCAATTAGGCTTACTTGAACAAGTTCGCGATGACTTGATTAATGCGCAAAACGATGCTAAAAATGAATTATCGCTTGATTTAGTCGCGGTTAACTTACGCGAGGCTTATGACCATGTTTTTGAAATCTTTGGAGCGAATAACGAAAGTGATTTATCAGAAGAAATCTTTGCAAGATTTTGTTTAGGAAAATAAGTTATGTTTATTGATACACACACCCATTTAAATAATGAGCAATTTATTGGAAGCGAAGCGATTGCGATTAAAAAGGCAAAAGATGCGGGCGTTGACCTCTTTTTTGTTGTAGGGTGGGATATCGCTAGTTCTTTGGCTGCGGTAAAACTTGCAGAACAATATGAAGAAGTGTATGCGATTGTTGGAGTTCATCCAACGGATGCTTTACAGCTTGAGTTAACGGATTTAAAAGAAATTGAAAAACTTCTTACGCATCCAAAAGTAATTGCGTATGGGGAAATTGGGCTAGATTATTACTGGGTGAAAGATGAGGTTGGGCAAGCAAAGCAACGTTTGTTTTTTGCCGCTCAAATTGAACTCGCAAATAAATATAATTTACCCGTTACAATTCATATGCGGGACGCCACTAATGACACATATAAGATTTTAAAAGAACATCGTCCACTAGCGGGTGGCGTGATGCATTGCTATAGCGGATCAAAAGAAATGGTTCAACCATTTTTAGATTTAGGAATGTATATTTCTTTAGGTGGCCCGGTGACATTTAAAAATGCGCGGGTGCCAAAAGAGGTTGCGGAAATTGTGCCGCTTGATAAGCTATTAATTGAAACCGATGCGCCTTATTTAGCCCCACATCCGTACCGCGGCAAACAAAATGAACCAGCGTTATTACCGCTAGTTGCGGAAGAAATTGCGCGCATTCGAAATATGAAGATTGAAGAAGTTGGAAGAGCGACTTCTCGCAACGCAAAAGCGTTGTTTCGCGTGGAACAAAATGATTAACTTAACAAATTATATTATCGTTGTTGAGGGTACGACAGACACTACATTTATACGGAGTTTTTTGGATGTTGAAGTGGTTAACACAAACGGTTCAGCAGTTCCACGTGAAACTATCGATTATTTAAAAGCCGCCGAAAATAACAAGAAAATCATAATTCTTACAGACCCAGATGCGCCAGGCAAAAGAATTCGTTCGCTTCTTGATCAGGAGTTAAATAGACCAATTCATTGTTATTTAAATAAAGAAGATTGTATTAAAAAGGGCAAGGTTGGTGTCGCGGAATCTAAGAAAGAAATTGTTCTTGCAGCGTTAGAAAGTATAAGTGAAAACACCTCAAACATCGAAGGTAATTGGGTTAGCAGTGACTTATATGATCTAGGTTTAATTGGGCAAGATGATTCAAAAGCTAAACGCATTTCTTTCCTAAATAAATGCGTTTAGCTTTTGAATCAT
>DIQT01000004.1:0-24139 GCA_002427365.1 Caryophanales bacterium UBA5455
TTATTTGGAAAGTCATCAACGTTATACGCAATGAAGTTTGGTTTGGATATCATTGTAACCTTCATTGTTTTAAATAAATATTCCGTAAACTTTGAATAACCTTCTAATTCATTCGTGACTAATTGACCATAAGCATATTTGTTTGGATGATTTTTCCGTAAATATTTCATCGCAAACGGGTTAAATGATTGAATCGCAATTAAATGCGGGGCGGGATAGCCTTCTAACGCTTTAATTGTTTGTTCGGCAAGTAATTCATTAAATGGTCCATCAACTTTTAATTCAATTAATAAGGGAACTTGACCATTAACAATTTCTAATACTTCGCTTAGTGTAGGAATTACTTCCCCGCTTAATGGTAAAAGATATTGATCACGTTCATTAAGCGTTAAAGTTGTAATATCAACATCAACATCGATGATTCGTGTTAAATGTCGGTCATGAAAAACTAGCAGTGACCCATCACTTATCACATGAACATCTAATTCAATGCCATATCCGGCGTTAACGGCTTGAGAAAACGCTAACGAAGAGTTTTCGTCCGCTTTTTCATCATGAAGGCCCCGGTGCGCAAGAGGAGTTGTTAAAAACTCTGGTGCGAGTTTCATTTTTATTTTAAAACCCTTCGGAAATTAAGAACACTTTCTGTAACTAAGCGTTCAAAATTATTCGCGGCTTTATCAGCGGCTTCTTTAACTTCATCATGATTTAAATGTTGTTTGGTAAGACCCGCTGCTAAGTTAGTAATACAGCTTACACCACATACCCGCATGCCCATATGAACAGCGGCGATATTTTCAACAGCAGTAGACATGCCTACTGCATCTCCACCAAGCGTAATCGCCATTTTAACTTCTGCAGGTGTTTCGTATGTTGGACCGGTGAATTGGCAGTACACACCCCGATGTAAATCAACATCGACTTTTCTTGCGGCTGCAAGTACGATCGCTTTAAGTTCGGGATCATAGGCAAAGGACATACTTGGGAATCTTGTTCCTAAGGAATCGATGTTTGGGCCAATTAATGGATTCGGCGCTAAACAAATATGATCTTCAATAAGCATTAAGTCGCCAGGATTAAAGGACATCCGTGTGCCACCCGCGGCATTTGATAAGAATAAGATTTGGGCACCAAGTAAGCCCATTAATCTTGTTGGTAAAACGACATCACTCATTGAATACCCTTCATAGTAATGGACTCGGCCTTTCATACAAACAACTTTTACATCCCCAACATAACCAAAGATGAATCTTCCATCATGGCCGGTAACGGTGGAGACAGGAAACCCTTCGATTTCGTTATAAGGAAGTTCGAATTCAACCTTAATAGTATTAGCAAAATTTCCAAGTCCAGAACCCAAGATAATTGCGACTTCTGGAACAAAATCCGTCCGTTCACGAACACTTTTTAAACAGCTCCGTAACTTAGTTTCGACATTATTCATGATTTATCCTCCTACGTATTACTTTTATTATACATTAATCTAAACTTGAGGTGATTTATTTTTTAAAAAGTATTAATTCATCAATGAATTCACTTCATAAAGTCGCTATAATAAACAAAGTGAGGTAGGAACAATGGATAAAATATTAAGTGACGCACTAACAAAAGAAACAAAGCGCCAAAATGAATGTTTAGAACTAATTGCATCAGAAAACTTTGTTAGTAAAGAAGTCCGGGAACTTGCAGGTTCCGTTTTAACTAATAAATATGCGGAAGGATATCCAGAACGGAGATATTATGGTGGATGTGAAAATATTGATACCATCGAAAATAGAGCAATTGAATTAGCGTGTTTACTTTTTGATGCAAAATACGCGAATGTTCAACCTCATAGTGGCTCAAGTGCAAATATGATTGCTTATTATGCCTTACTTGAACCAGGCGATAAAATTTTATCTCTTGCGCTAGATGAAGGCGGCCATTTAACGCACGGATCACCGGTTAGCTTTTCTAGCCGCTATTATCAAATTGCTCATTATCATTTAGGAAAAGATGAAAAACTTGATTATGAAGCCTTAAGAGAAGTCGCATTAGTTGAAAAACCAAAACTTCTTTTAGCGGGATTTTCAAGTTATCCATATAAAACAGACTATAAGAAATTAAAAGCAATCGCTGATGAAGTTGGGGCATATTTTATGGTCGATATGGCGCATATTGCCGGTCTTATCGCGGGCGGCGTTCATGAAAACCCGATGCCTTACGCTGATATCGTAACTTCAACCACACATAAAACACTCCGGGGACCGCGGGGCGGATTAATTTTAACTAATGACGAAGAGATCGCAAAAAAGATTAATAAAGCAACTTTCCCCGCTTTACAAGGCGGACCACTTGAACATATTATTGCTGCAAAAGCGGAATGCTTTTATGAAGCAACTCTTCCTTCGTTTAAAGAATATGTTAAACAAGTTGTTATTAATACCAAAGCATGTGCGAATGAGTTTGCGCGACTAGGCGCGAAAGTAAGCGGTACGGATACTCACTTATTTTTATTAAACACCAAAGCTTCCTATCAAGTTAGTGGAGCGGAAGCCGAAAAAGTGTTAGAAAGTGTGAATATTACTTTAAATAAAAATATGTTACCAAATGATACCGAACGGCCAAGTGTAACTAGTGGCGTTCGAATTGGTTTAGCGGCCCTAACAACTAGAGGCTTAGATGAAGAAGGCGCTAAAGAAGTTGCAAGAATTATTCATGAATTTTTAAATAAAAAAGTCGATGCGATGGCAACGCTAAACGATGTTCAAACGCTTTCGCACAAACTCATAGATGTGACCAACTTATAAAAAGCAAAATGCGCCATATTTTTCCTATAAAATCGCTTAATATGGTATACTTTTCTATGGCCGTAACTAAGAAAGGAGATTACTCGTGAAAAAACTATCTGTTCTTCAAAAAACATTTGTTATTAGTGGTGTAATCTCATTTGTAGGTCTTATCGTATTTGGTATTATTTGGGCGGTAAACGCTTCGCCAACATATGGGGCGGGGATGTTTCTAGGATGGCTACTTGGGTTAATGGTTGGCTATATTAATTTTAGTTTAATTATTCTTCAAACGCGCTTAATGGAAAAAAGTGTAACCGCTGGGGGTAAAGCCGGTAGTTTAGCAGGGCTTTTTGCCTTAATACGACTTGTTTTAATTGGTGTTGGTTTAGGAATTGCTGGCTATTTAATGTATGGTAAGGGGAATCCAATCTTAAACATTTGGACAGCATTCGCGGGAATGCTTTCAATTAATGTTGGTATCCGCTTTAGCGGGGCAACCAAACCATGGGCAAAAGATAGCCCATTAAATAACGACGAAGCCAAAGGTGAAGATAGCACATTTGTTTTAAGTGATTTATTTAGTAAAGACGATAAAAATATTGATGATGGCGATGTTAAGGAGTAGAGGATGAAAGTTTTAGCGGAAGGAACATGGTTTGATAAATTTCTTTTTGAATTACCAGGAGAAATATATGTTTCGTTTATCATTGTTTTCATTGTTTTAATTCTTGGCATTATTATTTCAATTAAAGCACGTAAAACTGATCCGTTTGCGAAACCAAAAGGATTAATGAACGCGGTCGAAATACTTGTTTCGGGCGTTGATAATTTAACCGAAAGTGCGATGGGACCACGGTTTAAATCGCTATCGCCATATTTCTTAACCGTTGGTATTTTTATTTTCTTAAACTTTATGATTGGTTTAGTTGGTTTACCAACCCCAACATCGGTCTTAGTTGTCCCCTTAGTGTTATCACTAATGACGGTTATTTTAATTCACGCGACATCAATTAAATATAGTGGGTGGGGATATTTTAAACGGTATACCGAACCAGTAATTGCGTTTTTACCAATGAATTTAATTTCCCAAGTTGCTCCACTAATTTCTTTAACAATGCGTCTATTTGGTAATACGGTGGCGGGTTGGGCGATTATGGGCCTAGTATATTGGGCATTAGAAATGTTAAGTACTGCGATTTTTGGTGGACTAATTGCGGGTGGGGCCGCTAGCATTTGGCTTGCTCCATTAATTACCCCATGGCTCCATTTATATTTTGACTTGTTTAGTGGATTTATCCAAACGTATGTGTTTATGATGCTTTCGATGATGTTTATTTCGCAAGAAGGACCCGATGATGATGAAGTCCCAACGAAAGAAATAACTGACAAAGCAGGTAATAAAATTACAATATTAGCAAAGGAGAATTAGATTATGCTATTAAATGTTTTAGAAGCCGTTAAGGACTTAGCGCCAATCGGCAGAGGAATGATCGCGCTTGCGGCAGCGATTGCCGTATCCGCAGGGATGGCCAACGCCTTAGGTGAAGCCAAGGTTGCGGTTAAAGCACTTGATGCGATGATGCGGACACCAGAACAAGCATCCAACATTAGAAATACAATGATTCTAGGTATTTCTTTAGTTGAAACAACCGCGATTTATGGATTATTAATTGCAATTTTACTCATTTTCGTTTTAGGCTCATTTTAGTTAAAGGAGAGATACAATGCTGAGAAATTTATTATATCAAAGCATCATCGTATTATCTGACACCGACACTAATGGCCCATTTACTGGCGACGATTTTACTTCTAAATTGTTCCCTGACGGATTTTTATGGGGCGGCGTTACACAATTACTTGCTTTTTTAATGCTCTTTTTAATTGTTTATAAGTTACTTTATAAACCAGTTAAGAAAATTTTAAATACAAGAGCAGAAAAGGTTGTTGCAGATATTAGCGTTGCCGAAACTTCGCGTTTAGAAATGGAACAAAAACTAGCGGAATCCGAAGCTGCTGTCTTAGCGGAACACCAAAAAGCTCAACAACTTGTCGCAAACGCAATTGCCCAAAGCGAACGGGCAAAAGAAGAAATTATGGCGGAAGCAAAAGCGGAAGTAATTCGTGAAAAAGAAAAGGCTTATGCCGAAATTGCCCAAGCAAAAATTGACGCTGCTGATGAAATTAGAAGTGAAATTATTAATGTAGCGTTACTAGCTTCACAAGAAGTTCTTGGACGGGAGCTTTCCCAAAAAGATAATGACCAATTAGTCCAAGATTTTATTAAAGGGTTGAGTAATTAAAATGGAGTCAATTGCGATTAGATACGCGGATGCTTTACTAGCGATCGCTAAAGAAGAAAATAATGTTGAAGAGTACTTAGATGCTAATGATTTTGTCGTGGAGTTATTTAAGACAACTCCCGAATTTTATTCATTATTAACATCGGAGTTCATTTCCAAAAGCGAACGAATCGCAATTGTTGATAAGGTGTTAAAGCCTTTAAATCTACCTAACTACAACAACTTTATTAAATTATTAATTAAACGAAACCGATTAGCGTTCTATGAAGAAATCATTGTTAACTTTCGACTAAAAGCGAAAGCGGCAATTGGTGTCGTCGAAGGTGTTGTTTATTCGGTGCTCGCATTAAAAGAAGAAGAAATTACGAGTATTGCCGAAGTTATTTCAAAACGAATTAAAAAAACTGTCCACTTAACAAATAAACTTGATCCTTTGCTTCTAGGTGGAGTGAAAGTTATTGTTGGGGATGAAATTTATGATGGGACGCTGTTAAACAAAATACAACAATTAAAAACTCGTCTCGACCAAGGAAAGGCGGACTAAGCTATGAAATTAAAAACAAATGAAATTAGTGCTCTTATTCAAAAGGAAATTAAAAACTTTGAAGCGGAGCTAAAAAGCGATGACATTGGAACGGTTGTTACCGTTGGTGATGGGATTGCAATTATTTATGGTCTTGATAACGCCATGCTTGGTGAGTTATTAGATTTTGGTAATGGAATCTTTGGAATGGTCCAAAACCTTGAACCCGATAATGTTGGCGCAGTTATTTTAGGTAGCGATAACGCGCTTAAAGAAGGTGACGAAGTTAAACGGACTGGACGGGTCGTTGAAGTTCCGGTTGGTGATGTCTTACTTGGTCGCGTTGTTGATGCGCTTGGTCAACCAATTGATGGTAAAGGCCCAATTAAATCGAAAAAAACACGTCCAATTGAACGGATTGCTCCTGGTGTAATGAAACGGGAACCTGTTAAGAAACCACTTCAAACCGGGATTAAAGCAATTGACTCGATGATTCCAATTGGCCGCGGCCAACGGGAATTAATTATTGGTGACCGGCAAACAGGTAAAACAGCGATTGCGGTTGATACAATTATTAACCAAAAAGGTCAAAACGTTTTATGTGTTTATGTCGCGATTGGTCAAAAACAAAGTAGTGTTGCCGACATTAATGAACGATTAGTCGAAGCTGGCGCGATGGAATATACAACAATTGTTTCCGCCGGCGCAGCTGAACCCGCACCAATGCAAATGATTGCTCCTTTTGCTGGCATGGCAATTGCCGAAGAATGGATGGAAGACGGGCGTGATGTCTTAATCGTTTTAGATGACTTAAGTAAACATGCAGTCGCGTACCGGACCTTATCACTATTATTAAAAAGATCACCTGGGCGCGAAGCGTATCCTGGCGATATATTCTATTTACATTCCCGCTTACTCGAACGGGCGTGTAAATTAAATGCTGAACATGGTGGTGGTTCGATTACCGCTTTACCAATTATTGAAACGCAAGCGGGTGACCGGTCTGCGTATATTCCCACCAACGTAATTTCAATTACGGATGGACAAATTTTCTTATTAACCGAATTATTTAATGCTGGGCAACGTCCAGCGATTGATAGTGGTCAATCAGTTTCACGTGTTGGTGGTTCTGCGCAAATTCGCGCGATGCGGCAAGTTGCAGGGCAATTAAAAATTCAATTAGCGAACTATCGTGAATTACAAAGTTTCTCGCAATTTGGTAGTGACCTTGATGCGGCGACCCAACGGGTCTTAAATCATGGTCGGGTGCTTGAACAAGTCTTACGGCAAAAACAATATGAACCATATTCGGTTGAACGGCAAATTTATGAATTATTTGTTGCGCAAAATGATTTCTTAGAAAAATTAGCAAGTCGCGAAATTGAACCAGCTTTAACGGCAGCCTATGAAGCCTTAAGCGTTCAACATCCTGAATATATTGAAGAAATCGTTAGTAAGAAAATTATTTCGGATGAATTAAACGCTAAGTTATTAGAATTTAGCAAAGTATTCTTTAATACACGCTATAGCGTGCATGCGGAGGTTTAAGCTTAATGTCAGTAGCGATGAATGTGACGAAACGTCGAATTAAATCAATTCAATCGACGGCGAAAATCACACGAGCGATGGGCTTGGTCGCGGTTACCAGACTTAAAACGTGGCAACGTAAGTTTATGGTTAACCGGAGTTTTGCAAACCAATTAAGTGACATTATGTTTGAAGCTGTCCGTGGTGTTGATCGAAGCAAAAGTAGTTTCCTTCGGTTACATACGGAAGCTAGTGCCGTATTACATGTTGTTATTACAAGTTCCTTAGGTTTAGCAGGACCATATAATAACAATATTCTCCTATCAACGATGGATAAGATTGGCCCTAGTGACGAAGTAGTTATGATTGGAAAACGCGGTCAACGGGCGTTTAAAAAAGCAAATATTGCAACATATGATGAATTTCTTGATCTTAACATTAGTTATGATGAAATTCGTAAACTTGGTAGCTATTTATTTCATCAATTTGAAAGCGGAAAATATGAACGTGTTGTAATTCACTATACAAATTACATTAATTCAATGACTTCCGAAGTAAAGCATGTGACTTTACTCCCCTTTGGCATCGAAGAAAGTTATTTATCACCGATTGAACTTGATAAGCGTGATCAAGAACTTCTTAGTAATATTGACGAAGATACGGATGATTCATCAAGTGAATTTCTCGAAAGTTTAAGTGCAGAAATTGAAACACTAATTGAACCAAATAAAGAGTTGTTCTTTGAACAATTTGTTCCTATTTATTTAAATAACATGCTATATGCATATATATTAGCCGCACAAGTGGCGGAACAAAGCGCTAGAAGAATGGCAATGGACTTAGCGACCGATAACGCTAATGAAATGATTGATGACTTAATGATTAAATATAACGCCGCACGGCAAGCAGCAATTACCCAAGAAATTACGGAAATTGTTAGCGGTGCAATTTAGGAGGCATATTATGGCAAAAAAGGATTTACCAAAAGGTAAAATTATTCAAGCAATTGGACCGATTATTGACGTTCAATTTCCCGAAGGAGAACTTCCAGCAATTTTAACAGCGCTTGAAATTCGTGGACTTAACGGCGAACTACTCGTGGTCGAAGTTGCCCAACATATTGGTGACGATATTGTTCGGACGGTCGCGATGGGATCAACCGATGGTGTAATTAGAGGGACTGACGTTATTAATACTGGTGCGCCAATTACGGTTCCGGTTGGTAATAAAACATTAGGCCGGATGTTTGATGTTTTAGGTCGGCCAATTGATGAAGGGGATGATGATTTTGCATCGGAACCACACGCCTCAATTCACCGTTTACCACCAGCGTATAAAGATCAAGTTGTTAATCATGAAATTTATGAAACTGGTATTAAAGTAATCGACTTAATGTGCCCATATATTAAAGGCGGAAAAGTCGGCTTATTTGGTGGTGCTGGGGTTGGTAAAACTGTTTTAATTCAAGAATTAATTCATAATATTGCCACCGAACAAGAAGGTATCTCAGTATTTGCGGGTGTTGGTGAACGGTCCCGTGAAGGTAATGATTTATATTTAGAAATGAAAGAAAGTGGCGTTTTAAAACAAACCGCACTTGTCTTTGGTCAAATGAATGAACCACCGGGAGCAAGAATGCGGGTTGGTTTAACCGGCCTTACCTTAGCGGAATATTTCCGTGATGAAAAGAAACAAGACGTCTTATTATTTATTGATAATATTTTCCGCTTCTCGCAAGCTGGTAGTGAAGTTTCGGCCTTATTAGGAAGAATGCCAAGTGCGGTTGGTTATCAACCAACACTTGCAACCGAAATGGGCCAACTCCAAGAAAGAATTACCTCGACAAAAGACGGCTCAATTACATCAATTCAAGCTATTTACGTCCCAGCGGATGACTTAACAGACCCAGCGCCGGCAACAGCGTTTGCTCACTTAGACTCGCGGACGGTTCTTGATCAAAATACGGCTGCGTTAGGATTATATCCGGCGGTTGATCCACTTTCTTCAACCTCAACCGCGTTATCAATTGAATATGTTGGGGAAGAACATTATAACATTGCACGGCAAGCGCAAGTTATGCTGCAAAAATATAAAGACTTATCCGATATCATCGCTATTTTAGGGATGGATGAATTAAGTGAAGAAGACCGGGTGACTGTTAATCGGGCCCGCCGGTTACGGAACTTCTTATCGCAACCATTCCACGTTGCGGAAGCGTTTAATAACCAACCAGGTGTCTTTGTTCCTGTAAAAGAAACCGTCCGCTCGGTTAAAGAAATTATTGAAGGTAAACATGATGATTTACCCGAACAAGCGTTCTTATATGTTGGAACGATTGAAGAAGCGGTCGAAAAGGCGAAAAAGTTATAAAGATGAAAACATTTAGTATTAAAATTCTTACGCCCGATCGGGAAGTGTTTGATGGTGAAGTAGAAGTTCTCCACGTGCCAACTGCAAATGGACCTTATAGTTTACTCGCCAACTCTTACCCTTTTATCGTAATGGCGGAACATGGATTAGTTTGGATCCAAATTAATGGCAAACAAACAAGATTTGCTCTTAGTGGGGGAATTTTAATCGTGAAAAAAGATGTAACCGTCTTACTAGCGGAAACAATTGAACGCGAAGATGAAATTGATGTAGCGCGTGCGCTTGCGGCAAAACGAAGAGCGGAAGAACGCCTTGCTCAAAAGAGTGCGGATATTGATATTAAACGCGCCCAAGCTGCTTTATTACGTTCGACTACAAGATTAAACATTGCTGGTGGAAACGTAAGTCCGCTTTATAAAGGCGAATCAACTGTCGATGAAAAGTGATATAATCACTAACGATATAAAATAAAAGGAGAAGAAACATGAAAAAATCACTATTATACTTTCAAAGCGGAGGTCCAACCGCGGTTATTAATACATCTTTATATGGTGTAATTAAAGAAGCCAAAAAACACCCGGAAATTGATGGAATCTATGGAGCAATCCATGGCATCGAAGGGGTCTTAAATGATCACCTTATTGATTTACGGGCGGAAGATGATGAAACAATCGAATTACTTCAACAAACCCCCGGCGCTGCCTTAGGCTCAGCCCGGTATAAATTAAGTAAAGACATTCACCATGAAGATTATCAAAAGATTGTCGCTACCGTTAAAAAACATAACATTGGTTATTTACTCGTTAATGGGGGTAATGACTCAATGGACACATGTAATAAATTAAGCATTCTTTTTAAAGAAATTGGTTATGACTGTAATGTAATTGGTGTTCCTAAAACAATTGATAACGACTTATTCCATACCGACCACTGTTTAGGTTTCCCAAGTGCAGCCAAATATGTTGTTCAATCCTTACAAGATATTCAAGTTGATAACTTATCATACGCAAAAGGAAAAGTTTTAATCGTTGAAGTAATGGGACGTCATGCGGGGTGGTTAACCGCTGCCGCCGCCTTATTACCCGAAGAATTAAAACCCGACCATATTTATTTCCCCGAAGAAGCTTTTGATTTAGGTGAATTTGGTGAAATTATCGCTAAATCATATAAAGAAAAAGGCAAAGCCTTTATCGTTATTTCCGAAGGTGTTAGTGTCGATTTTCCAAATGAAAATGTTCGTGTTGATAGCTTTGGCCATAAACAACTTGGCGGATTAGCCGCTCGTTTAGGTGATTACGTCCAAGCAACGCACGATATCGCTGTTCGGCCAATTGAATTTAGTTTAATGCAAAGAGCGGGCACCGTTCATATTACGCCTGTTGACCGTGATGAAGCAATTCGCGTTTCCGCCCACGCCGTTAAAGCGGCCTTAAGCGGACAAAGCGGTAAGATGGTCACCATTAACCGCGGCGTTACCAAAGCGGGTAAATACACATCTAGATGTGGCTTAAAAGCAACTTCAAAAGTCGCTAATGAAGAAAAAATGTTACCAAAAGAATTCCGTGATGATATTCATTATGGTAGTGGCCAATTAATGCGTGATTACTTAGAACCATTAATTGCGGGTGATTTAAAACTTAAATCTGTCGGCGGTGTAACATCATACGCTAAACTTAAAAAAGTTCGCATCCAATAATTAAATATTAAAAAAACGAGTTTGGTAATCTTACTCGTTTTTTGTTGCCATTTATTCGTTAAGAAGCTGTAAAACATTTAGACATAACGAGCGGCCATCTTTTTTAATGCCGGTATCAATTGAGCGGCGGAGTTTAAAATTAACTTTTTCTAAGACCTTTTGGGCTCCGATATTCATTTCATCATGATACGCACATAACTTTGTAAAGCCAACTTCTTTAAAGGCAAAGTCGATAACTCGCTGTAAGGCTTCACTCATATACCCACACCGCCAGAAGTTATAGGCAAGGCGGAAGCCAACTTCACCATAGCCATGGTCTTTATCAACATTAAAAATTTCAATGGTCCCAATAATAATATCTGTTTCTTTTAAAACAATCCCCCAATTATAAAATGTTGGATCTTGATATCTTTTTGATGTTAATTCTAAATAGAGTTCGGTATTGTTTCCTAATGGTTCCATAATTGGACGCACCATCGACATGACCCGTTCATCATTATCTAAATAATGGTAAACATAATAAATATCTTGTTCATCTTTTCGTAAACGGCGTAATTTTAAGCGATTAGTTTCTAATTCAATCGTTCCTGTTAGATTCATCTTTCTTGCTCACTTTCACCAACGCTTGAGTTACGTAACTGGCGATAAGTAATCCCATAGCGTTAGGCACAAACGGCGAAGAACCTGGGGTTCGTTTCGCCTCATCGTCTTGTTTCGTTGGTAATTCTAACGAAGCCGCAACAACTAGTTGAGAGATTGCACGTTTTTTTAATTCATAACGCATCACTTTAGCTAACGGATCATTTTTTGTCTTAAAAATATCACAAATAATTAACTGACTTGGATCAAGCCGGTTGCCCGCGCCCATCGCCGAGATTATTGGAATATTTTTGTGAATACATTTTTCGATTACTAACAATTTTGTAGTTATATTATCAACCCCATCAATGACAAAGTCAAATGTGTCCCATGGGATGTCTTCATAGTTAGCTTCTGTAACAAATAACGGATAAGCATCCACTTTAATCAAAGGATTTATATCGTTAATTTGTTCCTTAAGCACATCAACTTTTAAACGACCAATTGTGGATTGATAGGCGACGACTTGGCGGTTAATATTACTTTTTTCGATGTAGTCATGGTCAAAAATACTAAGATGACCGACACCAGCGCGCGCAAGAGCGTGAACGGCGGCGCCGCCAACACCCCCAACCCCGATTATTGCAACATGGGCTGAAGTTAACTTATTTATTGCTTGTTCTCCAATTATCCAACTAAATCTTGATAACTCTTCCTGCATTAATATTCCTCCTAAAAAGATTTGTCATTAAAAATCTTATTAGTTTTATTTCGTTACTATTATTTTAGCAATATTTCAGCTTGAAAGATATTGTTAAATGAGATTAGGCGGGAATTGCCGCTATTTTTAAATAAAAAAACTCGATTTATGATCGAGTTTAATTCATATTTTTGTGTGATATAAAGTTAGAATAATATCGCAAATACGACGCCTGGGATAAGGAAAATTACACCAATAACAAATAAAAAGGCAAATCCAGTAACCTTCTGCTTGTTTTCACGATAATCCGCGTATGTTTCATGTTTTTTCTTACTTAAAGGTATAAGCATTAAGACAGCGTGCTTAATCGCGTATCCAATACCGGTAAAGACACCAAAATTAGCAATCCAAATAAGCGTTCCTAAACAAAGAAATACCGCAGCGGGAACCACAAAGCCATCAGATAGAAACCGATATATTTGTTGAGTGTCCGTTACCGTATATATTTCCCGAACACTAATTACTAAAAAGAAGATTCCTGTTGCAACAAGAAACGATATGCCATACTTTAATATAATAGATTTTAGACTACTTTTTTCCATTTTTTGACTCTAAGATTTTTTTGTATTCCGCTTCTTCATAATCATTGCAGTAGACAAAATGGCCAGGATTAACTTCGCGCATTGAAGGTAAATCAACGGAATAATCATGATCAACAATTGGATTATAAACAGTTCTAACCCGGTGTTTTTCATAATTTGGGTCTGGGAGCGGAATCGCACTTAAAAGCGATTTAGTATATGGGTGAAGTGGGTGAGCAAATAATTCTTCACTCGTTGTTAATTCCACTAATTTACCATAATACATAACCCCAATCCGGTCGGAGAAGTATTTAACAACCGATAAGTCGTGCGCGATAAAAAGGATTGTTAACCCTAATTTATCACGAAGGGAGTTAAGTAAGTTAATAACTTGAGCTTGAATAGAAACGTCAAGCGCGCTGACGGGTTCGTCCGCAATGAGCATTTCCGGTTCCATAATAATGGAGCGGGCAACCCCAATTCTTTGCCGTTGACCGCCGCTAAATTCATGTGGGTAACGCGTTGCGTGTTCTTTAACTAAGCCAACAAGTTCAAGTGTTTCTTCCACTTTAGCTTTAATATAATCTTTATCTTTAATACCTAAAATGATTAAACCTTCGGCGACAATTTCTTGAATAGTCATCCGAGGATTTAAGGAACCAATTGGATCTTGGAAAATCATTTGGATGGAATTAACAATCCGTGTTTTTTTCGCAATCTTTAGATGTTTCTTAAATTCTACCTCCAATTCGGCTTTCTTTTCAGGATTTTCTTCCGCTTCGATTAAGGATTCATACCTTTCGGTAACTTCTTTAACGAGCACTCGTGAGTAATCACGGTCACTATGTTTTTGATCGTGTTTAGCTTTCTTAATTTCAATTTTAAGTTCATTAATTCGTTTGTTAGCGTCTGCTTTATACGCCGCAAACGCCGCTTTTTCTTCATCAGATTTTTGCGAGATATTACGGCCTTTTTCACGGATTTCTGCTTTAATCGCTTTAATTTCATCTTGGTAAGAACGAATACCTGCGCCAATCCGGACACCTTTAAAGAAGATGTCACCAGAAGTTGGTTCATAAATTTTAATAATCGAGCGACCAGTTGTCGTTTTACCACAGCCGGATTCACCAACTAAACCAAAAACTTCACCTTTATAAATATCGAAGGAGATATCATCGACCGCTTTAAAATCACGACGATTCACTCTAAAATATTGGCCGAGATGGTTAACCGATAATAGGACTTCTTTTTTATTATTTTCCATAATTATTCATTCCCTTCCTTATGATATTGTGTTTCTTTCATGCGTTTGATCCGATCTTGAAGAATTTTTGGCATTTCAACTTTTGGAGAGCGCGGATCAAGAAGCCATGTGGCCGCCTGATGCGTATCCGAAATTTTAAACATTGGTGGCTCTTCCTCAAAGTCAATTTTTAACGCATATTTATTCCGTTCCGCAAAAGCATCACCTTTTGGTGGGTAAATCATATTCGGCGGTGTGCCAGGAATTGCTTCAAGCTTTTCTTTGGTATCTAAGTCGGGCATTGAAGAAAGAAGTGCCCATGTATATGGGTGAGCAGGTGAATAGAAGACTTCATTAATTGAGCCATATTCAACAATCTTCCCAGCATACATAACGGCAATATCATCGGCCATATTAGCGACAACACCAAGGTCGTGCGTAATAAAAATAATTGAAAGATTATGTTTTTCTTGTAATGATCTAATCAACTCTAAGATTTGTGATTGAATTGTCACGTCTAAGGCGGTTGTTGGTTCGTCACAAATAAGAATTTCTGGTTCCGCACTTAAAGCAATTGCGATAACAATCCGTTGCCGCATCCCACCAGAAAATTCAAAGGGGTATTGGCTAAACCGTTGTCGAGCATTCGGAATGGCAACTTCTTCCATAAGTTTAATTGCCCGTTCTTTCGCTTCGGTTTTGGAAAGCTTCGTAACCGATTCTTTACCTTTTTCTTTTAAGTAATCAACGGTAAGGTAAGCAATTTTATCCCATTTCTTATATTCATGGTCGCCAAATTTGGCAATTGCCGAGTTATGTTTTGTAAGAATCGCATTACATGTGGAAATCATATCGTTCTTAATTGCGTCAAGATCAATAAGTTTCTTTGGTTGGATTTTATAATCCATTTGTTTACCGCGCCGCTTTGTTTTTTCATAGTGCGCCATTTGTTTTGCGTAGCGATTTTCTTCTTTTTTGTTTTCCTTCATTGCAAGGAAATACTTTTTAAGGTCATTTGTTAATGAACTTGTGAAAATGGAAACAGAACTATCTTTTTGGGTTTTTAATGGATCGATTGCGCTATTAATTACCGGTTTTAAATTTTTAATAATTTCACTAAATTCTTGCTTTGATAAAACTTCCGTTTCTTCTAAATATCTTTTTGCTTCTTCAATCATTGGAATTGATTGAATCTTATATTCTAAGGATTTATAAACGCTATATTCAAGCGCCGCTGAGTTATATTCATTAAATAACGGCATAAACGTTTCATTAATAAATTGTTGCGTTTTAGCGTCTAATTCCACAAATGGAAGATGTGATAAATCTTCATCTTCATGTTTATAGATATAGTAGCCTAGCGAGAAGAAGTCGGGTTCTTTTCTTGCAATAATCGTTTCAAGGAGCGCTTCAATGTTTTTCAAATCAGCGATTACTTTAGTAATTTTCACCGCTTTATCTTCAGGTGAAACAGCTTTCCAATTTTTATAAACTTCAAGTAAGTTGAGTAATGTTTCTTCAATTGTTTCTAATTCTTCACTAATCGCAACTTTAAAGTAGTTATCTTCAATGCGATTAAACCGCCGAAGCATTAACTTAATTTGCGAAGTCGCATCACCAACATACCGGTGTTCAAGGTTAATAAGTAAGTCTTTAATCGCCGATAAGATATCGTGTGCGTAGGTCGAAGAAATATTAAAGGAACTTTCTAACTTTCCAGCATTTAGACTTGCGCTATTAAAGCCTGCAAGAATTTCATCGATAACTTTCATGTGTTCAGGATCGTTATTTTTTGATTCGTACATTGCAAGTTTTAAATTTTCAAGCATCCGTTTTAAATCTTTTTTGGCTTCTTTACGAACGGCTTTGTTTTTTAATAGCATTGCTTCGGTAATTTGGTTACCAACCCGAACAATTGGGTTAAGGGAAGATAAGGGGTCTTGGAAAATCATCGCAATTTTGTCACCGCGAATATGATACATATCTTCTTCCGATAATCTTAAGAGGTCTTGACCATCATAAATGATTTCACCACTTTCAATAATCGCGTTACCAGCGGAAATGCCTAAAATGGCTTTAGAGGTAACAGATTTACCCGAACCAGATTCACCAACGATTGCTAAGGTTTTACCTTTTTCCAACTTAAAAGAGATATCGCGAACAGCTTTAACTGTTCCGTTATTCGTTCTAAACGATATTTTTAATTTATTTACATCTAAAATTGCCATAATTATTCATCACTCCCTCTAAGTTGTGGATTGAATGCGTCTCTTAGACCGTTACCGAAGAGGTTAAACGAAATCATTAATAAGGAAATAATAAGCGCGGGGAAAAATAACAACGAAGGATAAGATGTCCAAATTGACGAAGCGTCAGATAATAACGTTCCTAAGGATGTTGTTGTTGCACCACCTAACTTAATAATTCCTAAGTACGAGAGCATACTTTCTGAGAAAATAACACCTGGAATAACTAATACGGACGAAGTAATTAATGTACCAAGCGTATTTGGGAAAATGTGTTTCCACATAATACGACTATCACTAGCGCCTAGTGTCCGCGCCGCTAAAACGTATTCTTGATTTTTATATCGATAGAACTGTGTCCGTACCGATGCCGCCGTTCCTAGCCACCCGGTTAATACGAAGGCGAATAAGAAACTAACAAAGGAGCCGAGTTTTTGCGCTAAGTGAAGCTGGAAGAGTGTAACAACAACCACAAACGGAACCCCAGCTAAAATATCAGCAATCCGTTCCATGATTAAGTCGGTTGCTCCACCATAATAACCTTCAATTGCCCCGTAAATTGCGCCGATAATAAAGTTGATTGTACTAACTAACACCGCAATAATAAGGGATAAACGAACCCCAGTTGATAAGCGATAAATCATTGAATAGCCTTGGGAATCGGTTCCAAATAAATAATTCGGTTCCCGACCATGAAGGTAACGATAGTAATTATAATAAAGAACACGAACCTTATATTGGGCAGTTTCAGTTGATCCGCCACCAGTATACGTATGATAAACAAAGTTGCCATCATCATCACGTAAATAGTTATCTTCAAAAACCATATCTTCTGAATAAGCAATAGATACGGGGTTGCCATCGACAATCTTAACCGGATCGTTACGATTCGATGTCTTATACCAGTAATTAGCAGCGTCAGCAGAGCCAATTCCATATGTATATTCGTTTTCAGCAATTAATGGATAAAGAATTTTTGCGTTATGTTCAGCTTCCCAATCTAACATTAATTGGAACTTTTTTTGTTCAATTGAAATATATTTAAAGCCAACAGCTAAATATTGATCAATTTTTGCCGAATTACGAGCATTTGATGGGCCATAACCAGCATCAGCGACAGAGTGAGCTTTAATGACTGGTTGATAATACGAGTTTCTTGATTCACTAATTGATATAACTGGTTTTTCTTCAGTGAATTCAGCAGCAATTCCTTTTGCGTATTCATAATATAAGGCCCGGTCGGTTAATGTTTTCTTTTGTCCGCCATCAATGCCAATATTATATAAAACAGTGCTTCGTGAGCCTTTTTTTGAATAATAAGGATCCATGAGTGATTGAACTGAAGTAGGAGTAAAAATCGGAACAAAAATAGCAAAGAGCATAATTATCGCAATAATAATTGCTGCGGTAACACTTGCTTTGTTTCGTGTAAAGCGGAAGAAAGCATCGGCAAAATAACCGCGCGCTTTCGTTTCGAGTTTTTGGTCGTGAAGTTCAACGTTTTCGTGCGCTAATGTGAAACGTTCATCGATAGGTTTTTTATTTTTTACATTACTATTATTCATTTTACTTAGCCCCCATTTTGATACGTGGGTCAATAAATCCGTAAGAAAGATCGACAACTAATCCTGCTAATAAGCCAATAAGTGTGTAGAACACGGTTAGCAGCATAAAGACATCGTAATCAAGTTGATTAATTGACATAATAAATAGTCCGCCAATTCCGGGAATTGAGAAGATTTGTTCAATAATCATTGAACCACCAAGAATTCCAATAAAAGAAGAAATGAGCATTGGGAAGATTGGGACCATCGCGTTCTTTAAAGCGTGACGCGTTGTCGCTTGATATCTTGTTAACCCTTTCGCTCTTGCTAAAAGCATGTAGTCAGATGTTAACGTTTCTGTTAGTTCTGCCCGTGTAAACCGTGTTAAACCAGCAATTTCACCAAATGATAAAGCAATAACCGGTAAGATTAAACTAGAGAACATCTTAAGTGTGAAGTAACTCCCGCCAGCGTCTTCTAACGAGTACATGACGTTTGTTGGAACCCATCTTAATTTAAAATAAAAGACATATTGAACAAGGAAGGCGTAAACATACGAAGGAACACTAACAAAAATAATAACGAGCGTTGAAATTAAATGGTCTTGCCATTTATTTTTCTTAATCGCAGCGTAGATCCCTAAGGCGAGGCCAACAGGGATTGAAAAAATTAATGAATATAAATTAACAATAACAGTTGGAAGAATCCGCTTATTCATAACTTCGAGCGCGGGTGTATTAAGGGCGATTTTCCATGAATAACCAAAATTAAATTCAGTAATGATGTTTTTCAAATAAATACCATACTGAACAATGAGTGGTTTGTTATAGCCTAACGCTTCCCAGCGCGCTTTAATTAAAGCCGCTTGGTTAATGTCGGTTGGCATTTCTTGTGGCAAAAGCCTTATAAGAAAAAAACTTATTGTAACAACTACAAAAAGTGTAAATAGTAGTAATCCGAGACGTTTTAATATGTATTTTCCCATTGAATAATACCTCTTCCAATCTAAATAAATAGAGCAAACGCAACGCGATTGCTCGCGTTGCGTAATGCATCTTTAAAGTCTAAACAATCTAGCTAGTGACTAACGATAGTCAATTTTGCCTTTATTATTTTTAACGAATTTCGCCCATGCAGCATCCGTATAGTTATACTTCATTAAGCGGAAGCCACCGAAGTCATACATAATGTTGTATTCTTCAGTAATATAACTAACTTGGTAACCAAGTAAGAATGATGCGGTTGAACCCGCTAAAGGAATCCGATAATACTTATCAAGGAAAGCATTTTCCATGAAAGCAGTAACTTTAAGTTTGAAGTCGTTAGGTTTGTTAGCGTATTCTCCTTTACCAATTAAGGCAGCACCCCATGTTTGCCATGTTAAGGTGTCTTCAAATGGTTCGCCGTTATAATCAAACTTAACGGTAAGTTTTTCGGTTGTTGGATCCCAGCAAGCAGATTCGTTGATGTTATATTGATCTGGGTCAGTGTAAACTTGCATATTACGGAATGGGTAGAAGGCGGCTCCGCCCCAGGCACCATAACCAATCGCAAATTTACCTTTTCCGACGTCACCATAACGGTCGGCTAAGTTGCCAACACCTTCAAGGACGACCTTTCCAAATCCAGAGCCTTCAACAGCAGCGTTGATATATTTATTTAATAAAGCAACTTGTGCTTCTTCGCTACTTTGTAAAGGTCCCTTAACGTAAGCAATCCGAATTTTAATGTCTTGACCAGAAGTATAAACACCAGCTTCGACTAAAGCATCGTGAGCTTCTTTCATAAGAGATTTGGCTTCGGTTAAGTTGTAACCATTAATTGAGTTGTATGCAGCTTCAAGTGTAGCATAAGCTTTTCCTGCGCCGTATTCAACACCATAGAGGTCAACAATTGCTTGCATCGCTTCATCAGAACGACGGTAGCTTGAGGTTGGATCATTCCAAACGTCATAATAGTATAAATTGTTCATTAACGAGTAAGCTGGTTTATAAGCTTCGGTTTTTGTAACAAATTCAGCTCTATCAATCGATAAGGAGAAGGCTTTTCTAAAGTTTCTATCACTTAAGACGACACTGTTTTTGTTTCCTTCTTTTGCGTCCATGTTTTGGAGAGCTTTAAGGTCTGTGTTGAAGAATAACGACATCGTATATGTTTCATCAACTTGATATAGTGCGTCAGATAATGAGTAGTCAGATAATTCAGCGGCGGTTGGTGAGTATTCACTAAGTTCGCCAGCTAAGAATTTTTGTTTTGCAGCTTCATCAGTTAAGACGTCGATAACAACTTTATCAGATTTATATTGTTCGACATATTCGCCGTTAACTTTGAAGTTTGTGGTTGAGCTAATAACGCCGTCTTCACTTGTTTTATAACCCCACCAGTTTGGATTTCTTTCAAAGACCATTTGTTTGTCAGCTTGTAAGGAAGCAAGACGATATGGACCGTAAGAAACTGTATTTTCAATTTTTGTACCATATTTGCTAACTGCAAGTTCACCAGAAGCATCTTTGTTTGCATCATAGAGATTTTCGTGAACTAACCAAGTGGATGAAAAGCTAACAAAAGCTTGTGATTCATCAATTGGTGTCGCCATAACGTAGTTGAATGTTAAGTTATCAACTTTTTCTAAACCGACACTGCTAAATGGTTTTTCAGCAAAGATTTGTTCAACAAAAGCATAGTTAATCCAATCTGAACCATCTTCGCCCCATTCTGGTGCGGCGGCATCTAAGAACGATTTAAATAAATCCAAGTTAGCTTGGGTAAGTGGGAGAAAGCCGTCTTTGTCATCTTCAGTGGTAACATTAGCAGCGATAAGTTCTTTCCAAATTTCCATGTCAAACATGGAGTCGCCATAAGCATCAACGTAATCAGCTATAGAATTACCTTGTAGCCATTCAAGAGAACTATTTAACATAATTCGAACACCAAGGCCGTTTTCTTGAACTAATAAATCACCCGATAAGTGTAAATCTTCTTCACTTTCAACTAACTGTGGTTCTGTTAAGTTGTTGTCAAGATAAAGTTGACTACCTTGATAGAAGTAATTAAACGCTCCTGCGAGCGCGCTTTCACCAGAATAGTATAGGTTAGCACGATAGTTCTTCATTGCTGGATCTAATAAGCGTTTTCCAGATTCAATGAATGAATCAGCGTTAATTGGAGTGCCATCTTCCCATTTTAAACCTTCTCTAATTTTAATTTGGTAGACAAGTTGTCCTGGGTTGCCTTCTTCAAGTTCTTCAAGATATGCTTCAGCGTCGGCTAACTCCATATCGTGATACTTGACTAATGATTCAGCACTTGATTTGGTAACGTCAGTAATTGAAGTTGCCATATCATAAACCCATTGGTAAGTTCCTTCTTCCGTGTTTAAAGGGGCGAGGGATACAAAACCATCGGATAAATAACCAAGAACTCCATTGTCTGCGTTTGTTTCCCAGCTATGTGGGTTCCAGTTAGAGGCAAGAGCAGAAGTATAACTATGATATGTATAGGTGTCAGGTTTGTTTCCTTTTTGACAAGAACCTAATAACATGGCTACGCCAGCAGTTGCCACAAACAATAATTTAGATTTTTTCATATGTTTCTCCTTTCTAATTATTGCACACCAACTTTTATACTTACGCTTTAAGTAGGGAAAAGTTAGTTGGGTAATTAGGTTTTTAGAGCATTCGTCTTAATTTACCTAACAACTTAATGCGATTATATGGTACAGTTTGCGCTTTTGCAAGGGAAAAAAAGGTGGACGCAAGTGTAAGCGGTTACAGCGTTTTTATTGAATAAATACCCGCTTATTAAAACTCAATAAAAAAGCTGAATAATAGTGAATTTTAGTTACTGGAATTAGATTTTTTAAGAATTTATTGCATGATGTTTATATCGCTTTTTGGACTTACTTATTTATACTTTTCATAATAAAAAGTGAAATTTAATTTGCATAATTAGCAGTACTTAACTATCTCTTGAATTTGCCTTTTTAAAGCATTAATTATTTTGAAAGTCCAAGTTTCGCACGGTTAAATCTTTTTTGGCTTAAATCGAGAGTAAAATCGCCTTTTATTGTTTCAATTTGGTAAAATTAAAGTTGGAAGTAGCAATCGTGATATGTAAAAATCTTATTAATCTACAATTAGGAGGATTAAATATGTTAATTAATGAAATTGTTGAGAACCAACGGGCTTATTTTATTAGCGGGATTACTTTGTTCTTTGAACACCGGCTTGATGCACTTGATAAATTAGAAGAAACAATTAGAAAGCACGAAAAGGAAATTCTTGCCGCACTTAAAGCCGATTTAGGAAAAAGCGAACAAGAAGCCTATATGACCGAACTTGGTTTAGTTTATAGCTCGTTAAAGTATACAAAAAAACATTTACGGAAATGGTCGAAACCAAAAAGAGTAAAAACGCCATTAGTTAATTTCCGGGGTAAGTCATGGCGGCTTCCTTCGCCATATGGCAATGTTTTAATTATGAGCCCTTGGAATTATCCAATTTTATTAACACTTGATCCATTAATTGGCGCGCTTGCGGCGGGGAATACCGTTTTAGTTAAACCAGGAAGCTATAGTGAAAATGTTTCTAATGTTTTGGCAAAAATTATTGCGGAAGCTTTTCCACCGGAATATGTAACCGTCGTGCTAGGTGGAAGAAAAGAAAATACGGAATTACTTGATACAAAGTTCGATTATATTTTCTTTACGGGTTCCCCCGCAGTTGGAAAAATCGTTCAAGCCAAAGCAAGCGTTCATTTAACACCAATTTCATTAGAGTTAGGTGGAAAATCGCCAGCGATTGTTGATGAAACCGCAAAGATTAATTTAGCGGCGCGTCGGCTTGTGTTTGGTAAATACACCAACGTTGGCCAAACATGTATTGCGCCTGATTATGTTTTAGTTCATGACGCCGTATATGAAAAGTTTATTGCCGCGGTTAAAAATGAAATCGTTACACAATTTGGTAGCGACCCATTATTAAATAAGGATTATGGAAAAATTATTAACGAACACCATTTTGATCGGTTACTTGGGCTAATTAATGAAGAAAAACTCGTCCATGGTGGGGAATCAAACCGGGAAACACTCCAAATTGCCCCAACGGTATTAAAAGATGTAACACTTGATGATGCGGTTATGGGCGAAGAAATATTTGGCCCGATAATGCCGATTATTAAATATCATAACGATGAAGAATTAGAACCAATTATCCTTCATAACCCCACTCCGTTAGCGTTTTACATCTTTTCGGAACGAGATGAATTTATTGAACATATGCATAATAAGATTTCCTTTGGTGGTGGCTCCGTTAACGATACACTTCAACATATCGCTAGTCACTATATGCCTTTTGGTGGCGTTGGTAATTCGGGGATGGGTTCTTATCACGGTAAATGGAGTTTTGATACATTCACACACTATAAGAGCATTTATCAAAAGAAAGCTAAACCCGACTTATCAATGCGCTATCAACCGTATAGTGAAAAAAACTATAAACGCATTCGTAAATTTTTATAATATAAATACTTCCGCTAATCATTTATTAAAGCGGATATCCTAATTCCATTGTATAATTAAAGATATGAAAAAAGTAAAAAAGCATTGGCGCTATATAAAAAACTTTGTCCGGGGCACGCCACGTGTTTTAAAGTATAAATTTTTTAAAATTATTCCTCCCGATGATCAAATAGGTAAAATAAAAGATATTACCTTAGAGGATAGTAGTGCATATATTAAAAAGAAACTTGTAAGTAATGAACCATTTGCGATGGTGCGCTTTGGCGGAAGTGAAATTAGTGCGCTCAACAATTATGAAAAAATTAAATTAGGGTTTAAAAACGGGTATAAGAAAAAAGTTAAATATGCGATGAAAAATAATGCAGGATTTTTTCCTGCTACTGATGAGCAACTAAACTTTTATGGTGACTATATGAAAAAGGCGTTAATGGACACTGATACATTAGCAATTAGTGGTCTTCATATGGAAAATTATTTCTTTGAAATGTATACACCACTTGCCACCCCAATTCAAAACTGGGCGCTTGATCCCCTTCTTGGG
>DIQT01000004.1:24310-25991 GCA_002427365.1 Caryophanales bacterium UBA5455
CGTTATTAAAAGGAAAAAGAGTGTTAGTTATTTCTCCCTTTGCTAAAGATATTGAAAGCCAATATCAAAAACGCGAATTATTATTTCCAAATAGTGAAATTCTTCCCGAGTTCACCCTAACAACAATTGAAGCGGTGCAAACAAGCGGAGATGCGCTTGATTCGCGCTATAAGACATGGTTTGATGCGCTTGATGCGATGAAGATGGAAATCCTTACAAAAGACTTTGATGTCGCACTAGTTGGTGCAGGCGCCTACGGCACACCGTTATGCTTATTTATAAAAAGTTTAGGTAAGCAAGCTCTTCAAAGTGGTGGAGCAACCCAGTTACTATTTGGTATAATAGGTAAACGATGGGAAGAACGAGAACCCATTAAATCTTATCTAAACGAACATTGGATTCGTCCAAGTGTGCAACCTGAAGGTTATAAAAATATTGAGAAAGGCTGTTATTGGTAAGTTATGAGAAAAAAAGAAGCAGCAAACCCATCATTAGCGAACTTTTCTAATTCAACCGGTAGTTTATTTGGCTTTTTAATTACAGAATTACTTTTCTTTGTCATGATGGGAATTGATAAAGATGCGCAGGTTGTTACTTTTCTTGGCCTAATCTTATTAGTTTTTGCAGTTGTAAATGTTTTTACAGTAACAAAATATAATAATAACGAGCAAGCGACATTACTCTTAGGAAGTGGGTTATTGTTAATCTTTGGTCTTCTTGGAGCCCTCGGCGCGGTTTTTGATAATCGAAGCTTCCTTGGCTTTGTCCTTTTAGCATTTGGCTTTATTACATTTTTCCTGCTTGGATTTTTAATTACCGGACTTGATGGTGGAAATATTAAGATAGTAATGCATGGGATATTTATTGGTTTAGGTATTTTAGTTTTAATTACATTACTTGTTAATATGTACAATTACAGTTTCTTTTATCTAATTAGATATAAAGGATATGTGTTTTATTATGATGGAGTGCCTGTTCAAATTAGCAATCAAGTTAAATTTTTACTTGGTCTAGATTTTGTCTTCGCTAACCAATCAGTCGCAGGTTTTTATAATATTTTATTAGCAAGTGTGCTATTACCAACATTACTTTTCTTTAAAGACTTTAAACAAAAATACACAAAATGGCTGTATTTAGGTTTAGGTATCTTAGGTGTTATTTCCTTAGCGTTTTATCCTAATGTTCGGGCGTTAATTTTATTTGTTCCTCTTATTGGAGCCTTATTAGTTATTAGATTTTATGATTCACAAAAGAAATGGCTAAAACCAACTCTTTATGTTTTATTAGGGCTATTCGCAATCTTCTTACTATTCGCTTTCTTCTGGGCGTTTGATGTTGTGGATATCTTTAAACATATACCACTTTTACGGCGCATTTTTGGTAGTGGAACATTAGGAAGATGGAAAGACGTTTTAAAGAAGGCCACATGGTTTGGTTATAATTCGTGGGGAATTTACGAACAACAAGCAACTGGAAACTTGCTTCTTGATGTTCTTTATCAATTTGGTATTTTAGCCTTTATTGTTTTAATTATCTTTATCGCTTTTAGTGGGTATCAAGTTTATCGTTACTATAAAAATTCAGGCGATTCAAAGTTAGTTAAATTTATTATTATTAGTTATTTATTAACGTTATTTGTTATCTCGTTCTTTGATTATCCTTATCATCCGCTAATTGAAAT
>DIQT01000004.1:26212-38906 GCA_002427365.1 Caryophanales bacterium UBA5455
TTTATGGTGGCAATGGCTCTAATTGGCTACACGATTAGCGCCCAATTTAAGTTAGAAGAAGCGCTTGTGCTAAGTGAAGAAATGATTGAAAACGAAAGCGAGGTCATAACTCATGAAAAAAGCGAATAAAGTTATCATCGGAGCGGTGGCCCTTTTAACATTATCAAGTTGTGGTGTAGCCCTAAAAGAAACATTTCCTGGGCCCGTTTTTCAAAATCCAAATTTTGAAGATAACTATTATGAAGTTTTTCCGAATGAATTAAAAGTTGCGAATGATAAACAAACAATTACGGTTAATGTTGATTCGCCAGGGGTGACATATTATAAAAACTTAATTGACGATCCAGATGCAACAATTGATTTAATGATTAAAGACGCCGCGAAATATGGCGATAAAATGAATAGTGAAACAAAAACTATTATTAGTTACTACCTTACGGAAGCGGAAAATTATCGAATTGAAAAAGCAATTTACGATGCGGCAGTTGCTGATCCTAACGTTCCTAATCCCGAAACCGCTCCAACTGCGCCCAATAAGATTTCTTATACGAACAACTATTACAAAGCGACAAGCCTAGGAAAGGTTGATAATTCATTTAGGAATGGTTACTTTTCTAAATTAACGGATGGAATTACATTTTGTGGCGGTAATGGCGCAGGTGCGCGGATTCAAGCAAAAGAAGCGGGTTTTGGCCAAGTATTTCAAAAAGAACTTATTGAATATAGTACATTACTAATCGCTTTTAGAGGGGGCACAAACGTTGATTGGGGTGCGAATGGAATCGCTCGGGTTACAAGCGCAAAAATCGAATTAAATATTGATTTTTATATTGAAAACACTGATAAATATGACCGCGTTCGTTTCAGTTTTGAAGCCGAAACGTTTACCGATAGCGCATCTTCCACAAATTTATTACATATTGATCTAGGTGAATTTTTAAAAGAACAACCCGACATTTTAAAAAGAATGCGCGGTGTTAGTTTTACGTATAAATTATTAGAACACGAATATTTAAAACCCGCAGGTGTTGATGCTGGGCACGACGAAGAATTCGGCTTATTAGTGTATGAATTTGCTCTTCCTTATTCCGTGTGGAATTAGTTAAAAATAATGAAAAGGACCAGTATTTACACGTTCTTTTTTTGATAATTACTTATATCAAGCCATTCGCCGATTTCATAGTCGGCCTTATCATCCGCGAAGATTAGTGTTCCTTTTGCAGGTGTAAATGTCATTTCATTAAAATAAATTTTGTTATTTATTGAAAATAAATCAACGCGGACAAAGGGAACGTCTTTTCCTAATGTTTCTGCGAGCGCAATCATTTCTAAATAATTATCCGGCTTGTTAGGTAAGGGATCTTTTGTTTTCCAATAATTAAATTGAGCGCCAGGGAATGGAGTCCAATCGATATAAAAGTTGGAATAGCGGATTTCTTTCTCGCGTCCCGTAACAACATATAAATATTTAGCTTTCCCATTAAAGACATGGATTTTATATTCAATTGGTAGTTCATTATCTTCACGAAGCAATTCTTCAATAACAAGTTTGGGTTTAATTGAGGAGTAATGCGGTTCGACAGTTTTTCGACCATAGTTTGTCTTTTGCCATTTCTTAATTTGCTTTTTGACTTCTTCATAATTAATTAACGATTTATCTTTAACAATAAGGTTAAATCCCGAGGCATGCGCACATTTAAGCACAAATTGATTAGGTAATGCATCAAAATCAAAATCTTCGACGCGATCATAAATACCAATTAAGGGAATTAAATATTCGCTTAAGCCTTGTTCATAAAGAAGTTCACGCGCTTTGACGCGGTCCGCATAATTAACGACTAAATCTAGATGCGGATAAACATATAAGCGTAAATATTGGAGTTTTTCGCTATAACGTGTTGGTGTTTGCCAATTTAATTTATGATGCGTAATATAGCGATATTGAAGAGAGATATATTGCTTCTTTGAAAAAAAGCGCACAACGGGTTGAAGTGATTTAGCAATAAAACGTTTCAGTTTCTTTTCATTAGGAGGAACGTTTCTATTCATGGTTATTTTCTCCTTTGTTTATGCCTAGAGGAATAATACTACGAACAATATTTTCTTTACTAATTAAAAGGATTGTCACATAAATTATTAGCGATACACCGCCGACAACAACGACCTTTAAGAAAGAACTCATATTAAATAACGGGGTAATAAAATAGGCGAATAGACTTACCGCAACTGCGGCAAGTATAATCTTTAACGAGTTAAAATTGAAAATTGCTCTGCTTGTTAATTTTCTTGTATAAATTAATAATGGCACTAACACAACGATATCACTAATTAATGTTGATAAGGCAATTCCGATGATTGGGTTATCTTTAAAAGCAACGCCACCTAATAAAAGTGCGCCACTAATATTAACGATGACACCTGTCGTTAAACATATTAAATAAATTCTTTCTTTGCCAATCGGAAGTAAGACTTGGTGATAAATGTTTTCGGCAAGAGGATATGTAAGCATCATTGTCGCAACAATCATTAATGCAATTCGAGCGTTATTTACATCGTTTGGCCCCCAGTAGCCTGATGAACTTGTAACGATATAACTAATGATTTCTGGCGCTAAAACGATGATTAGGCCAACAGCGGGTAAACCAATTAATAACGTAAGGTTATTTGAATATGCGGTTAGTTTTTTAAATTCACCAATATTATCATCCGCAATTAGTTTTGTTGCCCGCGGTAAGAAAATCGCGCTCATCGACGTAAGAACGGTAATAACAATTTCAACAACTTTAATTCCAACCGAATAAGAACCCGTTGAAGATTGTGATGTATCAAGCGCGCCTAAAATCATCGTATCGGTTTGGTTATAAATGGTAATCATTAATGTAATTAACGCAATCGAAAACACGGGGCGTAAATACTGCTTAAACTCATAATTACCAAGCGGTTTAAAAATAAAACCATTTCGTTTTAACATTAAGACATTAAGCGTTGATGTAATAAGCGTACCACTAATGGCTAAGACCGCATATAAGTGCAAATGACGGCTACTTTTGACAAGTCCAATAACAAGGAGTGTTCCAATCGTTGCTACTAAAACAGAGCGTAAACCGATATAGAAATGCTTTTCTAAGGCAATATAAAACCATTCAAAGGAAAATGCACCAACGAGAAAGTTAATTGAAAGTAAGAAGACGACCGCACGGAACCACGCTTCCGTAAAAATACCAGGAAGCGAAAATAAGAAAATACACATTACCCCAAAGGAAAGTAATGTTGTTACTAATTGCATAATAAAGAAGCCTTGGGCTTTGCGGCTTAAAGCAACTTGATCATCACGTACTTTTGCACATTCTCGAACCGCTAAATTAGGTATTCCAAGTTTGGCTAAAATTAAAAAATAATAAACAAACGTATTCGCATACGTATAATTTCCCATCCCCGTCGCACCAAGAGCGCGTGCCGTAAACGGAAAAGAGATAAACGATAATAACGTTAACGTTAATGTTCTAATTAAATTAACGGCTACCGCACTTTGAATTGAGCGTTCTTGAGGTTTGTTCATAGTGGCTTAATTATAACTTATTTTTGCCATCTTCTTTAATCATTAATAAATTTTTTAAGTTTTGTTGCTACTTCATCAATTTGACATAGTTGTTGGACATCGCGTTGTCCGCGGAGGCGCATTGCTAAATAATCTTTCTTAGATAACAAGAACTTATTCAAAGCATCATAGATTTCACTTGTTGAACCTTCGCCTAACGAAATATAATCTTTCGCAAAATGTGTAACTAAGAAGGGGTGGTCACTAGAAAAAACAAGCGCTCCATTATTAAAGAAACTTAAGACTTTGGAAGGAATTGAATATAAATCAATCCATTGATCAAGCGGGCGCGGGTTAATTGCCCCAATCGAACTCGTAACATAACTATTATATTCTTGTTCACTTACCGTTCCTAAAAAAACAATGCGTTTATCAAGTAAGGCTTGCTCTTCAAGATATTTATTAAGTTCACCATGCCCCGCAATAAGAAGTTTATTTTTTGTTGGAAGCATTCGAAATGCTTCGACAAGATTTTTAACGCCATAGCGTTCATATAACGCGCCACCAAAGAAGAAGTAATCACCATATTTATTAATTAATTTAGGATTTTTCTTACTCGGCGTTGTAACGAGCCCAGGGAAAATTAAAGCGGGTTTTGCACTTAGATTTGCGTATTCATTTAAGGAATTAGTTAATGTTAAAAACCCATCAAAGTATGGAAAGTTCTTTTCAACTTTTTGGACATATAAGTTAGAGACATTAGAAAGATTACTTGGTTTATCGGTTAAGATTCCATAAATAGGAATCCCATAAAGATCGCCAAACTTTATCGCTAAATCACTAAGTAAGACATTTAAACTATCAACAAAAATAACCAAATCATTATTCGCCGCAATAATTGGCCGAAGAACTTTTTTAGCGTTACGTTTTAAGGTGAATCTTCGCCATAATTTCGTATTGGTAAACTTTAAATAATGAAAAATGCCATTATCTTTGGCTGGATATTTTTTTTGATCATGCGATAACGGATTAATTGGGCGTGCCGAAATAACCTCGACATCACCAATTTTACTAAGCGCGGTAATTAGTTTGTAATGAAAGTTTTGGCCGCTAGGATTAGGCTTAATTAGACTTGTTTTACTTACTTCAGCAAAATCAATCGGCGCCATTGCGGTTGTTAAATAAATTATCTTTTTCATAAGTCCCTCGCAAAAAACTTAGCGTGGATTTCAACCATTTTTTCAATCGTATTATTTTTAGCGCTCGCAATTGAAGCTTCGAACGTATTTAGTTTTGTAATTGCTTTAATTTTTTTAATAATCATTTCTTCATTATAGCAATCAACGAGATATCCGTTTACGCCATCTTTTATTAAAGTCCTAGCGGAGACAATTTTATTACTTGCAACAACACCTAAGCCTTGTGACATCGCTTCATTAACCATATGACCATAAATATCTTCTTTTGATAAGAAGACCGCGTAATCACCGATTCGTAATGTCTTTAGAAGTTTTTCATGCGGTAAAAAATCAATTAGCACAACATTATTCATTTCATGGTCTTTTATATATTGTTCATATAGCGATTTTTCTGGTCCATCACCAATTAAAACTAAATAGTTCTTTTTTGAAACGTTTCGCCATACTTCAAGTAAATGAAGATTATTTTTTCGATCAATAAATTGACCAACTGACATAAAAACGAAACTTGCATCTTTAATGCCATATTCAAGGCGTAATTTTTCTTTCCGATTAATTGATAAAGGTTTCTTTATAATATCTTTTTCATACACGGTGGCGTAAGGGTAGTGGCTAATTAAATCTTTGTTAACGCCATAATGAATTAAATATTCATCCGCTTCCACGGATGGCGATAAATACTTATTCGCCCCATTAATAAAATAACGTTTAATTTTTGTTTTTAGTTTTGATTCGTTTTTAACAACACCCCCGTTAATATAGAAAATGTAAGGAATTTTCTTTTTCTTTAAATAACGTAAAGCAATCATTTCTGCGAATGTTGAATAACCATTCATAACAATCAAATCATATTTATTATGTTTTAAGTGTTTTTTAATTCCCGTTGATAAAAAGTTTTCTTCACCAAGGTTAATCCCGTTGATTTTATGTGTTACAAATTTATAATCAGTATTACTTTCATTATAAAAAAGCGGATTACGATTACTTGCGTGATCACGCTCAAATATAACATGCAAATCAAGCTGCGCGCTTAGCCCATTAAAAAGCGCAACTTTGTAGGGCGCCGGGTGATTAAAGACAAACAAAACCTTCTTCATACGCAATCAAATTCCTTTGTATTATTAATTATACAATAAACATCGCCCTACAACTGCGTGATTTTGCTAAAATATAGATGAGGTGAATATGAATTCTTGGCAAGATGTTTTTAATGAACTCCAAAAGAAACCATTTTTTTGGCCGATGATGGAAAAGATTAACAATGCTTATGAAAATGATGTTTGTTATCCGCCGAAAAGCTTAATTTTTAATGCGTTTAAATTAACACCATTTAACGAAGTTAAAGTTGTTTTAATTGGTCAAGATCCTTACCATCAAGAAGGCCAAGCAATGGGGCTTGCTTTTAGTGTGCCTAAAGGAATAAAACTTCCGCCATCACTAAAAAATATTTATCGCGAAATTGAAGATGACTTGCATATTAAAATGCAAAAAAGTGGTGATTTGACTTATTTAGCGAACCAAGGTGTCTTACTTCTTAATACAAAGCTCACGGTAAAAGCGAATACGCCGTTATCACATAATTTTCCTGAATATAAAGTTTTATTAAAAGAAATACTAAACGCTTTAAATTTGCTTAAGCGGCCGATTGTTTATATTTTATGGGGTAATGAAGCAAAAGTACTCCAAAAGCATCTTAATAATCCCAAGCAACTAGTTATTACCGGTGGACATCCCTCACCCTTAAGCGCAAACCGGGGTTGTTTCTTTGGCGGCCGCTATTTTTCAAGAACAAATGAGTTTTTAGTTAAAAACAAACTTTCACCAATTGTTTGGCACAACTAAATAAACACATGGTATAATACTTTTATGTACGGGAGCTAGGTGTGACCTGGCTGAGAGGACTAGTAAACTAGTCGACCGAACCTGATCCAGGTAATACTGGCGGAGGGAATTGATCGCGCTTTGTTCATTCTCTTTCCGCTAGGAAAGAGTTTTTTATTAAAAGGAGCAAGGATATGCATAGTAAAAACAAAACTTCGGAAACACCAGAGACGACACCAAATAAAAAGCAGAATAAATTTGACTGGTTTTTTATTCAATTAGAAAAGATAAACATTGCTACATTTTTGTTTATTGTTGGAATGTTAACGCTTGTAAGTATGCTACTACCCCAATTTACATTAAATGGAAAAAGCGTTATTTTAGCGCGTGATGCATTTACCAGTAATTATCGCGGTTCGTTTTTTATTTTATTTTTCTATTTTATCCCCGTAATTGTTGGTCTTATTTCGTATATTAAAAGTAAGGAATCAAAGATTTGGGATGCTTTTGCATTTGCTTTAACGCTAACTTCCGCAATTATCTTATTTTCGAGCGCATCGATTTTAGCAAGTGTTAATGACGCCAAAGTCACTCTTAATGCCGGTCCAATTATTGGTGGTATTTTAGCAATCGTTATGGTTTTAGCTTTAATGCGGGAAAATTTTGCCCGTAATGCGTTTAGTATTAAAGAAATTAGTGAAGCCGCTTTATTAGTTGCGGCGGCGTTAGTATTTGATCAAGTTGTTCCAGGAATTCGATTAAGTGCGGGCGCTGGTTCAATTAACCTTGCTATGTTACCGTTATTCATTATTGCCTTCCGCTTTTCATTCACAAAGAGCTGGTTAACAATTGGGGTTGTGTTTGGTTTAATTTCAAATTTAATGGATGGCTGGGGATTTGCCACATATCCATTTGATTATTTCCTAGCTTATGGATTAATTTCTTTTGTTAGTTTAATTAAAGAATTCGCTTTTCCACGTAAAGGTGAAAAAGTTAAATGGTATCATCTTAATATTTTTGTTACCGCAATATTAATTGGCACTGTTGGTCGCTTAATTGGTTCAACAATTTCTAGTTTATTACTTTATGGCTACAAATTAGGACCCGCATTATCATATAACATCTTATATATCCTCCCTAGTGGCGCGAGCGTGCTTGTGATTATGTTACTTTTATATAAACCACTAATTTATATTAATGAACGTTTTAAACATTAAATAGTTGAGTTTTGCAGTTTAATTAAATTATAAATAAATAATCTAAATTATTGCTCTTTTGGTTATATTGTCTTATTTCCTAATATTAATAATCCATGTTATACTAAAATTAACAGATATGGAGGAAGACCATATGGCAAACTACACATTAATGAATACGCGCGAGTTAGAAAGACGTGTCAAAAAAGATGATTTAGGTGCAATCCATGAATTGTCGCGCCGGTTAGTGCAAGGCATTGGAATTGCTGAAGATTTTGCTCGTGGTTTTGCCCTAGCAAAATATGGCACAGATCAAGGATATGTTAAATGCAAAACTGTTTTAGGCTTTTGCTATTTTTATGGTCGGGGCTGTCCGCAAGATGAACTTAAAGGTGTTGAACTGTTTAGGGAAGCGGCGGAAGGTGGCCACGATGCCGCCCAGTATAATATGGGAATTGCCTATGAACGAGGAACAGTTATCCCAACGGACTATGATTTAGCGTATAGCTGGTATGAAAAAGCCGCTGAACAAGACTTTGCCAAAGCGTTTTACAAATTAGGTTTCTTTCATGAAATGGGTTATGGTCGAGATAAGGATTTAATTAAAGCCTTTAATTATTATCTTGAAAGCGCAAGACGCGGATATCGTAAAGGACAATATGTCCTTGGTTTAGCGTATGCGAATGGACGGGGAGTCCTTAAAGATAATGATCAAGCATTGTTTTGGATTAATAAAGCTGCCGCGCAAAACTATTCGCCTGCAGTTATGAAGTTACGTCAACTTAAAAACGAAGGTAAATAAATCTAAATAAGAAGCATATAATAAAGTGTTATCAGCGGCACTTATAGTTTTTGTTGCACTAATTCACTAAAATAGCGTTTATTTTTTTCTTCTCTCGCTTTGACATTTTAACTTTCTTTCACCATAAGCGAAACTACACTTTTAATATGACAAAAACAGGAGAAAGAACAAGAAAAAAATTTATAAGGTGGGTTGAGTGATACTTAAAGTTAATTTGTTCATTTGTAAAGATTAGTTTGTCATAAAACATATTTTTTAATATAAAAATATTAGAATAGTATAATAATCGGTTTTTTGTTAAAATAATAAGTACATTAAATAAACAAATATAATTTGTAAAACGAAAGAGGCTTTAAATGAAGAATAAAAAAATTAGTGGTCGCTACGAAGTCGTGGTTGACGAAAAAGAAACTGAAGTATTAGAAGAAGAAAAAACGGTTGAAGAGGACGTCTTAGAAGTAAGCGAAGAAGTAAACGAAGAAGTTGCTAGTGAGCCGGAAGTTGAAGAAAAAGCTCGCCAATACCCTGCTGAAATTGCAGATATGCTCGCGCAAGTTGAAGAAAAGAAAAATGCTTTTTATAATCTTTATAAGAAATATAAAAAATTCAGCTCGCTATATATGATTATTTTAGTCGTCTTGATGATTCCTTTATTTATTTGGGTCATGCCAATTAAAACTTATGGAACATGGATTTCAATTGGCGCAATTATCCTAATTTTTGGGGTCTTTTATGTTTTTACAAACAAAACAAAAACCAACACTAATGAATCAGCTAAAAATTATATTGATGAATATTATCAAATTACAATGGGCTATGTTTTTAATAATATGCCCGAAGTAAAAAACTATGAACAACTGACTGGAGGCAAACTTGAAACCGATGTCTTTGTTAATGCGCACATGATTAAAGACGTTACATCCTCTGCATCACGAAATGTTGTGACTTATGATATCGATGGTCGGGAAATCGCAATCGCCGAATTTGTTGCTTATACACAAGGCGAAGGTAAAAGAAAAAGAATTAATCCTGTCTTCATTGGTAAACTTCTCAAAGTTGAAAATTCAATTAAAGATGAAGACTTACGGACCCTTGTTTATTTAAAACCACGGATTAAAGATCAAATAGCGCAAGGCGTTAATGATATTGAGGGCTTAGAAACATTATTTAATGATAAAGACATCGCAATTTATTCAAGTGAAAAAACAATGAACAAAGCGATTAGCAAAGAAATTGTTCCATTACTTAATGAATATAAAATTGATAAAGATTTAATTGATATCGCTATTTCAATTACACCAGGCATGACATATTTTGCTTTTTCCTTTAGTGATGACTTAATGGCGGTCCCACTTGAAAGCGATATTAAAGTTGATCCAATAATTCTTTTTAAAGAAACAATGGAAACAACGAATAAAATCATTGCAAAAATCAAGTAAATAAGAAAATAAATTAAATGAGCCAGTCATTATGACTGGCTTTTTTATTCTCAAATAAGCGGATATTATGTTTCTATGATATACTTTTACCGAGATAAATGGTTTTGAAAATTATGTTTTCAAAATAGAAACGGTAGTATTATGGATTTTAATGTAGCAAACAACTGGCTCAGTGTGCAATCTTATAAGCACGATGGTCAGATTCATCGGGTATGGGATAAAAATTATTTAGTTCTTGATAATGAAGATTTTTTTGTTGTCGTTAATAAGAAAACAAAAGTTGTTGAATATAATGGTCGGCGGTGGTGGACGAAAGAACCATCGGTTACTTTTTATAGTAAAAAAGAGTGGTGGAATACGATCGCGATGATTAAAAAAGATGGCATCCATTTTTATTCAAACATTGCCTCACCATCGATTCTTGATCACGGCGTTATTAAATACATCGATTACGATTTAGATATTAAATTATTCGCGAATGGTAATGTAAAGCTTCTTGATGAAAAAGAATATGCGTACCATATCGAAAAGTATGGTTACTCGCAAGACTTACATACCGTGTTAGTTGATCAAACAAAGCGGTTACTTGTGAAAATGAAAAAAGGGGAAGACCCCTTTAATGAAACATGTGTTAAAAAATATTACGATATTTTCCTTGCGGAAACTAAACATTAATTTTTCTTTAAACTAGCAAAAATACTATCGAGTTCTTCCATACCTGGAATAATTCTTTTCTTTTTGCCTTCATAACTAGCGACATCACCCGCGACATAAATATGCGGGGCCGCTAAAAAGTTTTCATCAACTTTAATGCCAAGTCGATGCTTTTCTAAGCCGAACGTATCGCCACGGGGGATATTTCCATAGTTAACTAAAATATAATCTGCTGGTAAGTCTAATTGTTCTTTTGTTTCGACATTTTCAACGCGTAACCCACTCAAATGGCCAGCGGTTGTTAAGATTTGTAAGGGAATATAAGGGGTGAAAATCTTAATTGTTTTAACGTTTTCAATTGTTGATAAATCCCCACGAAACTCTTTCCGACGGTGGATTAATGAAACGTCATCCGAAACGTAAAAAACCATTTTCGCCCAGTCGATTGCACTATCGCCGCCCCCCATAACTAAAACTTTTTTATTTGCTAAAAAGTCATAATCTTTAAGTGCGTATAAGATTTCTTGATATTTATCTTCGTTTTCAACACCTAATGGGCGTGGTTTATAAACGCCGAGGCCGGTCGCAACGATAACGTTGTCCGCGGTGTAATCGCCGTTTGAAGTTTTAATAACAACTCCGGTATCATTACTTTCAAGGTTTGTAACTTCCGTATTTAGCGCGAGTTCCAGATGGTCATTAAACGTTAAATCGTTCATTAATAATTCAATATATTGTTCGCCTAAAATAACGGGAAGACCAATTAAATCTTCCACTTCTTTTTTGGGATATAGTTCGGTTACTTGTCCACCAACATGCGGACGAGATTCGATAATAAGCGTTTGATAGTTTTGATCGCTTGCAATTTTTGCGGCAATAAGGCCAATTGGACCCGCACCGATAATGGCTAATTCATAGTGTTTTATCATAAATTTCCTCCACGTAGTGATTTTACACAATCTAATTACAAATAACTAGAATATGCTATAATTTACACCGTGATAAAGGACACTAATATGAAATTTACATTAAAATCAAATAGTCGTGAAGAAACAAAACATATCGCCCTGACACTTGCGCCCTTATTAAATCGTGGGGACGTCATTACATTTACCGGTGATTTAGGAGCGGGTAAAACCGCCTTCGTGCAAGATTTAGCGAGCGGCTTAGATATTAAGGACCGGGTTAATTCCCCAACCTTTAATATTTTAAAACCATATTTTTATGGAAGAATCCCTCTATACCATATTGATGCATATCGTCTTGAAGACGGTAATAAAAATATCGGCTTAGAAGAATTTATCGATGGTGATGGAGTTGCGGTTATCGAATGGCCAAACTTTATTAGCGAACTTATCCCTAGTGACCATTTAACAATTAATATTGTTAATGACGGGGATACAAAAAGAACATTAACATTCGAAGCGAACGGAAAGAGATACAATCAATTATTGTCAGACTTTAAGGAAAAATTATAATGATAACTTTATTACTTGATTCAAGCGGAACAAACATGAGCGTCGGTTTAGCCGAAAATCATGTTTTGCTTGGGGCAATTGAAGAAGTCGCGTGGCAACAACAAAGCGAGCTTATGGTCGCGCGGATTGATGAATTATTAGTAAAACATAACGTTGACCGCTTGAAAATCGATGAAATCATTGTCGGAATTGGCCCAGGCTCATACACAGGTGTTCGAATTGGCGTAACGATTGCAAAAGTTATCGCCGTTAGTTTAAATATTCCTGTATATCCTGTTAGTTCGCTTCAAATTATGGAAGGTAATGCTCGCCCAAGTGTAAGTGTAATGAACGCTCGGCGGAACCGGTCCTATGTTGGTGTTTATTTTGAAGGCGCTGTTATTTTAGAAGATCAAATTATGGAAAATGCCGACCTATTTAATTATTTAAATGAACATCCTGATTACTTATTAACCGGTGATGTTGCATATTTAGATAAAGTAAGCGCTCCATTTAATCGCTTTATTAATATGTTAAAACTTCGGCCAACACTTGTTGCTCATCCAAATGTTTTAGCGTTAGCGCCCC
>DIQT01000004.1:39042-51395 GCA_002427365.1 Caryophanales bacterium UBA5455
ATGTTTTAGCGTTAGCGCCCCGCTATTTAAAGGATTAGTTATGGAAAAGAAACTAGTTATTCGGCCGATGGAAATCGCGGACTTACCAAGTGTTAAAATAATAGAAGATGAATCATTTGTTGATCCATGGAGCGAACAGGATTTAACATATGAACTATTAGTTAATCCGCTCGCGGAGTTACTTGTCCTTACGTATGACGAACAAATTCTTGGTTTTGCGAACTACTGGGTGACGTTTGATAGTGTAAGTATTGCCCAAATTGCCATTTATCCACCAGCGCGTGGGGCAGGGTTAGGATTAATGTTACTTAAAGATGTTCTTCATCGAATTAGTTTATTAGAAGAAGTTAAAATGATTACGCTTGAGGTAAGAGAAAATAATCTTGCCGCGCGTAAGTTGTATTTAAAAGCCGGGTTTCATGTATCGCATTTAAAACCTAGCTATTATTACAATGGTGATAATGCGATTTATATGATTAAGGAGAATGTCCATGTCAGTAATTCTAGCGATTGAAAGTAGTTGTGATGAAACAAGCGTTGCGATTACAAAAGATGGTAAATTAATCGCGAATGTTGTTTCAACGCAAATTGAAATGCACCAAAAGTATGGGGGCGTGATGCCAGAAATCGCCGCGCGTCTACATACTGAAAATATCGGCATTTGTTTAAAGGAAGCACTAGAAAAAAGTGAACTTACATTAAACGAAGTCGATGCTTTTGCGGTGACAAGAGGCCCAGGTTTAATAGGCGCACTCCACGTTGGGGTTCAAGCCGCTAAAACGCTAGCGATGTTATATCAAAAGCCCTTAATCCCCGTTCATCATTTAGCAGCGCATATTTACGCAAATGAATTTATTGAACCATTAACATTCCCCTTACTTGCGGTTATCGTTAGTGGCGGCAATACCGAATTTGTTTATATGAAAGACGATTTAGATTTTCAAATTATTGGTAATACGCGTGATGATGCGATTGGTGAATGTTACGATAAAGTTGCCCGTGTTCTTGGGTTAGGGTATCCTGGCGGCATCCCAATTGATAAACTTGCCAAAATTGGCGAAAGCGGAACATATGAAATTCCTCAACCATTACTTCATGATGGAACATATGACTTTTCCTTTTCGGGTATTAAAACGCATATTATTAATTTGGTTCATAACGCTAAACAAAAAGATGAAGAAATTAACGTTCCTAATTTATGTGCAAGTTTTCAAACTTCCACAATGAATATCATTATCGAAAAAGCGGTGAAGGCCGCGATTCAATATGACGTTACGCAAGTTGTTATTGCTGGTGGCGTAAGCGCGAATTCCTATTTAAGAAGCGAATTACCTTTACGGCTTGAACCTAGCGGTATTAGTGTAACTCGCCCTCCATTATGGGCAACAACCGACCAAGCCGCAATGATTGCTAAACTGGCGGAACGGCTTTATGAGAGGAAAATCTTTGCGCCTTTAACCTTAGGAGCGGATCCAAACTGGCAAATTGACGATTATCTTAAGTTTTAATATGAAAAGAAGTTGGCTTTGCTTATAATATAAGTAAAGCGTAGGAGGATATAAAAATGGCAGAACCACATGTCGTGCGTTATTTATACGAAGTAATGCGCTTAGGGAGTGATGAAGAAGTCGCTGCGATTCAAACAGAAATTAATTTACAAGGTTGGGTAAGAACAAATCGTGATAACGGTAGCATCGGTTTTATGGAACTTAATGATGGTACGTATTTTCGGAATATCCAAATTGTTTATACCAAAGAAAATGAAGGCTATGAAGCATTCGCTAAATTAAGAACTGGTGCGGCTGTTTCTATTAATGGTAAATTAGTCTTAACACCCGACGCTAAACAACCATTTGAAGTTCATTTAACTTCTTATCAACTTGTTGCGGCTGTTGATGAAAGTTTTCCACTTCAAAAGAAACGTCATAGTTATGAATTTCTTCGCGATATCGCTCACTTACGTCCCCGCGCGAATACATTTAATGCGGTTTTTCGGTTAAGAAGTGAACTAGCCTATGCAATTCATACCTTTTTCCATGAACAAGGGTTTGTTTATGTTCATACACCAATTATTACAAGTAATGATGCTGAAGGCGCGGGTGAAGTTTTTAAACTTGCGACTGGGCCCAAAAGATCGTTTGATGAATTTTATGGAACGGAAGTTGGTTTAACGGTTTCTGGTCAACTCCACGTTGAAGCGTTCGCGCAAGTATACCGCGATGTTTATACATTTGGCCCAACATTTAGAGCAGAACTTTCTCATACTGCCCGGCATGCGAGTGAATTTTGGATGATTGAACCCGAAATTGCGTTCGCAGATTTAGAAGATGACATGGATTTAATCGAAGAATGTATTAAATTCTGCATTAGTTATGTCTTAGTTAATTGTGATGAAGAAATGAAATTCTTTAACCAATTTATTGATAACACGTTAATAGAACGGTTAACGACAGTTTTACATAGTGAATTTAAACGGATGCCTTATACCGAAGCAATTGAAATTTTACAAAAAGCCGTCGCTGATGGTCATAAATTTGATAACAATAACATTTATTGGGGCTTAGATTTAGCAACCGAACATGAACGCTACTTAACTGATGTCGTTGTTAAAGGACCAGTCTTTGTTATTAACTATCCTAGTGAAATTAAAGCATTTTATATGCGTGAAAACGAAGATGGCAAAACAGTCGCTGCGTGTGACTTATTAGTTCCTTATGTTGGTGAACTCGTTGGTGGCTCCCAAAGAGAAGAACGCTATGATGTTTTAAAAGCAAAAATGGAAGCCCAAGGTAACGTTGAAGGGCTCGAATGGTATTTAGATTTACGGAAATATGGCGGCGTTCCAACTTCTGGCTTTGGAATTGGCTTCGATCGGCTTATAATGTATTTAACAGGACTTGCAAATATTCGTGATGTCCAACCATTCCCCCGGAATACTGGTTCAATTAGATATTAAAGGAGAACGTCAATGGCGAAAGAAAAAGATCAAATCGTTGATTTACGCACCCCCGAAGAGCGGAAAGTTTTAGCAAAGAAACGTCTTGCTAAATTTCTTATTGCTGTTGATATTATTTTAATTATTTTTGTTGCGATTCAGGCAGTCTTAATAATTAACGAGCTACTAAGCAAGTAAAAAAAGAAAACAAAAAAATAGAGCAACCATCTGGTTGCTCTTTTCTTTATTCTTCTTCAACCGCATCTGCGGCGCTAGTATCGTAAAGTTTCTTTTTAGAAATGTCGCCATCATAATGTTCAGAAATTAATACTTCAATGCGAATGAAGCGCGCGACAAAGGCTTGGACAACAATAAGAATCCAAACGCCCCCAACCACATAGAAGGGAAAGACGAAGTAAGAAACTAACGCTTTAACTTCAAAGTGTGGGCGATTTAAAACTGCGGGCCAATCAGAAATAATTTTCATTCCAAAGACATTAACTTTTGGAATATTTTTCCAATCATGAACGAACGTAATTGTTCGGAACCCTTCAATTTCATAATCCCATAAATTAACAATGTGACCGATAACGCCACTATAAATAAAGTGAAGCGCTAAACCAAGGATGATAAGAATCATTGGGATGCTCATTTGTTTAAATAACATAACACGGTTTTTGTAACGCGCTTTTTCCCGGTAATCTTTTTTACCTTTTAATAAACCCGTTTCCACAAGGTTCGCCATCGCGCCATCCATCGCACGACCTTGTCGACGCATAATCGCACGGATAAGTTCAAGAATAAGCGCAATCAAGACAAAGATGATTAGCAAAAAGATTGCTAGAACAATAAGAATTTTAATTCCTTCTTCACGCGTAGTTGACGCGGCTAAAAATAATGGGTTAATCATTTTTGCCACCACTTTTTCTTTTTCGTTTCCACGGGCTTTTCTTCAACTGCTTCCGTGGTATCTTCTTTTTGTTCGATTGCCGGTGGAGTGGTTTCTTCGATATATCCACTTGGTTGATTTGCGGCGATTTGCGCTGGTTGACCCGCTATTTGTTGGGGTGCATCAGGTTGTTGATTAGGAAGAGCATCAAACACATTTTGTGGAATTTGGCCTTGGCCCGTGTTAATAAAAACAGCTTTTTCAATTGTTAAACTTTGTTGTGGTTGTTGTGATTGAGGAGCGGTTGGGTTTTCCATTTCATCAATTTCTCGTTGTTGACGTTTCTTTAATATTTGGGCGGCGCGGACATCGCTTTCCGTTGGGCCAAGAACTTTCTTCCCAGCGAAATAGCGAATTGCTACCCAAACAAGCATACCAAGCCAAAGAAGAATCGCATAAACAGCCGCGAGGGCAAGACCCGCAACAAATAAGGGTAATAAAATAACCCCTAACATTCCAACGCCAATTCGTTTAATGATTTTCTTCATCGCGCGTCCTTTCTTTGTGGCTTAAGCACGTGCCTTTATATATTTTACAATTAAATAGGCATCACAGGGTATAAATATTATAGCAAATAGAAAAGGTACATAAAGCGAATCCAATATTACACCCCCAATAATTAGACAAATAATCATTATAGCGAGGCCACTAAAGAAAAATACCTTTCCTAATTTTGGCGTTTCAAACGTATTTATTAACGAAATTACACCAAAATAAGCGGCAATAATTAATAATAGATAACTAACTGGTGCATAAAACGGTAAGATAATTGCTGCGATTAAATAAAGACCTAAACTAAAGAAGGGTGAAAGAGTTAAATAGTTAGCGTTTAGTTCAATTTTTAATTTCGCTAATTCGTCTTCAATAATAATTAAAGTTAACGCTGTTTGACCAGCGGAAATTAGAAAAATAAATAACGAAACGATCACACTTCGTCCAGGATGATCCGCAAGTTTAAAAATATTTAATATTAATTCAACCATATTAATATCACTAAGAAGTTTAATTAGCGGAATGGAAACTGCTCCTAACCCCATTTGAATAATACTTGTAAGCGTAAAGACAATACTTGTATTCGCCTCTTTTTTAATTAAAATTCCCATTACTATCCCAGTAATTAAGGCGGGCACTAAATAAAATAACGTAATATATGGATTATGAAGCGAGGTTAAAAAAGAAATAACAATTGTGGAAACAAAATAAATTATTAAATATTTGTTTTGGCAATATAACACTACTAATAACGAAAGAATCGGTAAAACGAGCATAAAAAGTAACGCTAACGGCTCATAAAAAGAAACGATTAAAGCCGCAACTCCGTTAAGAGCGGCCATAATTGCCATAAAAGTCATATTTTGAGTAAGTGTTTCTTTTACTTTCATACGCTTTCATTTTACCACGAACATTAAATATTAAGGGTGGAGAAATATTTGTTTTAAAATATTTTAACAATACATTCATTTGCTGTGTATTTAATAGTATGAATTCAAGCAAGAGTAACTTTTATATTGTATTAATTATTGGGCTTCTATTTGAAACAAATTTTAAATACGCAAATAATAATCATTTTGCTAGTAGTTTTGAAAGTAGTGAACAAGTAATAAGTTATGATTATGAAGAATTTTCTTCTTATAAAATTGAATACGAAACAATCTTACTTCAAGCGCCATCATCCTATGATGTTTATTTATATTCCTTACGGTGTGGGCACTGCAATGAAATTAAAAACGAAGTTCTTTCTTATTTATCAAGCACACAATTTTATTTTCTTGTCGATTATGGAGCGTACTTAGATAATAAGAAAGACGATAACGAAGATAAAAACGATGGATTAACAATTATTGGAACGCCAACACTATTAAAAATTAGTAATCGCGAGGTAATTTACTCGCTTGTTGGCAAAAGCGAAATCATAAAACACATTAGGGAAAACGATAAAATTAATAATTAAAATTCTTCAATGTTCGCAAAGAAATAGTGGTGATTATATGCTAAAATAGACCTAGAATTAATCGAGGGACTTAGGCATGGATTTTGCGAAACATTTAAATGAAAAACAACTAGAAGCGGTGGAAACAGCTTCGCAATATGTGCGGATTGTTGCGGGCGCTGGAAGTGGGAAAACACGTGTTTTGACATACCGTTTGAGTTATTTAATTGAAGAACTCGGTGTTGAGCCCTGGCGAATTCTTGCAATTGCGTTTACAAATAAAGCGGCAAAGGAAATGAAAACAAGAACTGAATCGCTTGTCCCATCCGCTGTTGGCAATTTAAAAATTATGACTTTCCATGCGTTTTGCGCACGGTTTTTACGGGAAGAAGCACACAATATCGCTTATCCAAGTTACTTTACGATATATGACGAAGATGATCAAAAACGGTTAGTAAAAGCGATCGCAGTCAATCACGGCTATCCGAAACGGGATGCGATTATTGGTCAAACGTTAGATTTTATTGGCCACTACAAAACACTTGGTTTATATCCTTCGGATGTTGATAAAAAAGATTACGCTTTTCATCCAATGGGTAAAGAGTGTTATGAACTTTGGGTTGCGTATGAAAAAGCGCTCGCAAGTGCGGATGCGCTTGATTTTGATGATTTGCTAGCAAAAACAAACCTAATCTTACGGGAATTTCCCGAAGTTAAAGATAAATGGTCGAAGCGGTTTGACCATATTTTAATCGATGAATTTCAAGATACAAATGATGTTCAATATGAATTAGTTAATCATTTATTACGTCCATCAACGTGTTTATATGTTGTTGGTGACCCGGACCAAACAATTTATACGTGGCGTGGTGCGAACCAAGATATTTTAATCCAGATGGAAAAGAAGTATCGCGGTGTTGAAACAATAATTCTTAATCAAAACTATCGGTCAACGCAAAATATTTTAAATGCCGCGAATAAATTAATTTCCCATAATCATAATCGCATTAAAAAAGATTTATTTACGAAAGCGGATGATGGTGTCCGAATTGTTCAATATAATGCGATAAATGACGATGATGAAGCAAAGTGGATTTGTAATCAAATCATTGGCTTAAAAGTAAAAGACAAAGACTTTTCCTACACGGATGTCGCGGTTTTATATCGTTCCGCCTATTTAACAAGGTCGTTAGAACGGGCACTTGTTAATTATCGGATTCCTTATGTTGTCTATGGGGGAATTCGCTTTTATTCGCGGCAAGAAGTAAAAGATGTTCTTGCTTACTGGCGGTTAATTCTTAATCAAAAAGATGATATTTCTTTTGAACGGATTGTGAATGTGCCGCGGCGCGGAATTGGTGATAAAACTTTTGAAACACTTCGCGATGAAGCGAAAGCAAACGAATATTCACTTTATGAATATTTACTTTATCTTGATGATGATAAGCCAAGTGAACTTCGTAGAAGCGTTCGGGCTACTTTACGCGAACTTGTCCTATTAATGGAAAGCTATCGGAAACGAATCGAGGCGGGTTTAGAAGCCCTTTCGGAAGTTTTGCGGGAATATGTTAAAGAAGTTGGCTACTTTGAATATTTATCAGATGATGAAGAAAATGGTGAGGAACGAGCGGAAAACGTTCACCAATTAATTCAAGATGTTTATAACGCAGTTAAACAAGGCGAATTTACAACGTTTGAAGAATATATGCAAAACATTACGTTATATACGATGCAAGATGAAATTAAATCTGGTGACTATGTAACGTTAATGACCGTTCACGTTGCCAAAGGGCTTGAATATCCAAATGTCTTTGTTTTAGGTTTAAACGATGGCGTTTTTCCTAACAACCGTTCGGTAATGGAAGGCGGAAGTATCGCGCTGGAAGAAGAACGGCGGTTAGCGTACGTTGCTTTTACTCGGGCCGAACATCGATTATTCTTATCGTGTAGTAATGAATATTCTTACATCCTTGATGGAAGAAAAGTTCCTTCAATGTTTTTTAAGGAAGCTGACTTAGCGTTTCCTGAAACTGGCAAACGGTTTGAATTTGGTGGAACAAAAGCGCCAAAACTTCCAACAGGGGAACCATTACCACCGAAAGAAAGAGCAACAAAAATTATGTGGAAAGTTGGCGATATTGCCAATCACAAAGTGTTTGGCCGCGGTATCGTTCAAAAAATTATTGATGAAACAATTTTAGAAATTAAATTTGATCAATATGGGATAAAAAAGATTATGGCCCAACATCCATCCGTGGAACGGGTCGTTAGGGAGGGAGACTTATCATGAGTGTTAAAGAACGGATTGAAGAATTACGGGCGTTACTTGAAAAATATAATCACGAATATTATGTTTTAGATAAGCCCTCGGTAAGCGATGCGGAATATGACCGCCTAATGCGTGAATTAATGCGGCTTGAAGAAGAAAATCCGGAGTTTAAGGATCCGTTTTCGCCATCCCAACGAGTTGGTGGAGAAGTCGCTGAAGGGTTTGAAAAAGTCACCCATAAGCGGCAAATGATTTCACTCGCTAACGCATTTAGTGCAGAAGATTTATATGACTTTGATGCACGGGTTAAAGCAACTTTAGGCGTAAATAATGTTAGTTATGTCGCAGAAATGAAAATTGATGGCTTAGCGATATCGCTCGATTATGTTAACGGCAAACTTAATTACGCTGCGACAAGAGGCGATGGTATTACCGGTGAAAATGTTACAAGTAATATTAAAACAATTAAATCAATTCCTTTATCAATTAAAGTATTTGCGCCCTTTGAAGTGCGGGGCGAAATATATATGCCGAAAGCGAGTTTAGAAGCATTAAATGCGCGCCAAAATGCGCTAGGAAAACCCGAATTTGCAAACACAAGAAATGCGGCCGCGGGTAGTGTTCGTAACCTAGATTCAAGCATTGCCGCAAGTCGAAATCTTAATGGCTTTTTCTATTATTTTGTTAACGCAAATGAATTTGGAATTAGCAAACATAAGGAAGCCTTAAACTATATTGAAACGTTAGGATTTCGGACAAACCCCAATCGGAAAGTTTGTGAAAATATGTCTGAAGCAATTGCGTTTGTTGAAGAATTCCAAGCCAAACGGCATGATCTTCCATACGATATTGATGGAATTGTTATCAAAGTTGATGACCTCGCCGCGTGGGATGATTTAGGTTACACCGCAAAAACCCCGAGATGGGCAATTGCTTATAAATTTCCCCCTGAAGAAGTAACAACCAAATTAGAAGATATTATTTTTACGGTTGGTCGGACGGGAAGAATTACTCCTAACGCCGTTTTAGCGCCGGTTCGTGTCGCAGGTTCGTTAGTTCAACGGGCAACCCTTCATAATGAAGATTTTATTCGGGAACGCGATTTACATCTTGGTGATCAAGTTATCATTCGTAAAGCTGGTGATATTATTCCTGAAGTTGTGGGCCGCGTTAATGTCGATGAAGGGGGAATTCCTTTTACAATGATTACTCATTGTCCAAAGTGTGGAAGCGAACTTATTCAAATTGAAGTGCAACATTATTGTCCAAATGTTCATTGTCCCGCACGGAAAATTGAAGGCTTAATTCACTTTGCCTCGCGTAATGCAATGGATATCGATGGATTAGGTGAAAAGGCAGTTGAATTATTTTTTAACGAAGGTTATTTAAATGATGTTGTAAGCATTTATAAACTTGCTGAACATCAAGAAGAAATTATGAATATTGATGGGTTTTCAACAAAATCAACGATAAAATTACTTGATGCAATTGAAGCCTCCAAAGGACAATCGCTTGAACGATTATTGTTTGGGTTAGGAATAAAAGAAATTGGTGAAAAAACCGCGAAAACACTTGCCATCAAGTATCGCGATTTAAATGCGTTTAAAAATGTTACCGTTGAAGAATATTTAGCAATTCCTGATGTTGGCCCTGTTGTGGCAAATTCCTTATTTAATTACTTCCATAATGAACGTAACTTAGAAACAATTGCTCAATTAAGCGAACTTGGGCTTAATTTTATGTATTTAGGTGGAGAGGTCGTGGCAAATTCTTTCTTTAGTGGTAAAATTGTTGTGCTTACTGGAACATTTGCGACGTTAGGAAGAAAAGAAGCAACTGAGCTCCTTGAAGCAAAGGGAGCAAAAGTAACGGGTAGTGTTTCCAAAGCAACGGACTTAGTAATTTATGGCGAAAGCGCTGGGACGAAACTTACCAAAGCTGAAAGTTTAGGCGTTGCGACAATGAGTGATGAAGAGTTTGAGAAAATGCTTAATCTCGAACAAGGAGAATAATTAGATGAGTACAATTGATAAAACAAAATTTGAAAAATTAGCTGCAAGCTTGAAACTTGCGTTAAGCGAGGAAGAATATACGTTATTAAACCCAAGTTTTTCTCGCCTTGAAATTCAAAAAGAAATTATTGATGAACTTCCAGAAATTGAAAATGCGGAACCGATGATTTTTCCTTTTGTGTGTTCGTCCCCTTCTTTAAGAGAAGATGAACCTTCTACCCCTTTAGAAGTGGAAGAAGTTTTAAGTAACGCAAAAGACGTTGAAGAAAATCAAATTAAACTTCCAAAGGTGGTCGGCTAATGAACTATTTAGATTTAACGCTCGTTGAAATACACGAAGCGCTTGTAGCAAAAAAAGTTACACCACTAGAATTAACAACCGAAGCAATTAATCGGCTTAAAGCAAATAAAGATAACGCTCTTGAAGCAGATATGTTTTCAAGTGCATTAGAAGAAGCGGCAAAACTTTTAGAACCAGAAGTTGATAATCCATTTTGGGGAGTTCCTATTCTTGTAAAAGATAACTTTTCCACCAAAGGGGTTGAAACAACCGGAAGCTCAAATATCTTAAAAGGATATGTTCCAGTTTATGATGCAAGTGTAATTCGTAAATTAAAAGACGCCAAAGCAATTATTATTGGTAAAACAACACTTGATGAATTAGCGATGGGCGGAAACGGCACTAAAGGTCATTTAGGAGTTACATATAATCCTTGGGATCCAAGCCATCAACGGATTATTGGTGGTTCATCGTGCGGTTCCGCGACGGTTGTTGCTGACGCAATTGTACCCTTTGCGTTAGGTAGCGATACGGGTGATAGTGTTCGTAAACCGGCATCATATGGCGGACTTGTTGGCTTTAAACCAACCTGGAGTAGAATTAGTCGGTATGGTTTATTTTCCTTTAGTCCTTCGCTTGACCATGTTGGTTATTTTACGCGGTCAGTTGAAGATGCGGCGGTTAGTTTAAAACTATTAGCCGGATATGATACATACGATATGAGTAGTTCAACTAAACCGGTTGAAAACTATTTAGAAAATTTGCATAAAGGTGTTAAAGGCGTGCGGATTGCCGTTATTAGCAATCTCTTAGCGCTTGCGGACCCAGTATTAATTAACTTAATTGAAGAAAATTTAGCAAAACTTGCGAAGGCGGGTGCGATTATTAATCGTGTTAACATTGATGAAAAGATTCTTAAAGCAATTTTACCAACATACTATCTTCTTTCATGCGCAGAAGCAACAAGTAGTAATGCGGCGCTTGATGGCTTAAAATTTGGTTATCAACCTGATGGTAAAACATATGAAGAAATCATGATCAAAGCTCGTTCAACCGGGTTAGGCTATCAAGTTAAACAACGCTTTATGATTGGTGCGTTTGTTTTGGCAAGAGAAAATCACGAAGCGTATTATGAACAAGCCCAAAAGGCGCGGCGCGTCATTGTAAATGCATATAACGAAGTGTTTAAGGATAACGATATTATTTATCTTCCCGGCGCTCCATCAGTGGCCCCATATATTACGGACTTAGATAAGGCCCAAAGCGAAGAAGAAATTATTATTGATAACCATCTTGGAATTGGTAATCTTGGGGGCTATCCATCACTTTCACTACCAATAGGTTTTATAGATGAGATGCCATTAGGAATTAACTTAATGAGTAAACACTTTGATGAAATGACAATTTTCCAAGTTGGTAATGAAATCGAAAAATTAACTGGGTTAAAAAACCTTAGTGCGAAACGGGGGGCGAAGTAATGAACTTTGAAGCAGTAATTGGATTAGAACTCCACGTCGCCATGAAAACAAAAACAAAAATGTTTTCATCCGCGGCAATTGATTTTAAGGCCGCCCCAAACACATTAGTAAATGAAGTCGATATGGCCTTTCCTGGGACATTACCTTCCATTAATAAACAAGCGGTTATTAATGCAATTCGCGTTTGTGACGCTCTTCATTTAAATATTGATCACGAACTTCATTTTGATCGGAAAAATTACTTTTATCCTGATTTAACAAAAGGATATCAAATCACACAAGCTCGGCGACCGATTGGATCGGATGGCTACCTTGATTTAGAAGTAAGTGGCCGCAAAAACCGGGTAAATATTGAACGTCTTCATTTAGAAGAAGATACGGCGATGCAACATCATTATAGTAATTATTCCTTGCTTGATTATAATCGCGCTGGGATACCACTTGTTGAAATTGTAACTCGTCCTGAAATTCATTCAGCAGATGAAGCAATGAAGTTTGTT
>DIQT01000015.1:0-11527 GCA_002427365.1 Caryophanales bacterium UBA5455
TTAGCGTTTAGATAAGTAAAATTGCTTACTTCCGTTTTTGTTTTTTAACTTGTTTTTTAACCGCGGCTTTCGCTTTCTTTTTCGCCTTTTTCCGAAAACTTGGCACAAGAATTAATAGAATAATAAGAACAACTAAGATTGCGGCCACAATAATAATTAGCATCATTGGTTCAAGGCCAAATAATTTATCATCTTCGTTATCGGGGTCTGGATTAGGCGTTGGTGTTTCCTCAATTGGCGGAACGGGTAGAAGTTCACCCGCTTCATTTGTAAGCCACTCTTCCGCTTCTAAATTATTATGTACGTACGAAATATACCGGTTTTTTGCTTGGAGGATTTGACTTGATTCATTTGTAAAAATATAATTTTTTGCTTCAGGTGATAAGGAAGAATAAAACCTTCCCAATTCATTCCATGCAAGCGAATTTAAGTCATTAATGCCTAAAAAATAATTAATAAACGTTTCAGCTTCTTGTTTATAATCAGCATCTAATGAGTAAGAAATGGAAATGTTATCAATATATAGTGTATGTGTTTTGGCTTTTAGTACAAAGTAACGATAATTTTCCTTAGCATCTACCGTATATGTATAAGTATTTCCGTTAATTTCGGGGGTTAACGCATTTTCATCAGGATCTATAAGAAAATCTAAGAAGAAGTCGATATCTCGTAATGGTTTATTTTCGGAAAAAGTAATGATGATTGTTTGGATATTACTTATCGGATCAAGATTAGCGATTTCACCGCGACTTTGAACCTGAATGCCATTTCCATCTGAAACGCTACTTCGTTTAACATTACTTAAGCGAAACTCCCGGCCATCTTCATCGATAAAACTGTTAGGGTTATTTTCGTAGCTAGCGGTTGTTACATTTAAATCATCCGCTTTAAGCGTATAAGAAGTTAAAGGGACATTTGTTACATTAACCGTTATTAGAACTGGTTCACTAACTTCCGACTTATTCATTTGATATGTAAATGATAAAGTGTGTTCGCCTAAATGATAAAAACCTAAGTTTGGAATTAATGGATTAAGTTCGACATCATCGAGTTTAAAAATAATGTCACTAATCGAAAGGTCTTTCGTTAAGATATCATCACCAGTTGTTGCTTCAGTATACGTCGCACTAAAGGAAAGGGTATCAAAATCAATTACATCATTAATTGTTGGAGTTAATGAAAATTCACTACTTTCAACCGCAAAACTTACAAGTTTCCGCGTATCCTCGATTACTTCAATTTGATAATTTGTTGTCGCTATTTTTTCACCTGCGCCATACGTTAAGGTTACCGTAAATGTTCCAACATCCGTTAAGACTTTATGATCAAAATTTGCGGATAAATTTTTATCACCCGCCATAACATCCATCGTCAAATCATCTTCAAAAGTCGCCTTAATTACTAAGCCGGATAAATCGAAGAGTTCATCTTGATAAAATGTAAGTTTATTTGGAAGATTTGAAATTTCTATTTCACGAATTGGTGTACCCGCGGAAAAACTACAATAATCTTTTGTACAGGAAGAATTTGTGGCTAAGGAAGCGCCGCTGTCACTATATGAAGGATCAAAAATCATCTCCGCCCATTCTGGATGGTCAATAAATGGATTTCGATTACCTTGGAAATTATTGTAAATTAAGTTATTCCGATGTATTTCATATTCATCAACAGGGTCAGCGTAGTGCCATTCTAACAGCACTTTTTTCCACCCCATTTTACCCGTTGTATTTTTTGTTGCTTCGTGCGTTAATGAAGTCGTTTCATTTACTAATTCAAGCTTTGGATCGCTATTACTAACAAATTCATAGTAACGGGTTTCCATATAAAATAACGCGCGGGCGATATCACCTCGGTCCTCCTCTGGGGGTAAAAACACACTCGTAGTAGGGGAATCAGCATTTTTACCATTACTTCCAGATGTTAATAAGCCGCGGACATCGTTACGCGGGGTCACATCAATAGTGGGAATTCCATAATCATAATTAGAATGATAACGGTTAAGTTGCGCATCCGCCGCAATTAAATGATGTAAGTCAGTTCCAGCTGGAGCCTTCTCCCCAAAATCGCCATGAGATTTCGCCCACGTATGTTCTTTATTCCAAATCTTAACGTGGTCTTCACTCCATTTAACCGCATTCGTAGTCCCATTATAGTTTGTGCCATATAGTAATTTTAAATACGGATCACCAATACCCGTATGCGTAGTGAAGGGATAATTTTTTAACTGGGCATTACTTAGTGGCGATAAATCCCAATCGCGGTCCGTAATTTTCATAATGTTAACGGTTTCGCTATATGTAAAAGCGGTATGGTCTTTAATAATCTTATGAAGGGCGCTTTGAAGTGAATCGCCTTGAAGACCCGCAACCCCTTGGTAATACTTATTAATGTTTGTATCATTGACGTCACTAATATCAACGTTACTCGTTAATGCACTAACAATTTCTAATTTATTTTGATAATTTATTCCGCTTACTAGTAAAGAAGATAAACTTAATGTTAGGAAGAGTTTTTTAAATTTCATATTCATACCTCGAGTTTTAAAATATTAGTTTCATTATACGCAAAAAGCCTTTGCTTAGCAAAGGCCAGTGCTTAAGAGATTGGACTAATAAATGATCTTATTAAATTTTATTTTTATTACGGTATTTCAAACTAATAAACCCACCGATTGTGACAAACGAAATGGAAATTAGAACAAGAACAAAATAAAGTAAATTATTATGATTCAGTGACTTTCTTTTTATCGGCGTAACGACACGTTCCAAGAAGTCAGGTAAATTTTTATTATAACTAAGTAAATATAAATAATTTGCTTCTGCTTCACTTGAAGGATAAAACCAATTAGTATGGCCGTTATTAATAACCGCGAGGTAGTTATCATCTAAATAACCCCAACTTTTATCACAATATGGATTTGGATTTAAAGAAACTTGTGTTTCAAATTGCGTAACGTAGGCCATCGCACTATTTGTTGGTGAAGGTGTCACTAATGAAAAATCCACACGATTATCTTTGTTATTAACATTAGGATCAATTCGTTTTAATGCTTTAGTAGCACTAGGAGTACTCGCGGCTTTCTCTTGATATTTTTTGCCATCTCCCCATCCAACAAGGTCAACGGGTTCTCCTTCATCATCGAGTAATTCAACAGAACCACCAGTCGCCCCATAATTGTTGCTACCAATCGTATCCGCCTTAGGTAAATCTTTGCCAGTCGTATAATTTCCACCACCTTCGGAAACTAAAAAATAACCAAGTGCTGGAACACTTCCTGATGAAATATTTGTGGGGTTACCATAAGCATCACCATTCGCCGTATAGCGAAGTAATGAATAACCCCCAATATCAATTGGCATATATGTTGGGTTATAAAGTTCAATGAAATCCTTTTTATATAATGAATTTGAATCACCACCGCTAGCGTATACTTGATTAATTAAAACATGATTTACTGCGCTTTCTAATGGAGCGTCTTCAACAATAATCGTATAACTAGCACTCATCGTTTTGTCATATCGGGTATAGGAAACATTAACAGTATAATTTCCTAATGTATCAAGGGTAATTCCATCATAATTAGTCGAAATTGCTTCATCGTGTCCGGAAGCATGGAAGGTTGTACCATCTTCTAAGGTGATAATTAAATCTAAACCTTGCCGGTTATAAACGCTATTTATGAAAAAGGTATTGCCGCTACTTTTTGAAATTTCTACACTTGCTAATTCCGCAGTAGATGGTTCATAATACTCGCACCGTTCTTTCGTACAAGCGCCAGTAATTGAAGCACCATCCGTTTTGCCACCATAAATCAAATCAGCGTATTCAGGGTGGTCAATAAATGGATTGCGATTACCTTGAAAATTATTATAAATTAAATTATTCCGATGAATTTCATATTCATCAACAGGGTCTTCATGGTGCCATTGTAACAAAACTTTCCGCCAGCCCATTTTACCTGGTTCGCTACTAGTTGCTTTATGCGTTGCTGAAGTTATTTCATCAACGAGTTCAAGCTTAGGGTCATATTCGCTAACGTATTCGTAATACCTTGTTTCCATATAAAATAAGGCGCGGGCAATATCGCCTCGGTCTTCAATTGGTGGTAAAAATACATTAGTATTAGGTGAATCAGCATTTTTGCCATTTTGTCCCGTTGTTGGTAAATCACGGACATCACTTCGAATCGAAATTGCGGTTTCAGGAATTCCATAGTCATAATTAGAATGATAACGATTTAGTTGGGCGTCCGCAGCGATAAGATGATGTAAATCAGTTCCCGCGGGTGCGTTTTCCCCAAAATCACCATGGGATTTTGCCCATGTATGTTCTTTATTCCAAATTTTAACATGGTCTTCACTCCATTTAACTGCGTTCGAGGTCCCGTTATAATTTGTGCCGTATAGTAATTTTAAATACGGATCACCAATACCCGTATGCGTCGTGAAAGGATAATTTATTAATTCCGTATCGCTTAAAGGTGATTTTGTCCAATCACGGTCCGTTATTTTCATTATATTAACCGTATCACTATATGAATAAGCAGTATGATTGTTAATGACATTATGTAAGGCACTTTGTAAATCGTTGCCCGATAGCCCTTGAACACTACTATAATAAGTACCAAGTGCTGCATCATTAACATCACTAATATTTATTTTAGAAACACTTACCGCGGCGTTTACGGAAAAAGAAATCCGCTCATCATTTGTGGAGAAAAGTCCAATTCCAAAAACAAGTGTTGCGCACACAAAGATACTAGCGCTTTTTATCTTTTTCATAAATTTAACCTCATACAAAGAAGTAATTTATTATCGCATTTTTAGGATGGTTTTTCAATGATGTATGGAAGAGACGGATATTTTCCAAGGCCGATAAATTTTATTCATCTCTACATTGTTCATAAATAAATGTTAAAATATAACTAATGGAGGCGAACATGAAAAAAGTAAAAGTAATTGTTAAAGATGCAACAACTTTAGAGTTATTAGAAGCAGGTGAAGTAGGCGATATTATCGACTTAAATGAAATCTTAGCGATTGATCAAACGTTAATTATTAACGCAATTGAAAAAGGAAAAGATGAGGTTTATCGTAAAAAACTCGCGGATGCGGAACAAGCATTTAAACTTAAGTTAGAAAATGAATTAAATGAACAAAAACTGACATATTCAGAAACCGTTAATGCATTGAAAAATAAAATCGAAAATTTAACAGCGGAACAGACAAATTTGCTAACAATTAAAGAACAACAAGTTAAAGCGCTTTATGAAGGTGAAAAATTTATCGCGAACACGAAAATTAGTGAACTAGAAAATACCATTGCCCAATTAAAACTTGCGCAAACGGCGTTAATCGAACAAACGAAAAGCGAAAAAGAAGCGGAAAAGATGAGAGCGCTTCATGAAAAAGACTTAGCAATTACCAAAATCCAAGAACAATTAAACATTAAAGAAAAAGACCACGAACTTGTTTTAAATAAACAAAAAAGCCAATATGAAGCCAATATTGCTAAGTTAAAAGAAGAACTAGCAATTATTAACCGCGAAAAAGCACTTAAATCTGTTAAAACAATTGGCGAAAACCTTGAAAGTTGGTGTAACGAACAAATGAAAGCCGCGATGGTTTATGGCTTTAAAACATCAACTTGGATAAAAGATAATGAATCAATTAAATTAGCAGGCGAAAGTAAAGGTACAAAAGGTGATTACATTTTAAGGGTATATGATTCAACCGATGTTGAAAACCGGATTGAGGTTACCTCAGTCATGCTTGATATGAAGAGCCAGGAAGAAGTTGGTACGGATCGGCAAAAAAATTCTAACCACTACCACAAACTTGACCTTGACCGAAATAAAAAAGGCTGCGAATACGCTGTTTTGGTTAGTGAATTAGAATATGAATCGGAAAATGATGCGCCGATTTTCATTGTTCATGATTATCCAAAAATGTTTGTGGTCCGGCCTCCGTATTTCTTAACACTTTTAGGTGTGATTGAATCAATTGGCTTAAAAAATAGTGAATTAATGCGGACAATTCATCAAGAAAAGATTGCCTTTAAAGAATCACAAACAATTATTGATGAGTTTGAACAATTTAAAAACAATATTTTAGAAAACTCCTTAAAAAATATTGAAAACAATGTTGAAAAAATAAAAGACGAAGCTGATAAAATTGAAAAAAGCGTTGACACTATTCGTAAATCAATTCGCTTAGTGAATGAAACGCACCTTCAAACATTACGGCGGAAAATTGAAGAATATCAAATTGTTAAGACGGTCAAAAAAATAACTGAAATTAATTAACGACAATTTACACACAAACCATAAACAATCATTTCGTGAGCAGAAACTTCAAAATTTTCTTGTTTGGCTAATAACGTTATATGATCATGAAAACAAGGAAGTGCCATTAGTTGATGGCACTTTTCACATACAAAATAATGTTCATTACTATGCCGATTTAAATAATAATACGGAACTTTATGAAGTAAGATTTTCTTAATTAAATCATCATTTAAAAATAGGTCGAGCGAACGATAAATCGTGGATAAATTGATTGCTTTATCATCAAGTAGCATCGCAATATCATCGACATTTAAGGCTTTGTTTGATGTATCCAATAATTTTAAAATTGCTTTTCTTTGTTTAGTCATTCGGAAGTTCATCATTTAGTCCTCCTTGTTTTAGTATAACGAATTAAAATACTTACTAAAAGAATAAGCGCGTTAAATAGCACAATCGTAGGTGCACTTGGTATATCTAAATAATATGAACAATAAATTCCGATAAACGTTGATGCTAAACTTATTCCAACGCCAATTAAAAGGGTTGAACGGAAACTTCTTTTATATTGTTTAGCAATGACTGTTGGAAAAATAATAAACGATGATATTAACAAAGCCCCAACAAGCTTCACCCCAATGACAATTAAAACAGCCGCAAAAGCAGCTAGAAGATATTGTAAAAAGGCAACTTTTCGTTTTGAAATTTTTGTATTCGTTGCGTCAAAAACAATTTGATATAAATCACGGTAGAAAACCAAAACAAAGGCGCCGATTAATAAAGTTATTATACTTACAATAATTAAATCACTTGTACTCGCCGTTAGGATTGACCCGGTCATTAATCCTTCAATGGAAATATTAAGCCCAGGTGTTAAGGAAATAATCACAAGACCTAAAGCAAAAGCAACAGCAGAAACGACACCAATTGCGCTATCAGCTTGTAATTTTGTTTTCTTAATCAGCAAAGTAATTAAAACACTACTAATAACGCCAATAATCATTGCTAAGTAAACAGGTTGATTAATCATTAAGACCCCAATCGTAAAACCTAAAAAGGCACTATGAGCAAGACCATCCGCCAACATTGATTGCTGTGATAAGACAATATAAGGACTTAATAAGGAACTGGCAACTGCAAATAATGCACCAATCCCAAACGCCATCAACATAAATTGATAAGAGAAAATACTAAACATGGTGATGAGCCTCCATTTGACATTCGGCTAAGTAATGCGCGTAATCACCAAAACATTTAATGCTTCGGTCTAAATACATGATTAATGCGCCATCGGTTAAGTCGTTTTCACGCAAATCGTGGGTAATATTTATAATTGTTGTCCCTTGTTCATGAAGTTTATTAATAATACTATTAAATTTTTTCCGGAAATTGGGATCCAGTGCGGAAGTTGGTTCATCTAAGACCAGCAGTTCCGGTTCGCCAATGACCGCGCGAATTAGAAGAACACGTTGTCGTTCGCCACCGCTTAAATCACCGAATTGATGTTTTGCTAATGATGAAATTTCCATAATTTCTAACCATTTATTAATTAGTTTTTTTTGTTCAGGTAACATCCGTAAATATTGTTTGTTAAAGCCACTATAAATAACTTCCTCAACGGTCGTTGGAAAATCAGCATTTACTTTAATGATTTGCGGTAAATAACCGATTTTTGCCGTACTTATTTGGACTTCACCACTACTAGGTTCAATTAATCCTAATAATATTTTAATTAATGTTGTCTTGCCACTACCATTAGGGCCAATGATATTTAAAAACCCACCCTTCGCTAATTCAAATGAAATATTACGCAAAACAGGATAGTTTTCAAAATCAACATTTACATCTTTAAATTTAATCATGCTAACGCCTCCGTTAAATAAGTTAAATTACGAACTAATAAATCATAATAAGTTACACCAGCGTTAAAATCAGTTGCGGTTAAATTATGATATCCATGTAATTCATAAATAGTTAATGAATAGTTATCTCGCGCAAGCTCTTTAATAATTGTTGATGAAAAATTAGATGAACTTAATTCTTCCGTAAATAAATAGTGGACATTAGCGTTTTTAATTGCCGTAATTATTTTCCTTAGCTCATTACCTGTTACATCGTGATCCGGTCTAATTCCTTCCACAAGTGTAATTATATTTAAATTGAAGTAATCGGCAAATGCGTCAAGCGCGTTATGGCCAACATAAAAGATTGGTTGATCAAATTGTAATGGTTTTGTCAAAAACTCTTCGCTTACTGTTTCGATTTGTTCGATATAATTGTTCGCGTTAGTCATAAAAACAGCTTCGTTTTCTTTATCTATTGTACTTAAAGAAGTTTGAATGCTTGCAATTACTGTTTTAATATTTGCTGGTGATGTCCAGTAGTGGGTTGCGCTATGAGCGTGGTCAGTATTTTCATCGTTAACCACATCATTTGCCCCAGGAATGCTATCTCCTAAATTGAGCACCCGAGTAGAATTAGTGTTTGCGTTTTTTGCCCAAGTTTCAATCACGTTGGAAGTATAAATAAACAGTTCCGCGTTATTTATTTTTTCAATATCACGCGGTGTTGGATTATAAGAATGAAAATCAATACCAGGAGAAATAATCATTTCATATGTTAAAGTTTCGCCCGCGACCGCTCTTAGCAAATCATAGGCGATAAAACTACTCGCAATAACTTGTGGAGTATCACTTCTATGGCAGCCACTTATTAAAAGAAGCCCGGCGATTGTAAACGCTGTTAAATTTGTTTTTTTCATACATACCTCGACAACGAAATATCATATGCTAGTTGCGAATAATTTGCAACTATAAAGAAAACGTAATTCCTTTATTGTTAAAGTAGTGTTTTTAGGTTAAACTAAAAAAGATAAGAAAGGACATATATATAATATGAGAATCAACACAACCTTTAGTGGTGAAAAGGTTCCAAAAACAACGAAAATCGTGTATCCCGTCTGTGGAATTGGCCGTGACATGCTCTACACATTATTTTCGCTATTTTTAATGACTTTTATTACCTACACCATGAGCGATGACATTGGAGCAAGTTACAAACATAAAATGCTTGCAATTACGATTATTTTAATCGTTTATCGAATTTGGGATGGTATTAATGATCCAATGATTGGGACATTAATCGAAAATTCCAACCTTAAGATGGGCAAATACAAACCATGGATTTTATATGGTGCGATTGGCTCCGCAATTACGACTGTTTTATTATTTTCAATTTCTTTTGAAGGCTGGTGGTACATTGTCTTTTTTGGTGTTACTTATTTAGTTTGGGAAATTACCTTTACGATAAATGATATTGGCTATTGGTCAATGCTTCCTTCGCTTACAAGTGATGCCCAAGAACGGGTTAAACTTTCGACGTATGTTACGGTCGCGGCAAGTGTCGGAGCGTTTATTGCTGGTGGTCTTGTACCAATGATTTTCCCAGGTCGGGCCGAGGTAGCGTTTAGGTGGATTTCAATTGTAATTGCCACTATTTACTTAATCATGCAAGTTTCAATTGTTTTATTCACGAAAGAACGTGAACGTCCTGAACAAACCGAAAAAGTTGAACGGACAAAGTTTACTGACATGATTAAAATGGCTTTTAAAAACAAACAATTGTTAGTGATGCTTGGCGTTATTTTACTTTATTATACTGGTAGTAGTTTATTAAATGCGATTGGCTTAAATTACTTTATTCTAGCATTCGGTTATGGAACTGGTGGTAGTTATATGACAATTGTTACCGTTGTTTACGCGGTCGGAACAGTAATTGCCCAAATACTATTTCCAGTCATTGAACGAAAGATTTCATGGGAAAAATTAATTACCGTTACATTTATTGTTATGGTCATTGGTTATATTATTTTCTTTATTATTGGGTTTATTCCCGTTATTCAAAAAGATGAACTTAAACTCGGCCATCTTATTTCCTTTGTTATTTGTTCGGTCTTTATTTTTTCAGCGCAAGGACTATTTTATTCGGCGTTATTAATTTTCATTGCGAACACCATCGAATATAACGAATGGAAGACAGGTGAAAGAAATGAATCAGTCGTCTTTAGTGCACGGCCATTTGCGGCGAAGATGGCAAGTTCGCTTCAATTGCTCTTAACTTACTTATTATTATTCCTTGGTGGTGTTTACGATATTACGCAACAAATTAGTGATTTCGAAGCACAAGGTGGACGTGGTGAATTAAGTGATAGCGCTGTTATCGAAGCAGCGGATGCCGCAATTAATGGTGCGGGTAACGCCTTATATACTGGGCAATTATCGATGTTAATTGGGATGACCGTTATTCCAATTGTCTTATATATTCTTGCCTACGTTCTTTTAAAACGGAAGTTTAAGATTAATAAAGAAGCGTATGCGATGATGAAAGAAGATATTGATGCTGGGCGCATTGGTCCAAAATACAACCATGAATTATAAGAACAACTAAACACAAAAAAAGCCATTCAGATGAATGGCTTTTCTTTTGCTTATAACTAATTATTCTTCGGAATAGCGAATAAATACTTCAAGACCATCTTGACGAACTTCAAAGCCGTTTTCCGCGAAGAAGTTAATTGACTTACCGGTATAGCCATAGTTCCGTGGATCAAAGCCTGGTTGCCGTTTAAGGAGCATATTATTTGTATGCGACCAATAGCTCCAGCCCTTTGTATCAGCGTTTTCGGAAATGATTTCCCGAACATCATCAATAATTTCTTCTAAACGGGGGAAGTCGCTAACTTCGTCAACTTTTTGTGCAGCTTTGGAGACAGGTTTCCGTTTCTTTTTCGCTTTTTCAGCGGTTTTCTTAAAGCGGTCTAAATAAATAAACGCGTGGCAAGAATTTGTTAAGGCGCGGGGCGTTTTTGTTTCCCCCATCCCAATAACCGTTTTGCCTCCTTCGCGAAGACGGGTTACTAGGCGCGAAAAGTCACTATCACTACTTACAATAACAAATGTATCGATGTCGGAGCGATATAAAATATCCATCGCATCAATGACTAATGCAAAGTCACTCGAAGATTTGCCTTTCACAACGGAATATTGTTGTTTTTGGGATAATGAATATTCAACACAAACATCTTTCCAAGCTTTAAGGCGAGTTTCAGACCAATCGCCATAAATATTACGATAAGCAATATTTCCTTGCTTATTCGCTTCATCAATAATTAAGTTTATATATTCCGGTGAAATGTTTTCCGCATCAATTAAGATGGCAACATTACGTTCGGAATTTCCATTTTTG
>DIQT01000015.1:11685-34235 GCA_002427365.1 Caryophanales bacterium UBA5455
ATTTCCATTTTTTTCCATGATTAAATTTCCTCTTCATCAGTATTAATTAAAAAGTTAAACGTATTTGTCCCATATTTAGGACTTTGTACACTAATCCAGGCTTTCCCTGGTTTGTCCGTTAAAGTTTTGGCCAACACTAAATAACCACCCGCGATAAAATTCGTATTACTTGGTCCGATTAAAGCCAAGTTATCTGAGGTAACGATGGTAAACGGGCTAAAGTTATATGTTGCACATGCACCGTATTCATCAAGAAGTTGTAAATCGATAATGGCCGTATCATATGAGCGATCAACGTGTAAATGTGATTGGTAGCGATGACCAACGATACTAAATTTTGTTGAGGGGCCAATATTTTCGGTAATGATCGGGGCGTCATTCATATACCCAACAAAACTATAGGCGACTTTGCCAGTGCCCCAGTTAGCAATATGCTTACCCCATAAATCACTAAGGTCATTAAAGTTTAGTCCATATTTTTTAAGCATCCGTAAAACAAATAATTTTTGTTTAGTTGTTAGTTCACTTAAACCATGGAGACTAGCGTAATTAAGTGTGGCCTTGATTTTTTTTGCGTCACTTGGTTTAAAGAAACCATCGCTGTTAAATGAATCAGTAATAAATTCATCAACAATAAAGGGTGGGTGTGGTAAATGAGGATATAAGTCCCGCCGGGGATAGAACGTATTAATATATTCATTGTTTTTATAAACTTTAATATATTCACAATTACTCATAACCCAAATTGCTGGTAAGCGGCCTTCAGGATGTTCACCAATATCCATACTCGATAAGACGTGAAGATTAGGATAATCAGCAAGGTTAGAAATATACGCACTTGCCGCGAATTTTGGTTGGCGGAACATATCAAGGACGCCATGATAGCAAATATGGTCGCCACTACCAAAAGTTAAATGCGTTTGATAATCAGCGTAAACCCAGGCTGTCATCGAACCGATGCGGTCATTTGCAAACGCACTATCAATAACGGCAAGATGGCGTTTCGCTTGCTCAACGCGCCGTGATTCATGATCAAACGCCTTTGTAGGAAACATATGCCCATTATTTTCCGTTACGATGTAAGGTTTGTCTTGATCTATTTTGGCCAAAACGGTGTTTGGATCGACTAACCCTTTTCCTTTACCAGCATAGGAAAAATCGTTATAAGCATAAACGTCTTCTAATAAATCACTACTAACAAAATTACGGACACCAGTTGTTTGCCGCGATGAATCAATCCGGTGGGCAATTTCATTAGCTTTCAAATATAAATCATGGTCATCACCTGATTCATTAATGCGAATGGAATTTAAAATGATGGATGGGTGGTTATAATGTGTAGTAATCATTCGTTCCACATTATCAAGAAATTGTCTCCGCCAAGCTTTTTCCATAGAAATATATTGCCAACCGGGAACTTCATTAATAACCATGAGCCCAAGCTCATCACAGCGGTTTAAGAAGTGACTCGACGGTGGGTAGTGTGAAGAACGGACAACGTTCACACCTAATTGATACTTCAATTTATCAGCATCATATTCTTGCAGTGATTTAGAAGCAGCATTACCAACAAAAGGAAAACTTTGATGACGATTTAAACCGATAAGTTTGCGTTTAACGCCGTTTAAATAAAAGCCATCCTTTTTAAATTCCGCAGTTCGAAACCCAAATTTAACTTCAATTAAATCTTCGCCAGTTTGGGTTTTTAAGTGACCATGCAGTTCATATAAGTATGGTAATTCTGGTGACCATAAAACGGGGCGATCAATCGCAATTTTATTTGAATAAAATTCTTCGATTAACTCCCCTTTAGCGTAAAGTTTATATTCAATCGTAAAAGGGATTTGTTTGGGGTTAGAAATAACGGGTTGGATGTTAATTTTCCCATTTTGATCACCATCGACAAGTAAATGCTGAATATAAACAACTGGCCGAATTAAAATTTTGACTTCGCGGTAGATGCCCCCATATGTTAGATAATCAATTTCGCCCCCAAAAGGTGGCACTAACTCATCTTCGCTTGCATCAACGACAACGATAAGCCGGTTATCACTTGCTTTGGCAACCGAAGTAAATTCAACCTCAATTGGCAAATAGCCTGAAATAAAGTGACCGAGATAAACGCCATTAACATAAATGTCAGCTTGGGCCATGACACCTTCAAAATACAAAAAGTAACGCATTTTTTCATCGAATTCATCAATCGAAAAAATCTTTTCATATGTTGATTTAATTTGGAACCGCTCCTCTGAAAAATAATTTAAAGGTAATTCTACATTCGTGTGGGGTAAATCCACAATTTTCGCGTTTTTGGGCAACGCATCTAAAAATGCTTCTTCGTAACGCGGGAGATAGCGCCAATTAAAGTTCAATGGTTGATTCATATCCACCTCTACTTATCGTAATTTATTTTACCATAATCGCGCCTAATTAGTTATAATAAGTTTGAGGTGTGTGAAATGATTAAAATAATAAATAATTACTTTATCTTATCTGGAGAAGATTTTTCTTATGTTATTAGTGTTGATAAATTTAATCACGTAGCGACAAGTTATATTGGCCATCGCTTACTTGATGGAGAAGAAGTTACAGCACTTAGTTACCGTGAAAGTTTTCCGCCAGGAAGTAGTGTCGTCTATGATGAAAGCGTTGACCCTGATTATAGTTATGATCAACGACCTTTAGAAGTAGCGACACTTGGAAAAGGGGATTACCGTGAACCTTCTATTATTTTACGAAAGAATAACGAAGAACTTTTTGATTTTAAATATGTCGACTATCAATTAAAAGAAAAACTATCAATGGAAGTTAAACTCCCTACCCCGCATGATGTGAACGATGTTTTAATTTTGCGTTTACGTGATGAACGAAATAAAGTAAGTCTTTACTTACAATATGGGGTAACGGAAACAGCGATTGTTCGAAATGTTAAGCTTGTTAATGAAAGTGAGGATGACCTTACAGTTATTAAATTATTAAGTTTAAATCTTGATATTCCTAACCAGAATTATACATTATATGCGCCATATGGAAGTTGGGCGAGCGAGTTTAATATTGCCGCAAAACCATTAACACCAGGCATTTACGTTCATGAAGCGAAAACAGGCTCCTCAAGCGCAAAACATAATCCGTTTACATTATTATTGAAAAACGGATTATCCTCCACAAGTGGCCCTTCATTTGGTTTTAATTTTATTTATAGCGGCTCACATTATACTGCTTATGAATTATCAACCTTTGATAATATTCGTATTCAAATTGGACTTAACCCAAGCGATTTTCATCCAGTAATTAAACCGAATGAACAAATTGAGACGCCTTTTGCTGTACTTACATATAGTAACAACGGTCAAAACGGCGTTTCCCAAAATCTCCATCAATTTACTACCGACCACATTTTACGGCCCGAACACGCAAAAGCCATGCGCCCGATTGTCGTTAATAACTGGGAAGCGACATATTTTAAATTTAATGAAAAGAAACTTCATCAAATTATTGATAATGCCTCGGACCTTGGGATTGAATTATTTGTTTTAGATGATGGCTGGTTTGGTCGGCGAAACGATGATACCGGCGGACTTGGTGACTGGACACTTAATCCTAAAAAGCTACCGAAAGGGCTTGGGGCATTAAGTGATTACGCTGGCAAAAAGGGCCTCAAATTCGGTTTATGGTTTGAACCAGAAATGATTAGCTATGATTCTAAACTTTATGAAAATCATCCTGAATGGATGTTACATGTTGAAGGCGTAAAACCCTCAAGCGGCCGCCATCAATATATATTAGATTTGAGTTTAACCGAAGTCCAAGACTATTTAATAAAATCATTAAGCGATGTCCTTGCAAGTGCACCGATTAACTATGTAAAATGGGACTTTAACCGTGTCTTTAGTGATGTTGGTTCGATAAAAACCCCAACAAATCGCCTCTTATATGATTATTATTTGGGACTTTACCGTGTGTTAGATGAAATTACAAAAGCCTTCCCCGCTATTTTATATGAAAACTGTGCTAGTGGTGGAGGACGCTTTGATTTAGGGATGCTTTCCTATTTTGATCAAACGTGGACAAGCGATAATAGTGATGCGGTGGCTCGACTTATTATTCAAAGTGGCGCTGCCTTAGCGTATCCGCTTGTTACAATTTCTAATCACGTTAGTGCCGTTCCTTCACATCAAATGTTACGAACAACCCCACTTCATACCCGTTTTAATGTCGCAGCGTTTGGCGTGCTTGGTTATGAACTTGATTTAGATGATTTTAATCCTTTAGAAAAGAAATGGAGCAAGGCGCACATTGAATATTATAAAAAGCACCGCGAATTGCTTCAATTTGGTAAGTTTTATCAATTAGCGAACCCTTCAACCGCTGACCATTATTTATGGTGTGTTGTTAGTGAAAATCAAGATGAAGCGTTAGTTGGTTATTACCAAGTAATTAATTCATTAATTAAAGGTCAAGACCGGATTAAAACGGTTGGTTTAATTGATGATGCCCTCTATGAAGTCGAAGTGTTACGCCAAGACCACGAAATTAAAATGTTTGGCGGGTTAGTAAAAATGGTGTTACCACCTGGTATCGAAGCAGATGGTAAAATCGTCACCGCCCTTAATAAACGCCAATCTGTTGAAAGTCTGATGAAAATTGGTAGTAATGAAAAATATTTAGTAAGCGGAAAAGCACTTAATGATGGAGCTCTTTTACTTAATCCGCAGTGGCGCGGCACGGGCATTAATCAAACAACCCGTATTTTAGGTGACTTTGGCTCAACGTTAATTTATATTCATCGTCATGACGCTTAACGGGAATGGAAAATAATTCAACGCCTAATATGGTATAATATAAATATTTTATGAGGAAAAGAACATGCTAAATGAAACAATTGAAAAATTATTAGTGTATGCGAATGCTCATCTAGGTTTAGATGAAGAGGATATTACGTATACCCGTAATGTTATTTTGGAGTTATGTCATGCGGACCGACCATTTTTAGGCGAAATGAACATTTCTGAACTGCGCGGGCTTAAAGTACCGGACCAATTAATTTTAGAATTACGGACAAAACTTATTTCTGAAAATATTAAAAGCGAAGCCGAAGTTGATAATTTTATTATTCGCCTAATGGGAATTTTAACCCCGAAGCCAAGTGAAGTGTCAGCGAAGTTTCGCCAATTATATAAAGCAAATCGGAGCAAAGCCACAGATTATTTATATGACTTACAAGTAAAAAATAATTATATTCAAAAAACCGCTGTTGAACAAAATATTCACTGGGTAAGTAAATTTGATAAAAACAATATTGAAATTACGATTAACTTATCAAAACCAGAAAAAGATAATAAGGATATTGCAAAATTAAAAGAAATACCGGTTGGGGAAAAATATCCCGCTTGTTTATTATGTAAAGAAAACGTTGGCTATGCGGGAAATAGCAATCATCCAGCGCGGGGAAATCTAAGAATTATTCCTTTAAAACTCGACCAAGAACAATGGTTTTTACAATATTCACCATATGTCTATTATGATCGGCACTGTATTGTTTTTGAATCAGTCCATGAACCAATGACAATTTCCCATAGAACGGTTGGTAAGCTGTTAGCGTTCGTTGACCAATTCCCACATTTCTTTATTGGCTCAAATAGTGATTTACCAATTGTGGGTGGTTCAATTCTTGATCATGAACACTTTCAAGGTGGACAATATGAATTTCCTTTAATGAAAGCAAAAGATTTGTATACAGTTCGTTCGCGTAACCCACTTGTTAAGGTTTCCGTTCTTGATTGGTATAACTCAACATTCCATTTAGTTTCCGCGAATAAAGGCGCTTTATTAGACGCGGCAATGAAAATTGTCGAGGGCTGGAAAGGTTATGAAAATAAGGAATTAGATATTATTCCTAAAACTGGTGAAGTTATGCATAGCACTGTCACCCCCATTGTCCGGAAAGTGGGCCGTTATTATCATATGTATATTATTCTCCGCAATAATCGGACAAACGAACAATATCCTGATGGAATTTTCCACGCACATCCTAAACATCATGCGATTAAAAAAGAAGGCATTGGCTTAATTGAAGCAATGGGACGCTTTATTTTACCAGCGCGGTTAAAACGCCAACTTCATATTATTCAAGCGTTATATGATAATAAATTAGATCGAGCAAAACTTCTTGAAGAACAAACGGATTTGGCAATCTTCACGGATTTATATGAAACGCTTGACCGCTTACCAGACGGCGCCAATTACGATCACGCCATTACGGAATATGTTAATATAACGTGTCGCGAAATTTTAGAAGCAACCGGTGTTTTTAAAACCGACGAAATGGGTAAGGCAGCCTTTAAACAATTTGCCGAAAGTTTAAAATTATAAAGGATTAAAAGATTATGCAATCAGAACGGATAAAAAAAATCAATGAGGGTTTTAGTGAGGTTTTTCGGTTAGAACCGACTCACTTATTTTCTTCCCCAGGAAGAATGGAAATTATTGGTAATCATACCGACCATAATCATGGCTATGCGCTCGCAGCGGCGATTGACCTTGATATTCTTTCCGCTGTTTCGCCAAACGATGAGTTTGTCATTCGGGCGATGACCGAAGGGTTTGACTATGTTATTGAAATTGATTTAAATGATTTAATTTATCGGCCCGAAGAAATTGGTACATCCGCTTCGTTAATTCGCGGGGTTGCGTATCGCTTAGTTAGTAAAGGGTATAAAATTGGTGGCGTAAATTTATATATGAATTCAATTATTCCGCGTGGCGCTGGTGTTTCTAGTAGTGCCGCGTATGAATTACTCTTCGCTAAGGTTTTAAGTGTTATATATAACGATGATAAAATTGACCAATATACGCTCGCGGAAGCGGGACAATATGCGGAAGTTAATTATTTTGGAAAAGGGAGTGGCCTCCTTGATCAAATCGCGGTTAGTTATGGCGCGGTTAGTTTAATTGACTTTAATGATCCAAGTAAGCCAAAAGTTGAAACACTTGATTTTAGTTTAGAACATTTTGATATTATTTTAATTAATACCGGTGGATCACATGGTAAATTAAGTGATCTCTACACACAAATTCCCGCCGATATGAAAGAAGTTGCGCGGTATTTTAATAAAGAATATTTACGGGATGTTCCTTATCAAACATTTTTAAAAGTCCAACCTCAAATTTATCGGGAACTTGGTGGTCGCCCATTATTACGGGCCCAACACTTTTTTGATGAAAATGAACGGGTCATTAAAGCGACGGCCGCCATTAAAGGCAATAGTGAAAAAGATTTTGTCCAGCTTATTGCAAATTCGGGCTTATCAAGCTTTAATTTATTACAAAACTATACTTTTCCTGATGATAAAGAAGAACGTCTATATTTTGCGTATAATTGGGCCAGAAGTAATTTCCGCCGGGGAGCGTACCGCGTTCATGGTGGGGGCTTTGCTGGGACGATGTTAGCGATTGTACCTAAACCTGTTAGTAACCTGTTTATCAAAGAAGGCGAAGCATATTTTGGTAAACGCAACTTATTTAAAGTTAACATTCGCCATGAAGGGACTTGTTTAATAAAAGATGGAAAATATTAATAAAAAAATTGAACAAATAACAAGCGAACTAACTGGCGATTTGACAATTGACCGGGCGTTTTTAAAGCGGGAAATCGATTTAGCGCTCGCGGACAAAGAAGTTGAACGGTATTATCTAAGCTTTTTAACAACAATGTATTATTATTTTTCTGATGTTGATAACATTGACCAATTTAAAAGTGTTGTCGCTAGTGATCCGCACGTGGCGGATTCATTATGTATTATGCTTAAATATTTACGAGAAGAAAATGAGTATGATCGGGCTATTTATTTAGGCACGATTGGTGCTGAAACATTTGAATTAGGAATGCGGAAGCAAGAATTATATCCCGAGCTGTTAGGAACGGACTATCGTAATTTTGATAATCGAATTGAAGAAGTTTTATATTTTACGCAAAACGAAAATAATCATCAACTTGTCGTTCCAGAAACTAATTACGCGCGGTTTTATAATGAACTCGCGGGAATCTTAAACTTAAATGGTGATGCGCAAAAAGCTGATCACTACGCTAACCTTGCTTTAAAATGGAATCCCTTTAGTGCTGATGCCTATTTTAATTTAAGTAAAGCATTACTTACACTAGGTGATTATGATAACGCCTTAAAAGCGGCGATAAACATGCTTAACTATGCGTATAAGAAAAACCGGATGGCGGATGCTTATGAACAAATCGCCCATATTTATACTGCGTTAGGTAATTATAAAGGCGCAATTGCCGCGGAAGCATATGCGGTCCTAAATGAAGAAACACCAGAACGCGTTAGTGACCTAGAGGCTTTAATAGAAATTATGACATTAAAAGCTGTCCCGACATCTGAACAATTAATGGAGTACTTAATTAGTGAAGGAATTCGTACAAGCCCGAGTAAAGATATTTTTTCCGCCGCATATTTACTTGGTAAACGTTCACTTGAAAAGAAAAATGATGAACTCGCCTTAAAATATTTCACTATCGCTTATGATTTAATTCCATTAGAAGAAATTAAAAAAATAATTGAAGAAATTATGTCGCGTAATAATTAACGGAAAGGAGTGGCAAATGGACAAAAAAGAACAAGTAATCAATCAAATTGAAGAAAGTAAAACCGGCAATCGCTCGCGGGATCGGCTAAATTTAATTCGCAAACGCGAAGCATACCGCTACCGGAACGAACCATTTTCGGAAGCTATTTTACTTTACTTAAACAATGAACTTGATTCATTGCTACCCGCTAACTTATATCAATTTACCAAAGATATGCTTAGTGAACGGATGTTATGGATTGAATTTTTAATTGACCGGGCCAGTGAAGTTGTCGAGGGCTACGATTTAAACCGTGCCCACAAATTAATTAAACTCGCAATTAATGAACTTGAAAAGGATGGCGATGCGGATGATATTACGACCCCCGTTTTTTCCGTTAATACGTTTTATGAAGAAGAACTAATTCGTAATGTCCTTAACATTCCAACAAAATATGAAATTATTGAAGGCCCCCATAGTGAAGCATATTTTGTTTTAGCAACAATTTCCTTTATGCGAGGAGCAGAAGACGAAGGAATTACTGCTTTAACAACCGCCAACCACTGGAACCCCGTTTCCTTACCCGTTTTGTTATATATTGGTAATTATTTTAAAATGCGGAAAGTGCTTGATAAATTAGAAATGGTTAGTATGCTTGCGGGCCAAATTGCCATCGACCCGGATCATATTGGGGAAGCACTTCGCTTAATTGGTTATTCATATTATTTACGCGGCCGTCATAAACAAGCGTATTGCTGCTATCATGAAAGTCTAAGATATGGCACGCAACTTGATGGAGAAACAGTTAATGATGAAATGAACGCCATCCTATTAGCGCTTGGTGAAAAAGAACCACGGATTTTAACAAAACGCGAAATTAACGAACTCTTTCTTGGTGAAAAATTTTATCCAGGACCGTCCCAAATGGCGTTTGCGACATTAAAAAAGATTATTCGTAAAACATTTGAAGATGGTGATTATTTACAAACGATTGAATATGCAGAAATTCATTTAAAAACCAAACGCGATCTTGAAGTTGAAAAACTTCTCCGACTAGCGAAGGAGCATTTAGCGTAATGAGCAAAACAAGAATTAATCAAGAAAGCCAAGAAGACTATTTAGAAAGTATTTATTACATAAGTCTTCGTCAACCACTCGTGCGCTCGATTGATGTTGCTAATGATCGAGGTGTTTCGAAAGCCTCCGTCTCCCAAGCCATGCATAGTTTAAAAGATAAAGGATTAGTTTGTTTTGAAAAAGACTATAGTTTACATTTAACACCCGCGGGTGAAGAAATTGCTAAAGCTGTTTATAAAAAACATGAAGTAATTACAAGTTTGCTTCTTAAATTAGGCATCAGCGAAAAAAATGCGCGGATTGATGCGTGCCGGCTTGAACACTTTATTAGTGAAGAAACTTTTAGTGCCTTAAAAGCACTTGAAGAAAAACTTTAATTACTTAACTTAACTTAAATTTACACATTAAAATAATGTAATTTAAGTGAAACACTTAAAATTTAAAAACGAAAAAGCCTCATCAATAAAGGCTTTTTTTCTTTATGAAAATGAAAATGGTTTCAGTAAGCGTTTACAAATTTGCATTATTTTTAAATGAGTATATATTATTAATGTTCCAAAAAGGAACAAGGAGGTGTGTTCATGAAAAAGAACAAAAAACATCTTCAAGCAGAAGAACAAAATAGGTACAGTGACGTCTTAAAGCAAATTAGCCCAATGGGTAAAACCGCTACTAACGATTCAATTCCTAACTATGAAATTGAACTCGATAAAGATATTAAGAATTCAAGTTCGTATATTGGTCGTTCCGTTAACGTTCAACAAAACAAAGACAGTCATCCATTGCTTTCTTCATTTCTTGTTGCGTTAGGTATGTTTGATAATTTAAGAAAATAATTCTGCTTGATGAAAATTAGAGGTATCAAAAACTGATACCTTTTTTTATTTTTTTAACGCTAATTAGCAAGGTAAAGTATGGTATTATTTAGACATGAAACTAACACGATATTTTACCCCGTATTATTTAATTCAAATCGTTTTTAAGAAGCGGAAAAATAAAATTGCCCCGCTTTCTTTAGCGTTAATGAATGCGGCAAGTAAATATTATCTAGCGGAAAATAGTGCGTTTTTAGATCATTTTGTTGACCTTGAACCACAAATTGCCGCTTATCCTTCCTACCGAACCTTATTAACAGCATTGAATCGCTTTAACGATCATGAAGAAGGACCAACAGGCGGCCAAAGTGATTTTGATAATGATGCATCACTCTTATTAGGTGTAATCCCCTTTGCGCTATATGAATTTAGTATGCGCGGGCCAAGTGCAATTCATAATTTAACCGCACGTACGAGTTTAAAACGCCAAATCGAAGCGACCCATAATACACCAAGAGCGCATATTAGTGCATTCTTTTTTTTTGGGTTAATTAATTCAATTTTACGTGCGCGCCGACTTAATAATGATGAACCGTTAGTAAAGGAACAAGTTATTGCCGCGCTTGATGAAGGAATATTAGATGTTACCTATCAATTACGCGCCTATAAGTATCATAATGTGATGCAATACTTTGTTCGTCTTGACCGGGGAATCTTTGCAAAAAATAATATCATTAAGCCAAGTGTAAGTATCGCTAAAATCAAAAAAAGTGAACTCGTTAAATCAAACTATGTGGTAGAAGCGCTTGAAGTAATGATTTGTGGCTTAATTCATAGTCATGATGAAGCAAGTTTATTAGAATTTATTTATAGTTTACCTGGCGAAGGAAATCTCGGAATTGCTCCCGCCTTAGCGTTAGCGGCTTTAGCGTATGAGCCAACCTTACCATTTAATGAAGAAGTGCTACAATCATCAACCTTTGATAATGCGCTGATGGATAGCGCAAGTATTCCAATGAATGAAATGATTGTTATAGCGACCGAGGCGGCAATTACTGGCGATGATGAAACGTGCGATGATAATATTGCGCTATTTTATAGCGAATATTGTCGAAGAGGGTTCCCGCTAATTTCTTACGATGAATTTTACTTTAATGCGCTGGAAGCGATGAAATCAGTCATTGATAGCTTTATAAAAAGTCAATTAAACTAGCGTGAATACTAGGTTTTATTTATGATAAAAAATATTTTAAAATAGTTAGCACTCTAACTTGACAAGTGCTAATATTTCACTATAATTAAGTTAGCACTTAAGGGTAGTAAGTGCCAAAAGTAGGAGGAAACGCATATGATGGACCAAATATTTCCTGATTATAGCAAGGATCCTGAAGTCTTAAAAAAGTTTGGACGGATGGTGACAGATGACGCTAAATCAAATAAAAGCGATCCAATTATTGGCCGGGATGACGAAATCCGGCGGATTGTTGAAATTTTAGCGCGTAAATCAAAAAATAACGTAATTTTAATCGGTGAACCAGGTGTTGGTAAAACCGCAATTATTGAAGGACTTGCCCAACGAATTGTCAAAGGTGATGTCCCTAAATCATTACAAAATAAACAAATTTATGAACTCGATATGGGAGCGCTGGTCGCGGGGTCAAAGTTCCGTGGTGATTTTGAAGAACGGCTTAAAGCTGTTTTAAATAAGATTAAAGAAAGTGACCATGAAATCATCTTATTTATTGATGAAATTCATTTAATTGTCGGCGCGGGCCAAGCGGGTGAAGGACCAATGGATGCTTCAAATATGTTAAAACCAATGCTTGCGCGGGGCGAAATCGCTTGTATTGGGGCGACAACGTTAAAAGAATATCGTAATAATATTGAAAAAGACCGCGCGCTTGAACGGCGGTTCCAAACAGTAATTATTCAAGAACCAAGCGTAGAAGATACGGTAACTATTTTACGTGGGTTAAAAGAACGGTATGAGCAACATCATGGTGTTCAAATTACGGATAGTGCCTTAATTGCCGCCGCGCAATTAAGTGACCGGTATATTATGGACCGGTTTTTACCAGACAAAGCCATTGACCTTGTTGATGAAGCCTGCGCAGCGACCCGGGTTGATATTGAATCATTACCAAAAAATCTTGATGAAGCAACGCGAAAAGTAACACAATTAGAAATTGAAAAAGTCGCTTTAAGTAAAGAAAAAGATGATGTTAGTAAAGATCGGCTTATCGCCCTTGAAGCTGAACTTAAACAATGTAAACAAGTTCTTGATGACTTAATGAAACAATGGGAAAAAGAAAAGACGGAAATTAATCAATCCAAAGATCTTAAAATTGAACTTGATGCGAAAAAGTTTGAACTTCAAACCGCCTTCGCTGAAGGTGATTATAAAAAAGCTTCGGAATTACAATATAAAGTAATTCCTGCCTTAGAAGAAAAGATAAAAGACCACGAACGGACACTGGATGATAATACGATGCTAAGTGAAGTTGTGGACGAAAACAATATCGCAAAAGTTGTTGCGCGTGATACGGGCGTGCCAGTTGCACGCATTGTCGAAGGCGAAAAAGAAAAAGTTTTACATTTAAAAGATAAACTCGCGGAACGGGTTATTGGTCAAGATGATGCAATTGACTTAGTAAGCGACGCAATTATGCGGCAACGTGCGGGGATTGCTAATCCTAATCGCCCAATTGGTAGCTTTCTTTTCCTTGGCCCAACCGGTGTTGGTAAAACGGAAGTAGCACGTTCCCTCGCTGACGCTTTATTTGATAGCGAAGAACATATTATTCGGATTGATATGTCGGAATATATGGAACGTAATTCAACCTCGCGTCTTATTGGCGCGCCGCCAGGATATGTGGGCTATGAAGAAGGTGGCCAATTAACCGAAGCTGTCCGCCGCGCTCCATATTCAATCGTCTTATTTGATGAAATTGAAAAGGCGCATCCAGAAGTTTATAACTTACTTTTACAAATTCTTGATGATGGACGGTTAACGGATTCGCAAGGCCGGCTTGTGAACTTTAAAAATACGGTTATTATTATGACGTCAAACTTAGGGAGTGAACATTTCTTAAGTAATGATGTTAATGAAGTGAAGAAGATTGTGCGGAAAACGTTTAGACCAGAATTCTTAAACCGGATTGATGAAATTGTTTACTTTAAACCGCTTGAACGCGAAACCCAAGAACGGATTGTTGATAAGATGCTTAAAAATCTTAGTGACCATCTTGAAAGTCAAAACATTTTCATTGCCTTTGCGCCCGTTTTAAAAGCACATATTCTCCAAGAAGGATATAGCCGTGAATATGGGGCACGACCAATTAAACGGTTTATCCAAAAGAACATTGAAACAAGTATTGCCGAAGCAATTTTACGAAACGAAATTAAACCTGGCTCAAAATACACAATGGAACTTACCGCAAACGGGTATGAATTTTATAGCGCAGTCGCGTAAAGCGCTATCATAAAAAATAAAAAAAGTTTTAATATATTTTTACTACTTTGTTAGATATAATAAACCAGAAGAACAGATAGGAGAGACGCATGTTAAAAGTAAAAGTTAAAGGTGGTGTTCTAACCGATAAAGAACAACAAGCGTATATTGATTACGCACTTGCCCAAGATCATCCAACCCCATTAATTGGGCTTGATATTATCTTGGATGGTGAATATGTCGATTTAGCGTATCATTATCAAGAAGTTCCGTTTGAACGGATTCGCCGTATAACCGGTTATTTAGTTGGAACAACCGACCGGTTTAATGATGGTAAACTTGCCGAATTAAATCAACGTGTTAAACACGTAACAAGCGAATAAATGAACAAAAGGTGGTAAGAGGAGTAACCAAACCTCTTACCATTTTTTTATTTGTGGTTAACTTTTACACGAATTTTATATATAATGATACTACCAAGAAAAAAGGAGTTTTATATGAAGAAAAGAAATATTGGCTTAGCAATGATATTTGGATTATTGCTTGTTAGTTGTGGAACTGGAACATCTGAAGTTGATCCATCAATTACCGACCCTTCGGAAATAACCTACCCAGATAAAGATGGGTGCTATCCTGGGCACTGTATTCCAACCGATAACGTGACAGTTGTTAAATCGTATTATACGGAAGGATCACATGAATATTATATGAAGGGTATTACTAATTTTGATGAACTAGAAGGCGATGAATTAAAAGAAGCGTTATATACACATTTAAATGCAACGCGGAAATTACAAAATTATGGTGTTGCGTGGGTTGTTATTAAAAAAGCTGATAAAGTTGTTAAAGACGGCAAAGAATATGTCCGCGGAATTTATTCACGTAATTTAATTCCACTTGGAAATCAACAATATGACTTAACATTTCGACCAAACTTTTTCAACCGTGAACATAGCGTTCCGAAATCATTTTTGAAAAATTCTGATAAAGATGAAAGCGATACAGGCAAAATCGGCGCGGCAACCGACATCTTTAACATTTTCCCCGAAGATACATATGTTAACGATCAACGGGGGACGATGAAATATGGCGAAGCCGGTGTTAATGTCTTAACATTTATTCAAGACTCGGTTGGACGTGAAACCGATGCGAAAATTGACGTTAAAAAAGGAATTATTGAACCAACTGATTTAGCCAAAGGTGAAGTTGCCCGGGCAAATTTATACATGTTATTAATGTATCCGCAATACTTAAATGTTGGCGAAAGTGGTGCGCTTGATATGTTCTTACGCTGGAACCTTGAACATCAACCAACGTTAGAACGTGATGTTGCAAGAAATGAAGCGGTTTATGAATATCAAAAAAACCGGAATCCATTTATTGATGATCCAGCCTTAGCGTGTAAAATCTGGGGCGATTATGATGATACAACACGCGCGGTATGTGGCGCTTAACGTCTAAATTTAAATAGTGAAATAAGGGACGCTGATAATTAGCGTCCTTTTTTTTGCATAAAAGTTGCACCGATAATTTATTGTGATTAAAATATTTAAAATAGGAGCGAATATGAATATTGGTTTAGTTAATCTTGGCTGCGCAAACAACATTATAGATAGTGAATCAGTGCTAGGCATGCTTGAATGTAGTGGTCAAACAATTGTCACTGACCCAAGCGAAGCGGATGCAATAATTGTTAATACATGTGGACTTATGCAAACTAATCATGCGGATAGTTTGAATAATGTTGTCTCATTAACCGGCTACCCCGCGAAACTAATTGTTATCGGCTGTTTTAAGCATGATGAAATCGCTTCTTTAAAGGCACTTGTGCCAGGAGTTGATTTATGGGTGCCTAGTAGTGACTACGCTTCACTACATGAACAAATTAATAACTTATTTCCCAAAGGCACACTTGAATTATGCAAATTTAATCAATTTCACCGCGTCTTATCGACCCCAAAATATCGGGCGTATTTACAAGTTAGTTCAAGCTGTCTTCATAAATTAATTGATGAAAAAGATAAATATGTTCATGATGTTCGGCCCCTTGATGAAGTTCTTTTCGAAGCAAACGAATTAGTCGCTCATGGAGTAAAAGAAGTAATGCTCGTTGGTACTTCTTTATTTTTAAATACGAATTCAAACAAATTTCAACCTCTTCTTGATGGCTTAAGTAAAATTAATGGACTTGAATCCATTCGCTTGCCGGAACTTAACCCGTTAAAAATTGATAAATCACTAATTTGTTATGTAGCGAGAAACCCAAAAGTTGCTTCCTCATTTATGTTTGATTTAACCCTCAACGAATATACTTCGTTAGCGGATGAAGATAAGAAAATTGTGCTCGCTAAACTTCATAACTTAATTAATTTAATCCGCTATAAGATTCCTGATGCAACAATCCAAGCACGCATTCAAGTTAGTAATCCCCACAAACTTTCCCAAAAAGAATTTTTAAAACGGTTATCCGCGTTAAGAATTTTAAAATTCGACCATCTTCATATTGAAGAAAATAGTGAACCACTTAGTGAAGAAGAACTAAAAGTTTCCAAAGAACGGTTTAAACAAATTATGAACTTGCATCGAAAAATTGCTTATCGGTTAAATAAACTCCGGATTGGCCAAACGTTTCGCGGTGTCGTCAACTCGTATGATAAGAAGAGTGACTATTTTGGTTTATATAGTGATTGGAATACTGATGAAACATCAGGTCTTGTTACTTTTAAAAGTGACCACGTTCTTCGTCAAGGCCAAGTTGTTACTGTTAAAATAACGAACGCTTACATCAACGGATTACATGGTGAACATATTAAGCTTTGTTAGTGTTGCAAAAGTTACGAACTCTTGTATAATAAAACAAGTCGATCCAAATCTCGCCCCCTTAGTTAAATGGCATAACAGATCCATGGTAAGGATCAGTTGCTAGTTCGATTCTGGCAGGGGGCACCATGTCTCAAAAATGACACATTATATGTGTCTTTTTTATTTGCGTTACGTATATTTGACGTAGATGGTAAATATTCAAAAAAAGAATAATCTTTAATTTATGCCTTAATAATGTCAAAAGTTATATCACTAGGCACTATCATCTTATTAACTGCATAATTATGCGATCAAGAATGCGACCAAAATATTTCTACAATTTAGTAGTACTTATTAATGTTGCAACTTATTCCCAAAAAATGAAAAAACTTGAAGTTTTGGGAATTGAGTGTTGATATTGTTATAGGAGTTAAACAATTATGAAAATATAAAAAAAAGAAACATTGATAAATTAATCAAAAAATAATGTACGATGAAATCAGTGATAAAAAATAAATATAATATTACCAAATAGACACCATGGCAAAAAAGAAGAAAAAAGATGAGAATATAATACTTACGATTGATGATCGGAAGTTTTTTGCTTGGCAAGATGAAATAGATGCCGAAATTTTAAAACGATGGCAAGAAGCACATCCTCGTTATAATCCAGAAGAAGATGAAGAATATAACCACATGCTAGACATTGAACAAGGTGAATTAGCGTCCAGTCAACTAAAGGTTAAATGTCTTTATACCCTCGCTATTGAAGAAGATGATTCATGGCAAACGATAAAAAACGGACATATCTTTCCTTGTGACATAGCCCCTTGGGAAGCAATAAAAGATTTTAATGAAATAATGCCTTATAATCTTGTTCCAGGATATTTACATAAACATGTCATCCCTAACGGTTTTAAAATTGAATTAGTTACAATTGAAGAGTTTTTACGAATGCGGAAACACGCAGGGTACACAAGCGAAAAAATTACTAGTGAACTACCACTTATTTTTAGCGAATTAGAACTTGATGAATATCGTAAGAGTCAAAATTAATAATAATTCAATAAATAAATATATTTATTATATGTAAAAATATGTTAAACTTTAATTGAAAAAAGGAGGGTTTTTTAAATGCAAATAAGCAAAACAGCGTCCTTAACAAACTATTTATTACCTGTTTATCGTAAAAAAATCGCTCACCCCGCTTTTATTATTTTACCTGGTGGTGGTTATACGTATGTTTCCTTACGTGAAAGCGCCCCGATTGCCCATGCGTTAAATGCCCTTGGTTATCAAGCGTTTGTGCTTGATTATACAACATGGGAAAAAGATCGGAATTTAACATTTCAAATGTTACAAGAAGAAGTTCGGAAAACAATTGAATACATTGTTGAAAATGCAGATATGTTACGGGTCGACCCTGACCAAATTTATTTAATGGGCTTTTCCGCTGGCGGCCATTTAGCAGCGATTAGCGGTTCGCTCTTTTATAAATATATTAAAAAAGTTGTACTGGCCTATCCTTATTTAAGCCCAAAGTATAACCAAGATGTTTCGCTAGAAATTTTAGGCGAAGGAAAAGAAGCCTTACATAATTTATTTAATATTGACGCGAGTGATTATATTTCCAAAAATACCCCACCCACCTTTATTTGGGGAACGTATGAGGATAACGTTGTCGCCTTACAAGCAATGCTCGATTATATTAGACGGTGTGACGCAACAAATATTCCAGTTGAATTTCATTTATATGAAAAAGGATCACATGGCTTAAGTTTAGCAACCGAAGCAACGATGGTGGAAGATGAGCAAGTTAATCCGCATGTCGCCTCGTGGATGTTACTACTTAACGCGTGGTTAAAACTCTAAACAATATCGTTTGCACATTATTATTAATTGTAGTATTATTGTTCGTAGCGAGGAATTTATTCCTTGTAAAATACTCTTACAAGAGTGGGTAAATCCCACTCTTTGTCATTAAAAAGGAGAAAATATGGCTTTAATTGATGAATTACGCGATGTTGTGGCCCCAGTTTTAATCGCTAATGGGTATCGTCTATATGACATCAAGATGCAAGTTATCAAAAAGGAAACATACTTAATTGTCCTTGTGGAAAAAGGTAATAAGCGACTTGATATTAATGAGATCGTCGAAATTAGTGAACCGTTAAGTGTAGCGCTTGATGAAGCTGATTTAATTAAACAAGCGTATATTCTTGATGTTGGTTCCGCGGGCGCGGAAAAGACGTTACGACTTGATGAATTAAGTGAATATCTTAATGAATATGTTCTCGTTAAATTAAAAACCCATCAAGACAAACTTGCGGAAGTTTATGGCCAATTAATTAATGTAACTGATAAGCAAATTTCGATAATGACAAAAGACAAAACAAGAACCAAACAAGTGGATATTGAACTGGGTAATGTCGCCCACATCCGCTTGGCAATTAAATATTAAAAAGGAAAGTGACTGGCAATGGCAGCTAAAAAGAAAACAAACATTCAAAAGGCGATCGAAGAGGTCGCAGGCGCGACAAATCTTGCATACGAAGATGTCGCCGAAGCTTTACAATACGCCGTTAATAAAGCGTTTGTAAAGTACTTAAACATGGGGGATGACGCCCTTACACGCATCGAACTCAACTATGATATCGATGAAATTGAAATGTACTTACGGAAAGAAGTCGTGGAAGAAGTCGAAGATGATTTTTTACAAATCGAACTTGGTGATGAACGCTTAGAAGGTAAGAACCTTCGTTTAGGCGACTTCTATGAAACGCGCTACACAATGGCGGACTTTTCCAAAGGTAACGTCATGTCGATGGGCTCAATTTTCCAACAACGCGTTCGCGAATTAGAAAAAGCCGCTTTATATGATACATATAAACATAAGATTGGCGAAATGATTACAGGTATTGTTGAATCAAGCGATGACCGGGGAACAAATGTTCGGGTTGGTGCAACGAATCAAACATTATATTTACCAGCGCGTAGTCGTATTGGCAACGAATCGTTTGAAGTTGGGAAACCAATTAAAGTTTATGTTGTCGATGTTGAAAACACGACCAAAGGTGCCCAAATTAATATTTCACGGTCCCATGAAGGTTTCTTAAAACGGGTCATGGAACAAGAAATTGCTGAAATTTATGATGGCACCGTCATTATTAAAGAAATTGCCCGGGAAGCCGGCGACCGTTCAAAAGTTGCGGTTTATTCCCTTGATGAAAACGTTGACGCAACTGGTGCGTGTATTGGTCCTAACGGTACCCGTATTCAAAAAGTTGTTGCGCAATTAGGTAATAACTCCCCTGCTGAAAAAATCGATATCGTCGCTTATAGTGAAAACCCTGGTTTATTTATTATTGAAGCGTTACGTCCGGCCCAAGTGATCGGTGTTAAACTCGATCATGAAAACCGTAAAGCAATCGCTGTTGTTAATAACGATGGTCTTTCTGTTGCGATTGGTCGCCGCGGTGTTAACGTAAGACTTGCAGTTAAATTGACGAACTGGCATATTGATATTAAAGAACTTGATGATGCCTATGCTGAAGGCATTCAAATGCAATCCATCAATGATTTAATTGAAGAACAAAATGCGCTAATTCGTGAAAAAGAATACGAAAAATATCTTGCTTCGATTACCCCAACGGAAAAAGATGATATTCCAAGCGATTATGTCGCTCCTGTTAGTGAAGAAGTCGAAGAAGAAGTTCCAGTTACTAAAGAAGTTGAAGTTAAACCCGTTGTCGAACCCGTCGTTGAACCAGTTGTTAAAGAAGAAGTTAAACAACCAGAAGTTAAAGTTACGGAAATTAAAACAACGAAAACACTTGAAGAACTTGAAGCTGAACTTGAAAAAGATAAACAAAAAGCCGCTCAACAAGATCGGCGGCCCCAAAGAAAACGTCGGGAAGAAACCGAAACTGAAGAAGTTGAAGTTTCCGATACCCCCGCGGCATCAAGAATGGATATTTATACTGAAGAAGAACTTGCTGCGCTTGAAGCTGAACAAGAATATGAAGATGAATACGTCGATGATTATAGCGAATATGACGATTTATATGATGAAGGAACGGAAGACTGGTTTAAATAACGCTTACAAGGAGGTAGAACATGAAAAAAGTTCCTCTACGGCGCTGCTTAGTTAGTGGCGAAAGTTATCCAAAACATGAGTTAATCCGGATTGTTCGTACTCCGGAAGGCGAAATCAAAGTTGATCCAACGGGCAAAGTAAATGGGCACGGGGGATATTTACGCAAAGATCTCGCTACGTTAGAAATGGCCAAAAAATCGAAAGTGCTCGAAAAAAAGTTTGGCCCCTTATCAATAGAGTTTTATGACGAACTCGCGAGGTATGTTAAGTGAGTTCTGCCGACCAAATTAATGGTTTGTTCGGTTTAGCCGCGCGTGCGGGTAAAGTAATTTATGGTAGTGAAACATTATTACGGGCAAAAGCACAAAAACTTAAACTCGTTATTATCGCTACTGATTTAAACCCGACGACAATTACAAAGTTAGAAAACTATTTAAGGGAAAATAACATTCCTTATTCCGTTTATTTAACCAAAACCGCCCTTGGGGCAATTTTAGGTAAAAACGAGGTCGGAGCGTTCGCGCTCACTGATACTCATTTAGCTAAAGAAATAAAAAAAATTATGAAAGCAGGTGAATAGTATGGCAAAAAAACCACAAAAAAGACGGCAAGGAGAGAACCGCTCGATGACCCGTCGCAATGATGGCCAATATGAACCACGGCCAAGAAAAAAACTTAATGATGGAATCTTTGTTTTTACTGAACCGCTCACAGTTGGTGCATTAGCGGACCAATTAAACCTTAATGCATCAGAAATTATTAAGTTTCTCTTCTTAAAAGGAACCATGGTAACAATTAACACGGTTCTTGAAGAAGCATTAATGCAAAGAATTGTCGAAGAATTTGATTATAAATTTGTCGTTAAAGAAGTTGAAGAAGCGACCTTATTTGATGAATATGATTTTAAAGATGACGAAAAAGATTTAGTGGAACGTCCACCCGTCGTTACGATTATGGGTCACGTTGACCACGGCAAAACTACCTTGATTGACGCAATTCGTGATTCACGCGTTGCCGCCGGTGAAGCCGGAAATATCACACAAGCCATTGGGGCCTATCAAGTTGAAATTAATGGCAAAAAGATTACATTTATTGATACACCAGGCCACGAAGCATTTACTTCAATGCGCGCGCGGGGTGCCCAAGCAACGGATATCGTTGTATTAGTTGTTGCTGCGGATGATGGAGTAATGCCACAAACGCTTGAAGCAATTGATCACGCGAAAGCGGCAGGCGTACCGATGATTGTCGCCATTAATAAAATTGATTTACCAGGAGCCAACCCGCAACGAGTCATCGATGAATTATTAGCGCAAAACATTATTGCCGAACAATATGGTGGAGACACCATTATGGTTGAAATCAGCGCAAAACAACGCTTAAATATTGATGGACTCCTCGAAAATATCTTATTAGTTTCCGAAATGCAAGAATTGAAAGCTAACCCAAATCGTTTAGCAACGGGCGTTGTCTTAGAAGCACGCCTTGATCGAGGTGAAGGACCAAAAGCTACATTACTTGTTCAAAACGGAACATTAATGAGCCAAGATTTTGTCGTTGTCGGCTCAAGCTATGGAAAAATTCGCCGGATGACGAATGAAAATAATAAGGTGTTAAAAGAAGCACCACCGTCAAAACCAATTAGTATTATTGGGTTAAGTGAAGTGCCGCAAGCTGGCGATGCCTTTATGGCGTTCCATGATGAAAAAACAGCGCGAAACTTGGCTA
>DIQT01000015.1:34380-48178 GCA_002427365.1 Caryophanales bacterium UBA5455
CAGCGCGAAACTTGGCTAACCAAATTAAATTATCAAAAACGGAAAAAGAACTACGTGAATCAAATGCGTTATCACTTGAAACCTTACATGACCAAATGAACGAAGGCGAAATTCAAACGATTAATGTCATTATTAAAGCTGACAATAGTGGTTCAGCGGAAGCCGTCGCAGCCTCCTTACAAAAAATTGATGTTGAAGGAATTAATGTTAATGTAATTCGCTCCACCGCGGGAGGAATTTCTGAAGGCGACGTCTTACTTGCCGAAACAACGAACTCAATTTTATACGGTTTTAACGTAAGACCGAGTTCCTTAGTCCGACAATTCGCGAATGAACGGAAAGTCGATATTCGAACCCACCGGATTATTTATGCGTTAATTGAAGAAATGGAAGCAGCGATGAAAGGGTTACTTAAACCTGAAATCGTTGAAGAAATTACCGGCCAAGCTGTTGTTCAAGCGTTATGGAAAGCATCCAAAGTTGGCACAATTGCAGGTTGCCGCGTTACTGAAGGTTATTTAAAACGCGAACAAAAGATTCGCTTAATTCGTGATGGCGTTGTTGTTCATGAAGGAATGATTGAAACAATGCAACATGGTAAAAACCAAGCCCGGGAAACTAAAGTTGGTTATGAATGCGGCATGACGTTAAAAGGGTATAACGATATTCATGAAAATGATATTATCGAAGGTTACCATTTTATCGAAGTGAAGGTAGCTTAAGATGGCGAACCGTACCGAACGGATTAAGAACTTAATTGTTCGTAACGTATCCGATATTATTCAATACGAATTAAAAGATCCTAAATTAGGCTTTGTGACGGTTATCGATGCGGACGTTAGTAATGATTTCTCGTATGCGAAAATTTATGTGTCGTTTCTAGGCGATAATGTTAATACTCGCTTAGGCCGACTTAATAGCGCGAAAGGGTTTATCCGTAGCTCCTTAGCGAAAAAAATGAGTATTCGAAAAATTCCTGAATTAACATTTGTCCTCGATGAAACGATGGACCGTGGCGCAAGAATTGATCAATTGCTTGATGAAAATAAACCAAAGTCTGATGATGAATAATTAAAAAAGGCACTGCATATGCGGTGTCTTTTAAGTTATTTCCTATTCAATCACTTTGATAAAGTGAAAGTGCATGATATTTGCATCTAAGTATTGTTCGCCAACAATTTTATAGCCTAAACTTAAATAAAAGTCTTTTAAATATTGTTGACCACCAAGGGCAAGCCGAAGTGGTTTTTCTTTTTTAAATAAAAATTGTTCTAACCACCTAATTAATTCACGCGCATAACCATTATTGCGATATTCTTTTAAAATAGCTAAGCGACCTAATGTATATACACCATTACTTTTTTGATAACGGATTGTTCCAATTGGTTTACCTTCATATTTTAAGAGTAAATAGTGCCAATCATTTTCATCTGGCGTAATTTCTTCATCAATTGCGATATGTTGTTCTTCACAAAATACTTTCATTCTTATATAAAGGACATGGGTTTTGTCGCTAGAATTGCTTACCAGGGTAATCGTTAAATGGGGGATTGACGTTTGATAATTAATTTCTTCACCCCATAATGCGACTTGTTCATAGTTTGTTAACATTTTCCAAAAGTTTTTTTGGGCTTGCGGATATGTTTTATATATTTCACTAAGTAAGCCTTTAATATCTTCCCGCGTTGTTTTTTGATTCGCTGGGCATGTTGATTTTAAAATAGGTAAATTAAGTTCATGGGCGGCGAGGATGATTGTTTCTTCATCAAGGTAGGCAAAGGGGCGAATAAAAATAATATCTTCGCGGTCTAAATGCATTTTTGGCGCAAAAGTCGCGACACGTCCCCCGTGGATTTGATTCATTACAAGTGTTTCGACCGCATCATCGATGTGATGGGCAAACGCGACCTTATTCGCACCATAGTAATGGGCGGCTTGATTAATCGCCGCTTTTTTCATCCGTGAACAAATTGAACATGGTAAATGTTTTAAGTTTTGAAGCTTTTGCTGTGTACTTAAAATGGGATAGACACTTTTGGAATCATATGTATGATATTCAATTTGGTAGTGAGCCATGAATGCTTCTAATGCTTTTGTATCAAATTCAGGAAATCCTAAATCAATTGTTACCGCAATAAGTTTAAAATCTTTTTGGGCAAACTTTGCGTATAAACTTAACGTATATGCAAGGAGTACACTATCTTTACCACCGCTTACCCCAACAACAATCGTATCACCAGGCGCAATTAAATTAAAATGTTCATCCGCACGTTTAAGCGCTGCTAGTACTTTTCGAATTGAAGCCATGTCATCACCACCTTTCGCTTAAAATATATTATAATAGATAGCGGCAAGAAAGGGTAATAGATGAACGGAATTTATTTAGTCGATAAAGAAACCACTTGGACATCCTTTGACGTCGTCGCTAAACTACGGCGGCGCTTTAATGTGAAAAAAATTGGCCACTCCGGAACGCTTGATCCGTTTGCGACCGGATTACTCCTTCTTTTAGTTGGGAAAAAAGCAACAAAAATTACCCCCTATTTAAATTTGTTACCCAAAACATATGTCGCAACACTTAAGTTAGGCGAAACAACTTCAACACTAGATTCAGATTCACCAATTATTAGTACAAAAGATGTTCCGCTATTAACTACGAACGACATTGAAAAAGTGCTCCAAAGTTTTAGCGGAAAACAATGCCAAGTTCCGCCCTTAACAAGTGCAATTAAAGTTGCTGGTGTACCTTTATATAAATACGCTCATCGCGGCGAAGAAATAGAAGTGCCCAAACGCGAAGTTTTTATTCATGAAATTACTTTATTAAAGTATGATGCTACTAATCAAACAATCATTTTCGAAGCAAACGTTGGAAGTGGAACATATATTCGGACTCTTGGCCAAGATATCGCCCTTAAACTTGGAACAGTAGGATATTTAACCGCGTTAAGACGGACAAAAATTGGCCATTTTGCTGTTGAAGACGCTAAGTGTGTTGAGCAAATTACGCTTGATGATGTGCGGCCAATAATTGATGGATTAAAAGATTTTCCGTTATTTCAAATTAATAACGAAGAAGCGGCCCGGATTAAAAACGGGCAAAAACTACAACTTGAAACAGATCTTCATGATATGATTGTGGTTGATGAAGAAGGCGAAGCAGTTGCCCACCTTCATTATGATGAAGAAAACAAAAATTATCGAATTGTACGAGGACTCTTTTAATGGAAATAATTAAATTTACACTTGAAAAAATCCCAAGTTTACCGAAAACAAGTGCATTATGTTTAGGGTATTTTGATGGTGTTCATTTAGCGCATCAAGCGTTGATTAGCGAAGCAAAAAAGACGGGTCTTCCGGTCGCTGTCTTAACTTTTAGTGATAGTGCTAATGTCCTTATTAATCGACGAAAAAATGTTTTAACGACCTTTGTAGATAAAGCCGAAATTTTAGAAAAGTTTGGGGTTGATTATTTATTAGTCGTTCCATTTGATCAAGCATTAATGAGTTTAACGCCCGATAAATTTATTTCTAAGTTATTAAATAACTTTAATATTGGCTACGCGATATGTGGGTTTGATTATACGTTTGGCGCGAAAGCTGCCGGGCGCGCTACTGACCTAGTTAATAGTGAAATTGCGAATTTTACCACGATCGTTGTGGAAAAAATGGCAACCACCGATGAACAAATTATTTCAACGACGTTAATTAAAGAAAAGATAGTTTCAGGGGCAATTGGTATTGCTAATAGTTTATTAGGATATCATTATGCGATTACGGGAAAAGTCGTTAAAGGGCATGGTAATGGCCGAAAACTTGGCTTTCCCACTGCGAATATTGAACCTAGCGCTAACTATGTAATTCCTAAAAATGGTGTTTATGCAGCTACGTTAGAAGTAAACGGCAAAACTTATTTAGGAATGAGTTCCGTTGGTACTCATCCAACAATTGATGAAGTTGATCACCGCGTTATTGAAATACATTTATTTGATTTTAATGATGACCTTTATGGTAAGGATGTAAAGATTTCCTTTTTACGGTTTGAACGTGATGAACAAAAATTCGCAGGTGTTGAAGCGTTAATCGCTCAAATGCAAAAGGATGAAAAAACGATTCGAACTGATTTTTCATAAATGTATGTGATTAGGCATAAATGGGGGTATTTGATAAAATACAAACGGAGGAAAAAAATTATGGCAAGTATAAAAATAAATGATTATATTTCATGGACAGGTGTTCATGATGAAATGCTTCGGCGGTTTGATATTGTAATGGAAACCGCGGAAGGCACAACGTATAACGCGTATATTATTAAAGGAAAAGATAAAACCGTTTTAATTGATGGTTCAAAAACAGGGTTTGGTGAACAATGGTTAGCGAATATTCGCGAAGTTACCCCGATTGAAGATATTGATTTAGTTGTAATTCAACACTCGGAACCCGATCACGCAAGTGCCTTTAATGTGTTACTTGATATTAAACCTGATTTAGAATTTTATGGAAGCACGCTCGCGCTCGCAAACTTAAAAGAAATTGTTAATCGGCCAATTAACGCGCATGTTATTAAGCCGGGTGAAACATATGATTTAGGCGGCTTAACATTAAAGTTTTTAATTACGCCAAATGTTCACTGGCCTGATACGATTATGACTTATGTTCCCGAACTAAAAGTTTTATTTAGTTGTGACTTTTTAGGTGAACATTATTCGTTTGAATCGTTATATCATTCAAAACTTAAATCAAAGAAAACATATGACCACTATTTTAAACATTATTATGATTCGATTATGGCCCCAATGGCAAGATTTGTTAATCTCGCGCTTAATCAACTTAAACCGCTTGAAATTGACATGGTCTTACCATCTCATGGTCCCGTTTTAGATACGAAGGAAGCTGTTAATTACGCGCTTAGAAAATACAGTGAATGGTCAGTAATTCCTAAAAACGAAGTGCCACAAGTTGTTATCGCTTATTGCTCGAACTATGGCTATACCAAAGCAATCGCCGAAACAATGTATCAAAGCATTGTTGAAACTGGTGTCGGTGTAAAAATGTATGACATCATTGAAGTACCGGAACAAAAAGTTGTGAAGGAAATTTTAGCCGCTGATGGTTTCTTAGTTGGTTCACCAACGATTATGGCGGATGTTATTCGTCCGGTTTATGATATTTTAAATTCATTACCAATTTATTTAGTGCAAGGTAAAAAAGCAAGTGCGTTTGGCTCATATGGTTGGAGTGGCGAAGCTGTTCCGAACCTTATTACCCGGCTTAAACAATTAAGATATAAAGTTGATGATGAAGGTTTAGCCATTCGGTTACAAGCAAATGCGAGTGAACTCGAACAAGCAAAACAATTCGCCTTAACATTTGTTAGCAAACTTAAGTAAAAACACTTGCATTTATGTGATAATTAACATATATTTGTTATTGCGACTTTATCCTGGTTGTCTAAGTCTCCTGAGAGATGACGAAGATAGAGTTAAGATTGAGGTAAGGAGGAAGCAAAAATGCTATCAAAAGAAACAAAAGCGGAAATCGTTGCTAAATTTGGCAAAGATGAAAAAGACACTGGTTCAACAGCCGTTCAAATCGCCTTGTTAACAGCGGAAATTAAAGAATTAACCGTTCACATGCGTGAACACAAACACGATTTCCACTCACAACGTGGTTTATACAGCAAAATCGGTGCCCGGCGTAAATTACTCGATTATTTAGCCCGGACCGACCGCGATCAATATTTATTTGTTCTTGAACAACTCGGCTTACGTCGTTAATGATTAAGCTTAAGATCAACCATTATGGTTGGTCTTTTTTTATATTTTTAAAGGAATAACGAGTATAATAACTTCCGAGGTGAAAATTATGTTAGTAGATCGGTTTATTAAATATGTGAAAATTGACACACAAAGTGATGAGGAATCATTAGCAATTCCTAGTACAAAAAAGCAACTTAATTTATCAAGATTATTAGTTGAAGAACTTCATCATCTTGGTGTAAGTAATGCGGAACTTGATGATTATGGTGTTGTTTATGCTTTCATCAAAGCACCAAACGCTGATGAAAAGACAATTACAATTGGTTTAAACGCTCACGTTGATACGGCGTTAGAAATGAGCGGCAAAGACGTTAAGCCGCAAATTATTAAAAATTATGCGGGTAATGATATTACGCTTAATGAATCGTTAGGCATTTTCTTAAGCCCAAAAGAATTTCCAGAATTACTAACGCTAAAAGGTCAAGATTTAATTGTGACCGATGGAACAACGTTATTAGGCGCTGATGATAAAGCGGGACTAGCGATTATTATGGAAGTTGTTCAAGCAATTATGAAAAACCCTGACCAATTAAAAGTAAATCTTGCGTTAGCCTTTACGCCGGATGAAGAAATTGGCCGCGGTGTCGCTAACTTTGATATTAAACGGTTTGGCGCTACATATGCTTATACGATTGATGGGGGCGATATTAACTACGCCAACTATGAAAACTTTAATGCCGCAAGTGCGGTAGTTCGCATTCAAGGGAAAGCGATTCATCCTGGATCCGCTCTTGGGCAAATGATTAATGCTTCAACCGTGGCAATCGAATTTCATGCGTTACTTGATCCCTTAATGGTGCCCGAAAAAACAAGCGGGTATGAAGGCTTTAACCATTTAAATAATATTGAAGGTGGCGTTGAACAAGCAGAACTAAATTATATTATTCGTAATCACGATTTAGCAAAACTTGACCAACAAAAAGAACAATTTATCTTAGCCGCGAAGACAATTAATAATAAATATAATAAAGAAATTGTAAAAGTTGAAATAGTTGATAGTTATCGAAATATGGCGGATTTAATTAAAAAAGATCCGCGCTCCTTAAAGCGAATGGAAGCCGCGTATAAAAAATTAGGTTTACCCTTAACTTATATTCCTATTCGTGGAGGCACGGATGGGGCTGGGTTATCGTATCAAGGTGTTTTAACCCCAAACCTAGGAACCGGCGGATATAACGCGCATGGTAAATATGAATTTGTTTCGATTAACCAAATGGAAAAAATGGTGGAAATCGTTCTAACAATGTTAAGTATTTAACGCAAATTTTAAATTAAATGAATAGGTGGAAACACCTATTTTTTTATCTATATTATATAGCGCACTTATATTTTTTACTAAATGCTTTTTCGCTATGCAAAAATGGAAATAATTCCGACAAAGGAGAAAAACAATGAAAAAAAACTAACTTTAAGTTTCCTAATGTTTTTAACTTTACTTTTAAGTTCATGTGGAACGCCAAATAGTTCAAGCGATGAATTACCAAGTGATAACTCCCCATCAACAAGTGAAAAGCCTAGTGAAGAACTTAGCGACCAATCTTCGGAACCATCAAGTTCGATTACCGCTGATGAAGCCGCACGCTATGAAGCAAGCTTAAACGGAAGTAGTTGGAAGCAAGATCATTTATACATTCACTAAACATAATCCCATATTCTCATATAGCGTATTTTCGCCCATATTTTTGTATATATTTAATGGCAAGTTTATCTAAATTAGAAAAGTCATCGCTCGCGCTTAGTATTGCTTTGGCAATCGCTAAAGTTATGACCGTATCATCAGTGTAAAAGCAATCATCATCTAAAAAATCAAAGTCTTTCAACTTGAAATTATTAAACTCAACCGTGACCCGACAAGATCACCAATAATTGCTCCAAGCATTTTTACTCCAATCGTCTTAATGTTTAGCCAAACATAAAGAAATCTACCTATATAGTTATTATAATGGTTATTTTAGAAATAAAAAGTGATCAAGATAAGTAAGTAGTTCATTATATAATAATTGTTAATTACTTATTGAAAGTGTATAATTTATTTAGAGGTTAAAAAGATGAAACTTAAAAAAATAACAAAAACGCTTATTCTAACAAGTTTATTTGGAATAATGTTAGCAAGCTGTGGCACAAACACGGTTGTTAATGAAGAAAAACTACAAAAAGTTAATACAAGCGCTAAACGCCAAGAAATTCGTGATGGGATTATTGAAGAAAATGAAGAAATGCCGAATTTAACAATTAATGGAAGTATTAAATCTGAAAACCAAGTTGATCTTCTTGGAAATCCAATGACAACAAAAGTTGATGCATCGATTAGTGGACTCATCGCTGGAAATAACGTTTCACTAGAATTAAAAAGTAATGTAGAAATTTCCGCGCTTGAACGGACGGCGACTTCAAAATCTAATAACAAAATTAATATTCAAGATAATAAGGTGTTTTTATCAGCAAAAACAAGTGCGGTTGAAGGAAACAATAAAAAGGAAACAAGCACTGCATATTCTTTCACCCTAGATGAAAAAGTAAACGAACTACTTAATCTTGATTTTAGTGGTTTATTTGAAGCCGCGGATGCGAGTGAAGAACTTGAACCATTAGGGTTCTATCAAATGGGTTCAAAATATGTTCTATCTGTAAATGAAGCACTTTTAGATGATGAAGTTGACGTTAGTGAAGAAAATGAAGCGTCTTTTAGTTTCTATTTGGTCTTTAATAAAAACTATAAATTTGAAGCAATTGAACTTTCGGCAATCGTGAATGTCGAAGAAGTAATGGATTCCAAAAGTTATACAAAAACAAATATGTCATTTGTTGCCAAAAGAACAAATGAAAAATATAAAAGCTTAACAACAAGTGAAATCGAAGGGTATACACCGCTTGGTGAAGACTTTGATATTAGTGACCTTTTTCCATTTATTTAAAACTAAATTAGCTAAAATGAAACCACTACAAAAATAGTGGTTTTCTTTTTACTATATTTCGATGAAATTGTGCGTTAAATAAACATTTAATTAATATAGTTATGGTATAATAAGCACGGAAAACTTAAATCAAAGAAAAAGAAAAGAGAAAAGAGGAAATTATGTCGAAAAAAGTTTACAAGTTAGAGTTTGAAGGAAAACTATTCCAAGTCGAAATTGGCGAATTAGCCAAACAATCAGATGGTGCTGTTTTAGTTAGATACAATGAATCAGTTATTTTAAGCACTGCTGTTTTAAGTCCAAAACCAACGATGATGGATTACTTCCCATTATCGGTTGAATACATCGAAAAAATGTATGCAGTTGGGAAAATTCCCGGCGGTTTTTTACGGCGTGAAGGTCGGAGCGGTGAACACGCAACCTTAACCGGTCGGATGATTGACCGGCCATTACGTCCCTTATTCCCCGAAGGAATGAGAAATGAAATTCAACAATTAAACACTGTCTTAAGTGTTGATCCTGACGCCCCTGCCGAAATGGCGGCAATGCTTGGTGCATCCTTAGCGGTTTCATTAAGCAAGATTCCATTTAATGGCCCCGTTGCTGGTGTCCAAGTTGGCCGGGTCAATGGTGAATTTGTTATTAACCCAAATTCTGAACAACGCGAAGTAAGCGACCTTGAATTAACTGTTGCGGGGACATATGACGCAATTAACATGGTTGAAGCCGGCGCAGCTGAATTAAGTGAAGATGAAATGCTTGAAGCAATCATGTTAGCGCATGATGGCATTAAAAAATTATGTGCTTTCCAAAAAGAAATTATTGCGGATAACCCGATTGAAAAAGTTGAAGTCCCGCTCTTTGTTCCAAATGAAGAACTTCGGGAAGAAATTACCACTCGCGCTTACCCACAAATGAAAGCCGCAATTAGTATTTTTGATAAATTAGAACGGCAAAACGCGGTTGAAGCGGTTGTCGAAGAAGTCGTTGCTGAATACGAAGCAAAAGAATACGCAAGTGAAAGCGAAAAAGCGAGTGTCTTAAGCGACATTCGGATTATTTTAGAAAGCGTTGAAGCAGCTGAAGTTCGGCGCCTCATTACCGAAGAAAAAATTCGGCCTGATGGCAGAAAAGTTGATGAAGTTCGGCCAATTGAATGCCAAGTTGATATTTTACCGCGGGCTCATGGTAGCGCATTATTTACACGCGGCCAAACCCAAACCTTATCGACAGTTACATTAGGACCAAAATCTGATGCACAAATGATCGATGATTCAACTGAAGAAGAATCACGGCGCTTTATGCATCATTATAACTTCCCACCATTCTCCGTTGGTTCGATTAAACGGTTAATTACGGGTAGACGTGAAATTGGCCATGGCAAACTTGGTGAAAAAGCCTTAAGTTATGTTATTCCTAGTGAAGAAGAATTCCCTTATACAATTCGGGTTGTTTCTGAAGTTTTAGAATCAAACGGTTCCTCTTCCCAAGCTTCCATTTGTTCTTCATCAATGGCGTTAATGGCCGCGGGTGTGCCAATAAAAGATATGGTCACCGGTATTGCAATGGGTTTAGTAATGGATGGCGAAATTGAAGATAACGCCCCTTACACGATTTTAACCGACATTCAAGGCTTAGAAGACCACTTTGGCGACATGGACTTTAAAGTTGCTGGTACATCCAAAGGAATTACCGCCTTACAAATGGATATTAAAATTAAAGGAATTACCCGCGAAATCCTAGCGGAAGCCCTTGCTCAAGCGCATAAAGCACGGAATGAAATTCGGGCGTTACAACTTGCGTGCATTAGTGAACCACGCGCAGACGTTGGCAAATACGCACCAAAGATGGAAACATTCATGATTGATCCTGATAAGATTCGTGAAGTCATTGGTACGGGTGGAAAAGTCATTAATGAAATTATTGCGACGCATGACAATTGCAAAATTGACATTGAAGATTCTGGTCAAGTGACGATTTATCATATGAGCCGTGATGTTATTAACGCGACCAAAGAAACGATTCTTAACATTGTTAAAGAAGCTAAAGTTGGTGATGTTTACGAAGGTACCGTTAATCGGATTGAAGAATATGGTGCATTTGTTAACTTATTTGGCACAACTGATGGGTTACTCCACGTGAGCCGGATGGCGTATGGCCGGACAAATCATCCTAGTGATCTCGTTCAATTAGGCGACAAAATTAAAGTTGTTGTAACTGAAATTGATGAACGGGGTAAGGTAAAAGTTTCCCACCGTGAATTCACCGAAAAACCCGAAGGTTGGGTTGAAGGTGAAGCACAACCAAATAAACCAGGCCGCGATAACCGGTCGAACAATAAAGGCGATAGAAAACCATTTAAACGGCGTGAAAATCGTTAATTAATCTAAATTTTAATTAAGCGCTAGGGAGCATTATTCCTAGCGTTTTTTTATTTATCGATTGTTTATATTTACATTTCTCGCTATAATAAAATAGTAAATAGAACAAAGTAAAAAAATATAATTTATTGCGTGAGATTTTGATGAAAGGAACCAAAATATGGCTTTAGAACAACATTTTGACATTATCATCATCGGTGGTGGTGTCATTGGTGCGTTAATTGCGCGTGAAGTGAGTAAATATAACGCAAAAGTGCTTGTCTTAGAAAAAAATAATGATGTGTGTAGTGAAACAAGTGCGGCCAACTCGGCGATTGTCCATAGCGGCTATGATCCAGTTCCTGGAACTTTAAAAGCCCATTTTAATGTGGCGAGTATTCCGCTATTTCCAAAGTTATGTCAAGAACTTGATGTCGAATTTCATCAAATCGGTTCCTTAACAGTCGCAATGAGTGAGGCCGACTTACCGCGCCTTAAACATCTTGAAGAGCAAGCAGCGCTTAATAATGTTCCCGTTCAAATATTAAATCGCGATGACGTATTAATCTTTGAACCAAAAATTAATAAAGCAGTTTCGGGTGCGTTATTTGCCCCAACTGCGGGGGTTGTTAATCCGTTTGAATTAACAATTCATGCGATGGAAAATGCGATTGATAATGGCGTTGAGTTATTGTTAAATGAAAAAGTCGAAGGTATTTTTAAAGTTGATGATGGATGGAAAGTTGTTAGTGCATCTGGTAAAGCGTTTATTACGAAAGCAATCGTTAATGCCGCTGGTGTCCACGCTGATAAAATTGCCCGCCTCGTTGGCGATGATTCATTTTTCATTAAACCCCGTAAAGGTTCGTATTATGTCTTAGACCATTTTGATAACAATTTTGTTAATCACGTTATTTTCCCAATGCCAAGTGAAAAAGGTAAAGGAATTTTACTAACCCCAACAACATCGCGAAACTACTTAGTTGGACCAAGTTCCGAATTTAGTGGTGATACGCTTGATGTCGCAACGGATACGCTAACAATGGAAAATATTAAGCAAAATGCGATTAATTTATTACCCGACATTCCATTTCATCAAGTGATTAGGGTCTTTTCCGGCTTACGGGCAACCCCAAGTACCGGCGACTTTATTATTAAAGAAGCAAGTAATGCTAGAGGTTTTTATAATGTTGCAGGGATCGAATCGCCTGGCTTAGCGGCGGGGCCCGCAATTGCGAAACATGTCGTTGAACAATTATTAACGCCATATTTAGGTTTAATAGCAAAAGAAGACTTTAATCCATTTGTGAAACCTTATATCCATGTCGCGCGACTTGATCATGAAAGTCGCCATAAGTTAACCGAAATTAATAAACAATATGCGGATATTGTTTGTAACTGTGAACAAGTTTCGCTTGGTGAAATATTAGATACGCTTACGAGGTCATGCCCACCGCATTCGTTAAAAGCGGTGAAAAATCGGACCCGCGCTGGCTTTGGTAAATGTCAAGGTGGTGTTTGCCAACTTCGCTTAATTAAAATTTTAGCGGACTATTATGGTATTTCCCCAACTGATGTTGTGTATGGAAATGAAGACTCACATTTTTTACGTGAAGAAAGCAAGAAATGATAATTATGAAAAAGTACAAAATTGTCATCGTTGGTGGTGGCGCTGGCGGGTTAAGCGCGGCAATTGGTGCCTATGAAGCAGGCGAACGTTCAATTTTATTAATCGAACGGTCCAACCGATTAGGTGGTATTTTAAACCAATGTATTCATAGTGGGTTTGGGACGGTAATGTATAACGAGCAATTAACGGGACCCGAACTAGCGCAGCGGTTAATTAATAAATTTTTCGAATATAAAATTGACTACGTCCTTGAAACAAACGTTTTAAGTATTGATGAAGATAAAACAATTCATTTAGCAAATGCCAAAGAAGGCTTTTATGAAGTCGAAGCGAAAGCAATTGTTTTAACGGTTGGCTGCTATGAACGAAGTGCTGGTGCGATTCAGCTTCCTGGTGATCGGCCGGTTGGTGTCTATACCGCTGGTCAAGCCCAAGAAGCCTTAAACATTCATGGCTACCTTGTCGGTCGCCGCGTCTTTATTTTAGGAAGTGGCGATATTGGGATGATTATGGCGCGCCGGATGGAACTAGAAGGGGCAAAAGTTTTGGGGGTTGCCGAAATCTTACCATACACAAGTGGCTTGCCCCGAAATAAAGTCCAATGTTTAGATGATTTTTCTATCCCGTTATATTTATCACATACAGTCGTCAAAGTTGAAGGTAAAAAAAGCTTAGAAGCGGTGACGATTGCGAAAGTTGATGAAAACTTTACGCCAATTCCTGGCACCGAAATTCGCTTTGAAGTTGATACGTTACTTTTATCAATCGGCTTAATTCCTGATACACGGTTATTAAGAAATTTACCAATTGAATTAAATCATGGGCGCTTCCCTGTTGTTGATCAACGGTTTATGAGTAGTGTTCCCGGCATCTTTATTGCGGGAAATGGTCTTCACGTTCATGATGTTGTTGACTATGTTAGTGATGAAGGTGCGGTCGCGGGTAAAAGTGCGACAAACTATTTATTTGAGCGGACAAGTAGAAATATCGAACAAATTGCAGTTGAACCCGGAAATTTAATTAATTACGTTTTACCAAATCGGATTGCCTTAAGGACAAAAGATAATATTGTCC
>DIQT01000015.1:48351-63067 GCA_002427365.1 Caryophanales bacterium UBA5455
GATAATATTGTCCATTTAAAATATCGGCCTAAGAAGCCCTTAGAAAATGTTCGAATCGTCGTTCGCCAAGGGGAAAATATTGTGCGAAAAATTTTCTTACCGTTTGCGTTACCGGCGCAAATGGAAATTATTGAAATTAACAGTGAAAAGCTTGTTAGTAATGAACCCGTAATTGTGGAGGTAATTGCTCATGCCTAATCGTCCAATTTCTTTAACATGTATTATGTGTCCGCGCGGCTGTACGCTTACAGTTGATGAAAATAATGTGGTCACCGGTCATAAATGTGGTCGGGGTCCGAAATATGCAATAAGCGAATTAGCGGAACCAAAGCGGGAACTTGCGACAACTGTTCGGTTAGTGAATAGTGCTTTTCGCCGCTTACCAGTAAAAGTTTCTGGTGAAGTAAGTAAAGAGCAAATTCCGGCAATTATGGCATATAGCAATACAATTACTGTGCAAGCCCCCGTAAAAATGGGCGATGTAATTGTTAAAAATGTCTTAAATCTTGGCGTTGATTTAATTGCAACGTGCGATATGCACCTTAAATAAGTGCTATATCTTGAAAATATTTTAATAGTCGATATAATTAAAGAAATATTCGATGAAAGAGATAATTGATATATTTATAATTTTATTATTTAAGGAGGTTATTTATGGCGGAAACAGTTCGTATTTTTGCGCTTGGCGGGCTTGATGAAGACGGCAATAATTTGTATGTCGTCGAAGCTGGCGAAGATATAATTGTAATGGAAGCGGGGTCGAAATATCCCGATGTTTCAAAACCAGGAATTGATTTAATTATTCCAAACTATACGTATTTAAAAGAAAATAAAGATCGGGTGCGAGCTTACATTATTACGCATGGTCATGACGATTTATTTGGAGCATTACCATTTATTTATCGCGATGTTCCAGCACCTGTTTACGTTTCAAATGCAACAAAAGTAATGATTGAAGCGTTTACGAAAAAACGCAATTTAGATATTAATTATGATTTTAAAGTAATTGAGCCAACGTCAAAACATTTAATTAATGGGCGGACGGTTCGCTTTTTCCAAACAACGCATATGATGATGGCCTCTTCGGGCGTCGCGATTAAAACGGAACAAGGTTATATTGTTTATAGTGGTGATTATATTGTTGAATACAATCAAGATCCAAACTATTCGCATGATTTAAACGCCTTAGCGAAAATCTCGGAACATAAAGTTTTAGCGCTCTTAACCGAATCAAAAGGGGCGGAACGAAAAGGGTATACATCCCCCAATCATCGCTTAACGCCACATTTTGCGCGGCCGTTTCAAGATGCAAAAGGCCGGATTTTTGTTGTGGTTTATGATCAATCGACGTATCAATTAGAAGAAATTATTAATATGGCGCGGCAACATGAAAAGAAGATTTATTTTTATGATGATAATGTTCGTGAATATTTTAAACGGTTCCAAAGTATTGGCGCTTTAAAAATCCCGCGCGCCTATGTTGTCGATAAGGATGATATTTTACGCGTTCGGCAAAGTGATTTAGTCATTTTAATTATGGGTCAAGGGGATGAAGTATATCGGCAAATTGCCCTCATCGCGGCAAAAGAACATGAAGATAAACGGATTGTTTTAGATCCAAGTGATACGTTTATTGTCGCCGCTCCACCGGCCTATAATTTTGAAAACTTTGCCACCCAAGCAATTGATGACTTATATAAAACGGGTGTTAATGTTATTAAAATCGGTCGCCGCCAATTAGCACCGATGCATGCGGCGGAAGAAGATATTAAAATGTTATTATCCTTACTAAAACCAAAGTATTATATTCCGGTGACGGGTGATTATAAACAAATGATGGCGAACGCTAAAACCGCTGTTAGTATGCGGATTGGCTTAAACCACAATAATATTTTCTTATTAGAAAACGGAAACGTTGTTGCTTTTGTCGATGAAAAAGCAAAATTAAGTGTTGTTGGGCCGGATGTTGTGGCCGCAAGTGAACTTTATATTGATGGCATTGGGGTTGGTGATACCTCAAGTGGTGTCCTTGATGACCGCTCAACGCTAAGTAAAGATGGCGTTGTTGTCATGGGTATATCGATCGATAAATTTAAACGGCAAATTGTCGCGGGACCCGATATTCAAATGCGCGGCTTTATCTTTGTTCGGGAAAACGATATTGTCATTAATGAACTAGCAAAAATTTATGTTGAAGTTGTTGATCGGGCCTTAAAAGCTCCCGGTAAACTTGATATCGAATTAGTTAGTGAAGAAGTTGAAGAACTCGTACAACGATACCTTTGGCGGGAAACAAGACGTCATCCAATGGTCTTACCCTTAATTAGTAGTATTTAACACTCCGAATACGAGCGTTTATTCGTTGTAATAAAGCGAAAATATCGGCATCTAACCTTTATCTTCTTTTTATTTAGTTGTATAATAAATTAATATGAAAAAAGATTTAGAAGCCCAAGGAAATAAACCTTTGGACCCCCAACAATCTCCACCCCATCCAGCGCGAATTCCTGGTGGAATAATGCTGGTTCTTTTGGGTGTTTCTGGGTTATTAAATCGCTTTTTAATTACATATATAAATTATTTGTTAATTTACTTATTTGGAACATTATATTTTTTAATTTACATCATGCTAATTATCGCTGGTGTTTTAATTGTTTTCAAAAAAGAAAATCCGCTTGGCGAATGGAATGTTTCGACAACCGGGGTTGCGGTTCTTTTATTTACGATTACCTTATTAGCGAGTTATTTACTTTATAAGCAAGACATTATCCGGACAAACTATCCAGCACTAAGTTTTAAAACGATTAACCCAATAATTAAGGAACACGCATTAAATGGGAAAACATTGAAAGATATGAATTTATCGGATGGGTATTTGCCCTTTGGTTTTTATGGTGGCGGATTACTTGGTGATACGGTTTTGACTATTTTATTAATGTTTTTATCGTATCCTGTTGCGCTCACATTTATTATTTTGTTATTTATTTTAGGCTTAGTCCTCTTATTTTGGTATTTTATTAAAGCAAATTTTAAGAAGATTAAATTATCGTGGGCCGGGCGTAAAGAAAAGAAGGCCTTCTTTGAAGATGCCTCATCACTAGAAAGGCATAGTAGCAAACCAGCATATCGGCCACTTGCCTCACCCATTAAAGAAAGTAAAGCGGTTCCGATTGATGTTGAAGAACAAGAATTAGCCATTCCCACTAACACGCGGGAATTAGAAAATAAATATGGTTTAAAACGTGCTGTTTATGTTGATACGAATGTTCAAGAAGTTAAAGTAACAACGGCGCAACCATTACCAACAAAGGACCCCGTTATTTATCCGCCACATGAAAGCGAAGAAAAAGCCGAAATTGGTAGTATCTTTGATGCTGAATATGTAGCGGAACCATTACTTGAAGATGAACCATATCAAAATGAACTCGAAACTACTTATCGCGAACCAACTGTTGCGCCAAGCTATCAAGCGCCGCCGATTCAAAAAGCGAAACCAGTAGCGCAACCGGTTAGTAAACCACAAGTTAGCCCGGTTAAAAAATACGTTTATCCTTCACTTGATTTACTCTCGGAATATTCAGACACCGATTTTATTGCTAAAAATAAATCACTTGCAGAAGAACGGTTACGTACAATTAATGAAACACTTGTGAGTTTTAATGTCGGTGCCAGTGCAATTTCATATACGATTGGCCCCACGGTTACGCAATTTGATATTCAAATGAATCATAATGAAAGTGTTAATGCGGTTGAAAAAGTTGTCCGTGATGTTTCGATTCGACTAAATGGGGTTCGGGCCCGATTTGAACCAATTGTCGCGGGACGCTCAACTTCGGGGTTAGAAATTGCTAACCAAGAAACCGCTATTGTTGGATTTAAGGAATGTTTAAAAGGCTTACCAGAACCAACATCTGTTAAAACGCGGTTATTAATCCCATTTGGGAAAAACGTTGCGGGTAAAGTTGTTAGTGCCCGGCTTGATGAAGCACCACATATTCTTGTGGCGGGGACGACTGGTTCCGGGAAATCAATTTTTATTCACTCAATTATTATGACTCTCATTATGCGCAATCGTCCTGATGAATTACGCTTAATGATTATTGACCCAAAACGGATTGATATGGGTAAATATAAAGATATGCCTCACTTATTATGTCCAATTATTACCGATTATGATGAAGCAAAAGTAGCGATGGATAAACTCGTTGCTGAAATGGAAAATCGTTATGATTTACTTGAAGAAACGGGCGCTAGTAGTGTTAGTGAATTTAATGAAATTGCCGAAATGGAAGGCTATGAAAAGATGCCACACATCGTTGTCATTATTGATGAATATGCGGACCTTGTCGGCGCGGTTAAAGATATTGCTACTCCCGTTGTCCGGGTTGCACAAAAATCGCGCGCCGCGGGTATTCATTTAGTTATCTCGACCCAACGGCCATCCGTTGATGTTATTACCGGTGTTATTAAAGCAAACTTACCAACACGTGTTGCCTTAATGGTTTCTTCACCAACCGACTCGATGACAATTTTAAATCGTGGTGGTGCCGAAGAATTACTTGGTAAAGGTGACTTATTAGTGGAAAGCCCTTTAATCTCTCGCCAAGGGTTAACGAGATTACAAGGAAGTTATGTTGATAATAAAGAAATCCGTCAAGTTGTTAATTTCTTAAAAGAACATTATCCAACAAATTACAAACAAGAATTCCTCGACTTAAAAGAGCGAAGTGCCGCTGGAGCGGACTTCGGTGGGTTAATCGTCGAAAAAGATGAACGCTATGAAGAAATTAAAGAATGGGTCTTAACCCAAGATTATATTTCGATTAACCGGATTCAAACAATTTTCTCCATGGGCTTTTCCCGCGCATCACGAATCTTTAATATGTTAAAAGATCAAGGTGTTGTCGAAGTCGGTGGCGAATCTAATTCGGCCCGGGGTTCACGCGTTCTTAATGAAGATAAACGTTCACCCGAAGAAATTCGGATTGATAATAATGAGTATTAACTAGGAATCATATGGGAATAGGTATTGATTTAGTTCTTATATCAAGGTTTGTTAATAAACAAGAACTTGCCGAACGGGTGTTAAGTAAAAAAGAATATGCACTATATTTGAATCACCCGCACCCCGAACAATTTGCTGCGGGGCGCTTTGCCGCGAAAGAAGCGTTTATTAAGGCGTATGATGATGAAGAAAAGCGGATTCCCTTTCAAGAAATTGAAATTCTCCCTTCCGAAACAGGGAAGCCGTGGTTACATTATGGTGAAAGCGTTTATGCGGTTTCCATCGCTCATGATGGTGATTATGCGGTCGCGGTTGTAATTATTTAGAAAAGAGAATGAGTATGTTAAATTATTTTATGAAAGCCAAGTATTTTGGCCCCACTGATATTCACGTTACATTATTTAGCAAAGATAAAAAAGATGAAAATCCACGGTTTTCGTTAGCCCGTGATAATGAAACGCCCATTCCACTTAAAATTAAAAATATTAAGTTTCAATTTGGAATGAATTTATATGAACTAGAAGCACCATATGAATTAACGCTTGGTCATATGTATGTTTTATATACCGCTAATTATGGGGCAGAAGCGCTTGATATGACGAATGCGGTTTTTAGTGACGAGTTTGATGAACAATATTCCTACGATGGACCTCTTGGCGTTCATTTAGGCGAAAATGAAACATCCTTTTACTTATGGGCGCCGTTAGCGAGTAATGTCTTAATGCGTTTAACGTATGAAGGCGAAGAAGAAATTCATGTGCTAGAACGGGGTGACCAAGGCGTTTATACGATTAGTTTTTCTCGTCGGCTCATTGGCGCACATTATACGTATATCATCGTTAATAATGGGCGTGTTGTCGAAACAGTTGATCCATATGCGGTGGCCTCGGGGCAAAACGCCTCAACGAGTGTTGTTGCTGATTTTGTCTCATTTACACCAAATTTTGCGGGCCAAAAGATGCCGCCCTTTAATCAAATGACCGAAGCGATAATTTATGAAGCAAGTGTCCGCGATATGAGTAGTGATAAAACAACCGATATTTTTCATAAAGCAACGTATCGTGGCTTAGGGGAACGGGGACGGTTAACTAAAGGAGGAAACCCCGCCGGATTTGATTACTTAACGAGTTTAGGTTTTACGCACTTACAATTAATGCCAGTGTATGATTTTGTGACCATTGATGAAACAAAACCGAAAGAAAGTTATAACTGGGGTTATGACCCCGCGCAATATTTTGTGCCCGAAGGCTCATACGCAAGTGAAATAAGCGATCCACTAAGTCGCATTAAAGAACTCCAACAATTAATTTATCAATTTCGCGACGCGGGGATTCGGGTAAATATGGACGTTGTCTTTAATCACGTTTATGAAGCATCAACAAGCATTTTTGAAAAAGTCGTGCCCGGATATTATTTCCGGCGGAACGATGATGGAACAATGTCGAATGGTTCCTTTTGTGGTAATGATTTAGCAACCGACCGTTATATGGTGCGGCGGCTCATTATTGATAGTGTTGTGTGGTGGATGAAGATGTATGGCATTGATGGTTTCCGCTTTGATTTACTTGGAATTATCGATTTAGAAACATCTTATCAAATTGAAAAAGTTGCCCGCGCCATTAAACCAGACGTCATGCTTTATGGCGAAGGATGGAATATGCCGACAAATTTACCAAACAAAGAAAAATCAACGCAAGATAATCACGCCTTTTTACCTTCATGGGCCTTTTTTAATGATTCCTTCCGCGATATCGTTAAAGGTTCGACCGCTGAAGATCGGATGGCGGATAAAGGTTTCTTACTCGGAGCGAATGAATATCGCTTAGGCTTTAAGTTTGCGCACTTAGGTTCATCAAGCGATTTAGTTTTTCCACCAAAATACACAACCGCTGCCCAATCGATTAACTATGTTGAATGTCACGATAACGCTACGGTATTTGATAAAATAACGGTTGCCAATCAAGGCGAAAGCGAAAAAGAAATGTTAGCTCGCTTACGCTTACTTAATAGCGCTGTTATGATTGCGTTTGGAATTCCGTTTTATCATAAAGGCCAAGAAATTGGCTTAACAAAATTTGGTGATCAAAACTCGTATCGGAGTGGGGACCGCGTTAATCAATTCGCCTATGTGAAACTTGATGAACGGTATGATTTAGCCTTGTACTTTAAAGAATTAACAAAACTTAGAAAAGATTGTCATTTCTTATATGAAAGCGATCCAGAAAAAATTGAAAAGATGATTGTTTTTGAAGATATTAATTCCGTTAGCGGGGGTGCGGCCCTCTTAATTGACTACATTAATATTAGTGAATACGATTCACCATTTCGGTCGTTTAAAGTGTTTTTTAACCCAACAAAAGATACAATATATTATGACCTTGACGATTATGAAAAAATTGTTTTCAATCGGGCCGGTTATTGTGCTGGCAAACAAGATACATACGTTAAACGTCTGGTTGTCCAACCATTGTCATTTTTAATTGTCGGTTTACGAAAAGATGATGAAGGTCAAGGCGAACTAAGTTTTGAGGTGTAACCATGTGGAAATGGATTAAAGTTTTCACAATTTATCTCCCATATTTTTTGTACCATTATTTTGTGCATATTTTACGGATGCTTCGGCATAAAGACCGTTATTCCTTACAAGAACGCTATGACTTAATAAGAAAATTATCCGCTAAACTGCTTAAATATCTTCGGGTGGATATTCATGCACAAGGAATGTATAACATTCAAAATACGCGGACGCAATTTTTAATTGTTAACCATTTTTCGCTTCTTGATGCGTTAACAATTATGACATATAGTCAAAAACCAATTATTTTTATTGCAAAAGAAGAAACATATAAAATGCCGTTAGCAGGTAAATGTTTAAAATTACTTGATGGAATTACATTAGAACGGGGTAATTTACGAGCGGAAATAAATAGTATTCGGGCGATGGAAAATTGTTTAAAAGACGGATTAACCGTTTGTATTTTTCCCGAAGGAACAAGAAACCGTTCCTATACTGCGCCATTTAATGAATTCAAAGCTGGGTCGTTTAAACCGGGGATGCGCGCAAAAGTTGAAATTGTCCCAATTACTCTAATTGGTACCCAATTTCCGTTAACGATGACAAATATAAAACGCTATCCGATTTGTCTTACGGTTGGTAAACCATATTTACCAAGTGACTACGAAGGAAAATCGACGGTTGAATTTTCTAAATCTGTCCAAACTTCGATGCAAGCAAGTGTAAATAATTTACGGATCGAACATCGTAAATTATTCTTGCCTTATCTTAATAAGAAAAATCACAAGCTAATTGCTTAAAAAAAAGGAGATGTGCTTATGCGAATGACTGATATTATTGCCAAAAAAAGATATGGTGGCGCCTTATCAGATGAAGAGATTAAATTTTTTATTAAAGGAGTAACTGATCATAGTATTCCTGATTATCAAACAAGTGCTTTATTAATGGCAATTGTGTTTGTTGGAATGAACAAACATGAAATTGCTAGCTTAACCGATGCGATGATGCATTCGGGTGATGTCGTTGATTTATCACCGATTAAAGGAATTACCGTTGATAAGCATTCGACCGGTGGCGTTGGCGATAAAACAACGCTCATCATCGGTCCCTTAGTTGCTAGTTGTGGCGCAAAGCTCGCGAAAATGAGCGGAAGAGGGTTAGGTCATACGGGTGGAACGCTTGATAAACTTGAATCAATTCCTGGCTTATCGATTGAAATTCCAATTCCCCAATTCGTTCATCAAGTTAATGACATTGGTTTAGCGGTTATTGGACAAACAGGTGATTTAGTCCCTGCGGATAAACGAATTTATGCCTTACGTGATGTTACGGCGACTGTTGAAAGTATTCCGTTAATCGCCTCCTCGATTATGTCGAAAAAACTTGCGAGTGGTACGGATACAATTTTACTAGACGTTAAATTTGGCTCCGGCGCTTTTATGAAAACATATGATGACGCTGTTGAATTAGCGACGACGATGGTGGAAATTGGTAAATCCTTAAACCGTGATACAAAAGCAATGTTAACCGATATGGATCAACCACTTGGTTTAACGATTGGTAATAACCTTGAAGTAATTGAAGCGATTGAAACCTTACAAGGCCATGGTCCAACGGATTTAGTTGAATTATGTTTAAGCGCTGTTTCGGTAATGTTAATGCAAGCGCAGATCGTTAAGTCCGAAGAAGAAGGCCGCAAATTAGCGGAAAGTAAAATTGCCGATGGCTCCGCGTTAAAGAAACTTGAACAAATGGTTGCGGCGCAAGGCGGTGACGCTAGTTATATTGTTGACCCAAGCAAATTCATAGTTAGCAAACATTTAATTCCAATTGTGGCAAGTGAAGATGGCTATATCGAACGAATCGATAGTTTAGAAATTGGTGTCGCGGGCATGCATTTAGGTGCAGGCCGTGAAACAATTGAAGATGTCATTGATCCTAGTGCGGGTATTGTTTTAAGCGCTAAAGTTGGCGACCGTGTCCATAAGGGTGACTTATTAGCAACCGCTCATACAAATAAGCCGCGAGAAGAAATTGAAGGCGTTTTACAAGATATTAAAAATTCATATAAAATATCAAAAGAACCCGTTAAAATTCAACCGGTGGTCCATAAATTAATTATTTAATGAGTTAATAAAAACCGACGAAGTAACCGTCGGTTTTTTATTTATCATTCGCATCATGTAACTTTTGCGATAAATGGAGTAATTTATCCACCACATCGATATTTGAAAAGTAATGTTCAAATAATATTTTTTGGTTAGAAACAACATATTCATGCGAGAGCGGATTACGAACCCGCACGCGCCAATCATTTAAACTGTTTGCCAAATCTTCCGCCCCTTCATGACCTAATAACGGTTTGACCGCTGTCGCTAATAAGGCAATCCGTTCCGCTAAATTCAAATAGCTCGTCCACGGATAATTGCCTTTATTTCTTGAAAATACATTTATAGTTTTCTTTATACCAGTGGATTCATCGCCGTTTTGATAAATTTCAAAGGTCAAATCATAGAAGTAGTCATCAATAATTTTCACAATTAACCGTTCAATACCCTTAAAAAAGGGAAAGAAGATAAATGATTTATCTAATGTTTTTGGGGCTTTTTTATCTTTGATAAAATGAAGTAATGTATAGTGGGCTGTTAAGAAATAAACTTGAATACTATTATCAATTGCCCGATCAACAATTAACCAAAAGTCATTTTCATCTTCAGCAAAAACAATATCTTGGCAGCGGTATAAACAATCGACAAATTCATTGAAATTTGTTGCGGTATCATGTTTCTTTTTATTCACGTAATTCGCATAGAAAAAGTCTTTAAAACTTTCGGAACGAATATTAAATTCAATATTAGAAGAGGGTTTTGTTGATGATTTATCACCTTTATCCTTTTTATATTCAATTGTATAATTGTTCGCATAAAGCGGTCCAAGAATATCAGTTATTTGAACTAAAATGTCTTCACTTTTTACATCAGTCTTCCCTAATAAAGTTGTTTCATAAAATTGCTTAAATAATTCAATTAAGGGAGTTTTGTCGGCGATTTTTTTAAGTCCAGCATTACGCGCTTTAGAATCAGTGGAGATTGGTAGATAATGATGGCGAAGTTGACTGGAAATATCTAATGTTAAAATTTCATTTCGCATAATTTCTTGAATAATTTCATTACCAAATGCAATGTCTTTTTGCGGTTCATTTAAAAATAATTCAATCGCCATTAGCCGGCGAATTGCATCGGTATATAGCGAATCGCCAAATTCATTCACTGATTTATTTTCAAAATATTTTTCATATATTTTTTTGCCAAGCCGAGCATTTTCTTGCACTGATTTTACAAATAATTCATGGATATTATTTAGCATCCATATTTGCTCAACTTGCTCGACTTTAAGCTGTTCATAAATATTATGTAGGACATGAAAAAATGCGAGAACGTGGTCTTCATCACTAAATTTATAATTATTTCTTTCCCAAAGTTTGCTAAAAGCACTAATCGTTCGGACATAAGCATCACTTACTAAAACACTAATATACGCGGGAAATGTAAGGGATAACTTAAACGTTCCATAAGTTCGTAAATAAAATGTTTCTAAGCGTTTCTTAATTAAATCGGGTCGTTCAGGTAAAAACGCAATAATGTTTAATAACTGCAATACATCACTAAGATCATACCCAGTACTGACTTCGTACTTGTTTGATGTAATCCCTTCGATAATTAACGGTAAGCTTGCTTCATAACTTTTATTGGAAACAAAATCATAACGTAAAGTGCTAGGACAAATCTTTCGTAATAATGCGGTCGCGATATTAAGTGGTTCGTTACTCGTTTTGGGAAGTTCAGCAAAAGAAAGGCCAATATTTTCAAGAATTAATAATTTTACGGTTTCATCTTCACTACTCGCTGCATTTAAGTAGGTTTTAATAACCACACTAAAAATGTGTTGACGAAGTGCCTGATTTAAAGATATTAAAACAATTTCATCCATCACGCTACCTCCTTATCAAACTTTCTTTTTGCTTTTTAGCGATGCTAGATCGCGGGTACGGTTAATTTTTTTTAGCCGCGTATAATTTTGATTTAATGCTTGTTCATATTGTGAGGTAAAACTTGGGTCATAAATTTGAAGGTGTTTTATTAATTCAGGTAAATATTGAATCTTTTCCCATAAGTCGGGCCGATCATAAGGATATTTATCCTCTTCCTTCGCGTTAACGGGAGTAAATTTTAAATAATCAAGGACATCAAGTGGTTGGTTATTAACTAGGTCCATCGCTTTATGCATTGAATCGACTGCCGCGCGGGATTTAGGTGAAAGCGCTAAATCAACAACACTAAACGCTAACGGAATAATTGCTTCTGGGAAGCCAAGTTGTTTTGCGCTCGTAATCGCGGTCGCACACCGTTCCACCGCTTGAGGATTTGCTAAGCCAATATCTTCATAGGCGGTAACTAATAATCTTCGTTCAATTGAAGCTAAATCTTCCGCCGCACATAATCTTGCTAAATAATAAAGCGCTGCATCAACGTCACTTCCTCGAATACTTTTTTGCAACGCGCTTACGGCATCATAATGGTCATTTTCATCTTTATCGAGTAAATAATTTGGGACATGTAAAACTTCTTGAACTTTACTAACATTAATTACATCATCATTACTTAACGAGAGAACTTCTAAATAATTAAGTGCAAAGCGTAAATCGCCGCCACTCATTTTTCCAATTAAGTTTAAGGCATCTTCACTAATTGATAGTTTGTTATTTAATCCTTGATACGAAGTAAGCGCGCGTTTTAATCCGCGAACAATTTCATCACTCGTAAGTTTTTTAACTTCTAGCAAGTGCGTTCGAGATCGAATCGCTGGGTTAATCGCTAAATATGGATTCGCAGTTGTCATCCCAAATAAATAAATCGTGCCATCTTCAATAAAGGGCAGTAATATATCTTGTTTGTCTTTATTTAAGCGATGAACTTCATCAAAAAGAAGAATATATCCTGTTGGATGTAGTTTTGCGGTGGCAATAACGGTTTCTAAATCTTTTTTAGTTGAAGTAACCGCGTTTAACTTTGAAAAAGGAACATGAAATGATTCCGCTAACACGGTCGCAATTGTTGTTTTACCCGTTCCTGGGGGTCCATAAAAAATAAGCGAAACTAACATTTCGTTTGCTAAGATTTTTGTTAAAAAACCGTTTTCACCAACTAAATGGGTTTGACCAATAACTTCGTTTAAAGTTGTTGGGCGCATCCGGTACGCTAAAGGAGCAATCATTTTATTACCTTCTTCAATTTAGTATAACAACTTGTTAGAATAAACTCTATAATATATTTGAGGTGACAAATGAGAATCTTAATTCAAATCGTTAATGAAGCGTCTGTAACAATCGAAGAAAAAGAAGTTGCACACATTAAGGAAGGCATCCTTATTTTTGTTGGCTTTACCTTAACGGATGAGCAAGAAATCGTTGAAAAAATGGTTGATAAGTTATTAGGCTTACGCATTTTTCCTGATGAACAAGGAAAAACTAATTTAAATATTAATGATGTCGCGGGTGCAATTCTTTCCGTTTCTCAGTTTACACTTTACGCGGATACAAGAAAAGGTCGCCGGCCATCGTTTACAAATGCCTTAGGTGGCGATAAAGCCGAAAGTCTTTATGAGTACTTTAATTATGTTTTAAAAACAAAACATGATAAAGTAGCAACAGGCGTTTTTGGTGCTGATATGCAAGTAGGGCTAATTAACTATGGACCAATGACGATTTTATTAGATTCTGAGGAAATATATGGTCGATAATAATAAAACAAAAGTATTAGTTGGAATTAGTGGCGGTGTTGATAGCGCAGTTGCCGCCTATTTACTATTGAAGCAAGGATATGATGTAACCGGCGCTTTTATGCGAAACTGGGACTCAATGGCGAATAATGACGTCTTAGGTAATCCAACTTTAAATGATGATCAATGTAGCCAAGAAGTTGATTACGCGGACGCTAAAGCAGTTGCAAGCCTTTTAGGAATACAATTACTCCGCGTTGACTTTATTGAAGAGTACTGGGACCACGTTTTCCTTCATTTTCTTGAAGAATATCAAGTCGGGCGCACACCTAATCCCGATATTTTTTGTAATAAATATATTAAATTTGATGCGTTTTTAACTTACGCTAAAAAGCGGGGCTTTGATTATATTGCCACCGGGCACTACGCAAAAAAAGTTGTTAAAGATGGGCGAGCGGATTTATTAAAAGCACACGACTTAAATAAAGATCAAACATACTTTTTAAGCCAATTATCGCAATATCAATTAGCCGCTGCCTTATTTCCGCTTGGGAATTTACCGAAAGAAGAAGTTCGCCAGATTGCGCACGATTTAAACTTAAAATCGGTCATGGATAAAAAGGATTCCACAGGTATTTGTTTTATTGGGGAACGAAACTTTAAACAATTTTTAACGAATTATTTACCAGCTCATCAAGGTGATATTGTTGATATTAATAATAACCGTGTACTAGGTAAACATGATGGTGTTTTATATTACACAATTGGTCAACGCCGGGGCTTAGGCATCGGGGGAATCGCTGGTGAAGAAGCAAAAGGCTGGTTTGTCGTTAATAAAGATGTTGAAAAAAATATTTTATACGTCGCTAGTGGTGATGAAGATGCGTATTTATATAGTAATAAAGCAATTATCAAAGTTGCTAACTGGATTAACAAGCGACCGCGTGATGGGGCGCACCTTAGTGCAAAATTCCGTTACCGGCAAGCTGATCAAAGAGTAACCTTAACGCACATTGATGAAACGACATTTATGCTAGCGTATCCGCAAGGTGTTAAAGCCGTTACCCCGGGCCAAGCCGCAGTCATTTATGACGGCGATATTTGTTTAGGTGGCGGAATAATCGACGAAGTTTATCGCGATGATAAAAAAATGATGTAATTAGATACATATATATTTATCTTTATTCATTTATTTTGTATAATTCCTTTATAAAAGTATTATTACTTTTGCCAAGCAAATGGGGTTTAGCGAAAAATAAAAATTATTTCCCCAAAGGAGTGTGGTGTTTCTTGGATCCTCTACCTGATTTATCAATTAAATTTCTCACAAATATAACGGAATTACCACTTTTTAGTAGTGATTCGATTTGGATTGATCTTAGTTTATTATTAGCGCTTATTTTTTGTTTATTTTTTTC
>DIQT01000015.1:63219-63671 GCA_002427365.1 Caryophanales bacterium UBA5455
TTATTTTTTGTTTATTTTTTTCTTCCTTTTTCTCGGCGACCGAAACCGCTCTAACTTCATTGAATAACATTCGACTACGAAACTTAATGGATGAAAATAAGCGGGGTGCGCGGAAAGCCGTTTATTTAAGTGAAAATTATGATAAAACAATTACCGCGATTTTAATTGGCAATAACTTAGTTAATATTGGGGCATCAACGATTGCCGCATCGATGTTTGCCCGGGTTTTTATTTTAGGCCCGACGTGGTCAAATGTTGTTTCAACGGTTGTGATGACAATCCTTGTTTTAATTTTTGGCGAAATTTTACCAAAATCGTTTGCGAAAGAAAATCCAGAAAAAACAATTTTAAAACGTTCGAATATAATGTGGGTAATAATGAAATTCTTTACCCCATTAACTTGGTTATTTATGCAAATTAAGCGAGCGGCGGATATTATTAAACATGATGAA
>DIQT01000015.1:63834-64286 GCA_002427365.1 Caryophanales bacterium UBA5455
AAGTGGAAGTAACCCCGTCAATTACGGATAAAGAACTGGAATCAATTATTGATGTGATGGAAGGGGAAGGCGTAATTGATGAAGACCGTGCCGATTTAATTCAAAGTGCGCTTGACTTAGAAAATAAAGTTGTGGGGGACATTATGACTCCCCGGGTTGATATCGATGCGATTGAAATTTCAACCCCACCTCATGATATTTATGTAAGTTTACATGCATCAAGATATTCTCGTGTTCCAATTTATGAAGGCGATAAAGATAATATTATTGGCATCTTGTCTGTCAAAGACTTTATGTTTGCAATTATTGAAGCCCGCGATAACCGTGAACAAATTAATGTTCGTGATCTTTTAACCGAACCATATTTTATTAGTAAGAATACAAAAGCCGATGACTTATTAACGGTTATGCAATCGACGAAAAGACATATGGCAATTGTTGTTGATGAATAT
>DIQT01000015.1:64436-76425 GCA_002427365.1 Caryophanales bacterium UBA5455
GGCAATTGTTGTTGATGAATATGGTGGAACCGCTGGCATCGTAACAATGGAAGACGTCTTAGAAGAACTCGTCGGAGAAATTTATGATGAATACGATGAAATCGAAGAAGATGACATTATTGAATTAAGTGAAAATCATTATCAAGTATCGCCGGATATGGAAGTTGATGAATTATTTGACGAACTTCATTTAGGTGAAGCTCCCGCGAATCATAGCCCGCTTGTGGGTGGGTTTGTTTATGAACTTGCATCTTCACTTCCCGAAGTTGATATGGAAGTAACACTAAATCACCGCGTTGAAACGCATGAAGTGGAAAAATCATTCGCGACAAACTATTTATTAACATTTATTATTAAAGAAGTCGAAAACCGGCGGATTGTTAAACTTGAATTAATTATTGAAAAACTTAATGAAGAAGAAATCTAACGAAAAACGCTAATTAATCAGGCTGGTAATCATCAATTTGCTATTACCGCCGTTTAAATTTGTGTTATAATAAATCAATCGATAAGAAAACGAAGCTTTACGAAAACGATTAGCGACAACGGACGATGGTGCAAGCGTTGCGTGGGAGTAAAGTAGGCCACTTTCTTGATAAGACTAACTATCTTCGTCGCTCGCGTTAAGAGTAATTAAGAGCATTACAAACGTAATGAATAAGGATGGTACCGCGAGCATTTCGTTCCTTAAGGTACTTTTTTTATGTTTAAGGAGAATAACGTATGAAAAAATTAACTGGTCAACAAATTCGTGAAACTTGGATCCGTTTTTATAAAGAACGGGGCCACCAACAAATTGCGTCCGCTAGTTTGGTCCCCCATGATGACCCAACTTTATTATGGATTAATGCTGGGGTCGCGGCGTTAAAAAAATATTTTGATGGAAGTATAATTCCTAGTAACCCCCGCCTTGTCAATGTCCAAAAATCAATTCGGACAAATGATATTGAAAACGTTGGACGGACCGCGCGCCATCACACCTTTTTTGAAATGCTTGGCAACTTCTCAATTGGCGATTATTTCCGGGCCGAAATGCTTCCTTGGGCGTTAGAAATTTTAACTTCACCCGAATACTTTGGAATGCCCGTTGATAAACTATATATGACATATCACCCAAGTGATAGCGATACATTACATACATGGCTTAAAGCGGGAGTGAACGAAGATCATTTAATTCCGCTTGAAGGTAACTACTGGGAAATTGGTGAAGGACCAGCGGGTCCAAATACCGAAGTGTTTTTTGACCGTGGCGAAAAATATGACCCAACCAAACAAGGATTACGGTTATTAAAAGAAGATTTAGATAATGACCGCTATATCGAAATTTGGGGCATTGTTTTCTCGCAATATAACGCTAAAGTAGGTGTTGCACGGGAAGATTATAAAGAACTTCCTTCAAAAAACATCGATACCGGTGCGGGATTAGAACGGATTGCGTGTGTACTTCAAGAAACACCAACAAACTTTGAAACTGACTTATTTATGCCAATTATTAAAGCAACAGAAGTTCTTAGTAATAAGCAATATGTTGAAGAAAACTACATGAGTTTCCGCGTAATTGCCGATCATATTCGGGCATTAACTTTTGCCTTAAGTGATGGCGCGGCGTTTTCAAATGAAGGCCGTGGTTACGTTTTACGGCGGATTGTTCGCAGGGCAATGCGCTATGGGCAAAAGCTTGGCATTAGCGAACCATTCCTTTATAAATTAGTCGATACTGTTGTTGAACACTACAAAGATTTCTATCCTAACTTGACAACGCAAGCAAGTAAAGTTGCCCAAAGTATTAAAGTTGAAGAAGAAAAGTTTATTAAAACGCTCGCTTCCGGCGAAGCATTATTACGAAAATTCTTACTTGAAAATGTCAATTTAAGTGGTGATGATGCGTTTAAACTTTATGATACATATGGTTTCCCAATTGACTTAACGGTGGAAATCGTTGAAGAAGCGGGGGGCATTGTTGATTTAGACCGTTTCCAAGTCTTACTCGATGAACAACGGGTGCGGGCGCGCTTAGCGCGTGATAATGAAGGTAGTATGAACGCGCAATCCGCTGACTTATTAAATTTCACCGCGGAAGATAAGTTCCATTACGGAAACCTAGAGGAAATTACGACAACTGTCATTGGCCTATTTAAAGATGGGGTCGCGGTTGATGAGCTTGAAGAATATGGCGAAATTGTCGTTAAATCAACGAACTTTTATGCGGAAAGCGGTGGTCAAATTGGTGATCAAGGCGAAATTAGTGGTAAAAACTTCCTAGCAAGCGTAACGGACACCCTCCTGGCGCCGCATGGCCAACATTTACATTTTGTAAAAGTAAATAAAGGTAGTGTTCAAGTAGGCGACGAAGTAACTTTACATCTTGATGTCAAACGCCGGCGGTTAACGATGCGAAATCACTCGGCAACGCACTTACTTGACCAAGTGTTAAGCGATGTTCTTGGTGGCGATGTCCATCAACAAGGAAGCTTTGTTGGTCCAAATTATTTACGTTTTGATATTAACTATAATGGCCCAATTAATGAAAAAGACCTTAGCGAAATCGAAAAACGTGTTAATGAATTAATTGCTGCTGCGTTAGTCCAAACAACCAAAATTTTACCAATTGAAGAAGCGAAGAAAACCGGTGCGAAATCATTATTTGATGAAAAATACGCTGATTTAGTCCGCGTTGTAAGTTTTGGTGATTATTCGAAAGAATTTTGTGGGGGCACCCACGTCTTAAATACCGATGAAATTGGTTTATTTGTTATTGAACATGAACGGGCGGTCGCTGCCGGTGTTCGCCGGATTGAAGCAAAAACTTCCTTAGGTGCGTTTGAATTACTTAAAGGCCGGGAAGGACTCCTAAATGAAGCAAAAGACCTCCTTGGTGCGGGTTCGATTCAAGAAGTAAATCAAACAATTAAATCAAACAAAAAAGAACAAGAAAGTTTAAAAGATGAATTAAGTCGGCTTAAAGATAAACTTTCAAGTTTAGAAGCAAATAAATTAAAAGATGAATTTAATGAAGTTAACGGTGTTAACTTACTCGTTAAACATTTACGTAGTTATTCGCGTGACGGCCTTGGTCAAGTTGTTGATGCACTTAAAGATGAACACGAAGTTGCGGTAATCGTCTTAAGTGGTGAAGATAACACCAACTATCCGCTTGCAATTTATGTAAGTGATGCTGCCCAAAAGCGTGGCTTAAAAGCCGGTGCTTTAATGAAAGAAGTTGCTCTTAAATTAGGTGGCTCCGGTGGTGGACGGCCAGGCTTTGCTAGTGGCGCAGCTAAAGACTTAACAAAACTTAGTGAAGTTAAACCACTTGTGGAGAGAATAATTAATGGCTAAAATTCTTGCTCTTGATTTAGGAACAAAAACATTAGGAATTGCGATTAGTAACGATCAGCAAAATCTTGCCCTTCGCCATGAACAATTTAATTTTCGGGTGGGTAATTATCGGGCAGCGCGGGAAAAAGTAATCGCGGTTGCAAGTGAAAATAATATTAAAGATATTGTCATTGGCTATCCACTCCATGAAGATGGTCATGAAGGCGAACGAACAGCAAGCGTTGACCGCTTTATTGGAGATATTAATAAAATTAACCCCGATTTAAATTTCATAAAAGTTGATGAACGTTATTCGACAATTGAAGCTAATGAACGTTTAGCAAATTTAGGGTATAATACTTATAAACGAAAGGAAGTCGTCGATATGTGGGCTGCCCAAGTCATTTTAGAAACATATTTAGCGCGACTAATGGAACAAAACAATGGATGAAGTATATGTAGACGATGAAATTGTCTTAGTGGATGAAGAAGGTGTTGAACATACAGTAAACATTTTATTCACGTATGATAACGAAGACCGCGGCGCGCAATATGTCTTATTTTATGATAAAAATAATCCGGAAGAAATCATCGTTGCCCGGTATTATGAAGATGAAGAAAATCCTGACAATTTAATTTACGATTTAGACTTAAGTGATGAAGAACTTGACGAAGCTGAAGAAATTCTGGCAACATATCAAGAAGATCCTTCTATCCAAGACTTAATTGACGAAGAATAAGTAAAAATAAAAACGGTGTAGTTAATTACATCGTTTTTTTATCTAAAAAAAATCCTCCCTAATAGAGGTTCTTTTATTTAGGCGTAAACAATTAATCCAAAGATTGCGCTAATAAAAATTAGTAAGATAGGCGACATCGGCTTTTTGCGAATCAAGCGGATACCGAAATAAACAATGGCAAAATCAATCATTAATGTAAATGATGTTAAATTAAATGCTCCAAAGCGAGGGAAGAGCGGATCAACATTTTTAATAATGAGCGAAATCGCGGTTGCCGCAATTAAGCCAACGACAATTGGTTGAATGCCTTTCATCGCCCAAGCGACATATTTATTATCGCTAAAGCGGTGTAACCATTTAGCAATTATTAAAATAATAATAAAGCTTGGGAGGACAACTCCAAGAGTGGCTGTAAGCGCGCCTAAAATTCCCGCTTGTGAGGTCCCAATAAAGGTCGCCATATTTAAAGCGAAGGGACCAGGAGTCGATTCACTAATCGCAATAAAGGAAATAACTTCTTCCTCAAGTAACCAGCCACGCGTAACAACTTCACTTTTAATTAGGGGAATCATCGCATACCCGCCACCAAAAGTGAAGAGGCCAATCTTAAAGAAAACAAGAAATAGTTTTAAGATTAATAACCAATCAACCATTATTTTTTCCTCCCTTTAACATTGTTAAGGAGACTATAGTAAAATAGCCCGAGAAAAATTCCCGCAAGAATAAAATAAACGGAGGAGAAGTTCCAGGCAAACGCATCAATTAAAATTTGGAGAATAAACGTAATTCCAATTAAGACAAAGGCGAACCACCCTTTTTCAATTTTTTTCGAAAGTTTAAGCGCAGCGTCTAAGATTAAAATTGAAACCGCGGCTTGAATCCCTTTAAACATATTTTGAATAAATGTAAATTGCATAAAATCATGAAAGAAGTAGGAAATAATTGTGATAATTGTAAATGGCGGAATAATTAATCCAAGTGTTGCAAAAAAGGCACCCCAAAAACCAGCAACGCGGTAGCCAACATATGTCGCAGCGTTAATACTTAAAGGACCAGGAGTTGATTCACTAATAATAACAATAGAAAAAATTTCTTCGCTATTAAGCCATTTCTTTCGTTCGCTAATTTCGTTTTGAATTAACGGAATCATCGCGTAACCGCCACCGAAAGTAAAGGCACTAATTTTGAAGAAGGTAATAAATAATGACCAAAACTTTTTAAACCGTTCCATATTTTCCTCGCCGTACTATTATAGAGAATTAAACATCGTTTATCTAGTTTAAAAGAGTAAAAACGCCGACAAATCACACGAATGAACAATTAAATTACGTAAAATTGGTTAATTCGGTAAAAGAATTGTCGTTCCTAATTTTTATGTCTAGCATTAAGGCGTGTCTTTTGCTATAATATTGCCCGTAATAAAGGATGGTAATATTATGGTTTCAAATACAAATACAATTTATTTAACGTCAGAAGGTAAAAGAAAATACGAAGAAGAATTAACAAAACTTATTAACGAAGATCGGCCAAGTGTCTTAGAAGAAATTGCCGCAGCGCGAACCCACGGTGACTTAAGCGAAAACGCTGACTATGATGCCGCACGTAATCGTCAAGGTGAAGTTGAAAAACGGATTGCAGAAATTGAAGAAATTCTTTCAAATGCGATTGAAGTTCAAGATGCGACATCAAATGATTTCGTTGACTTATCAACAACGGTCACGATGGTTGATTTAAGTGAAAATGCGACGTATGTTTATAAAATTGTTGGTGTTGGTGAAGCTCGTCCGTTAGAAAATACAATTTCTTATACATCACCACTTGGTGTTGCCTTATTAAACAAACGGGTTGGCGATATTGTAACTGTTAATGCACCCAAACCATACGAAGTCCAAATTATTAAAATTGAAATTTAAAAAGTAACAAAATTCATTCAAAATAGTAAAAATCCTCCTACTTATTAGTAAGGAGGTTTTTTTATGTCAAAACTTATTATTGCGATTGTTCTAATTACGTTTGTGTCGATTTTTGTCTTAGTCAAGCTTGATCCAACTAATAGTCCTGCTGGACAAGATAGTGCGTTGTCGATAGTTGATGATAACTTCAATACGCTAAATATTAATGGAGAAGTAAATAATGCGGGGAGTTATATAGTACAAAAGGATGCGACGCTTGAAGAATTAATTTTAGCCGCCGGGGGTGTAACTACGAACGCAGATGACCGCGCATATAATGAAAGTATTATCGTTACCCCAGGGGTAAGTTACTATATTGCCCCACTTTATGCGAAAAATGACATTTGTCATACGGAACCACTTGTTAAAGTAAATATTAATACGGCAAGTGCGGAAGAACTCCAAACCTTAACGGGTATTGGTCAAGTCGTTTCCCAAGCCATTTATAATTATAGGAGTCAAAACGGCTTATTTATGTATCTTGAAGAAATTATGCAAGTAAGCGGGGTTGGCAATTCAACGTTTGAAAAAATCAAAGATTATATTATTTTACGATGAATTTATTAGCGGCAACGTTAAGTCTTGTTTTTACGCTCCTAGGAGCAAAACATTGGCCGTTTATTGTTATTACGCTTATTTATAACATCTTTGTTTTTCGTCGCTTTAATAAAGCAACATGGCGGTTATCGCTCATCTTTGTTTCGGTTGGAATTGGGCTTATTTTATTAACGTTTTTAGCGTCGTTATATCGTCCGTTAAAGCATTATGCGTTAGTCATTAACACAAGCAAAAATTATGTGCTTGTCAGATCGTTAACCGGAACAATTCACGTCGAAATAAAAAATCATCATTTAGCAATTGGTGATGTTTTACTTTTAGAAGGAAAATTATCACCCTTAGTTAATGATTATACGGATAGTATTTTTTCATTTAAAAAATATTTAATAACGAATGGGGCTAAATATAGTTTGTACAATCCTAAAGTGACGTATTTAGTTAAATCGCTTTGGCGACCAACGCACGCAATTAATACTTTTTTAGCAAAGTGGCCAAGTGAAGCAGAACCGCTTCTAGCAAGTTTATTATTTAATATTCATGATTATGATGCCCCGGTAATTGCAAGTTCCGCAAGTTTAGGGGTCATGTTTTTATTTTCGGTAAGCGGCGTTTATCTAAATAGTGTAATTGCCTTATTTGATAAAATCTTCGCGCTTAAGTTTGAAAAAAATAAAGCACGGATTTTTTCGTTAATTGTTTTACTTCCATTATGGCTGTTTAATCTTGGCAAATTTAGTTTTTACCGGATTTATATAACAAACATTGTTCGACTTATCGCTTTAAAACGGAAAAAGGAAGTGAATCAGCTTAACTTGATTTCCGCGGTTATAGTTGGCTTTTTACTTATTCAACCAAGCCTTGTCATTAATAGTTCATTTTATTTAGGGTTTGGAATATCGCTACTTTTAACATTTTTACGACCAACGATTAACCGATATAGCAAACTTAAACGAAAATTTATTCCGGTCTTAGTAATTTTTTTCTTGTTATTACCAATTAATCTTAACTCATCATATCGGTTAAGTTTATTTGGTCCGTTAATTCAAATAATTGTACGCCCCATCGGAACAATAATTTTTATTTTAGGATATCTGAGTTTTTTATTAAATATTGTAATTCGCCCAATAATGCCATTAATTAGACTCTTGCTTCGACTTATTACACTATTAGCCAAGTTAGAGTTTGCGCTTGAAATTGCCCCGTTTAGCGCGCCAATTTTATATGTGTATTATGGCTTATATTTACTATTTTTCATTGCGCTAGAAATTGGCGTACATCCGCTTAAAAATACAAGCGCCTTAATAATGACGAGTCTATTATTATTACAATTAGTTCCGTTAACGAACCAAATTAGTAAGGCCGTATATTTTATTAATGTCGGTCAAGGTGATTCGATTGTATTTCGCGACCATAATGTTGCGGTCATGATTGATACCGGGGGATCACGATATATTGATATTGCCGAAGAAGTTTTATTACCGTTTCTTACCAAACATCATATTAGATATTTAGACGCGGTAATTACGACGCATGATGATTTTGATCATAATGGGGCGTTACCAGGGTTACTTGCGCATAACAAAGTGAAGAAGACATTAACAAATGAAGAAGAGTTTCCGTATACGGTTGGAAATTTAACATTTACAAATTTAAATCGGAATGTCGCTTTAGATGCGGACGATAACGATAAGTCGCTTGTGCTATATGTTGAATTTATCGGGGAACAGTGGCTCTTAATGGGTGATGCCTCGGTTGCGGTCGAACATAAAATAATTAATTCCTTTCCATCATTACGCTGTTCCATTTTAAAAGTTGGCCATCATGGTTCATCGACTTCAACCTCCGCAGAGTTTCTTAATCATGTAAAGCCCCGGGTCGCAATTATTAGTGTTGGGAAAAACTATTATGGGCATCCGACCGTAAGTGTCATAACTTTATTAGAAGAGCGCAAAATTAAAATTAGAAGAACTGATGAAGAATCAACAATCACATATTCTCGTTTCGCGCTTTAATGGTATAATTAATTTATGAATTATTTAATATTTGGTAATGAGCCCTTTATCATTCGGAACACACTTAACAAAATTGTTAAACAAGAAATTAACGAAGTTAATGAATTTAATTTTGTTTCTTTTGATGCGTCTAAAACATTAATGAATGAAATTATTTTAGAAGCTGATCATTTACCCCTCGGGGTTGATAAAAAGGTAATTGTCATTGATGAAGCGTATTTTCTTGAAACGCGGCCAAGTAATAAAGGACCAAAAGATAATGATTTAACGGAACTAATAAGTTTCCTTGCGCATCCAAGCGAAGAAATCACCTTAATTTTTATCGTGAATAACGAAAAGATTAATAAAAAAGCGGAAATTTATAAAAGTCTTGAAAAAGTATCAAAAATTTATGAAGCCCGACAAATTACGAAAGAGCAGTGGCCTGAATACGTACGAAGAACATTCGCACGGCGGGAAGTAAAAATTGATAATGATGCGGTTAATGAACTCGTTAAACGGATGAATGGTGATGCGATTTTATTTGAAAATGAAGCCGCAAAACTTGCAACATTTACTAATCACCTCACACTAAAAGATATTACGACGATGGTCGCAAAGTCGAGTGAAGAAAATGCGTTTACGTTAACAAACGCCTTATTAGAAAAAGATTTAGGTAAGGTGTTAGAAATTTACGCGGATTTTAAAATTCAAGGAGTGGAACCAACAAGCTTTATTACGATGATCGGCAATCAATTCCGCTTATATTCCCAAGTATTTATTTTACGTGACCAAAATAATAACGAACGAGAAATTGCCGAAAAACTTGGTGTCCACCCGTATCGCGTCAAATTAGCGCTTAATGCGTACCGGAAAGATGGCGTTAAAAAAGTAAATGATGTCTTAGAACAACTATATAATTTAGATTACCAAATAAAAAGCGGCCAACTTGACCGCTATTATGGATTTGAAATGTTTTTAATTAACTACTGTACGAAATAAAAAAAGCGTGCGAACACGCTTATTTATTAAATTAATAAACAATTAATTACGAAAGAGAGTTTACTAATGTTGTTAAACTGCTTTTTTGTCTCGCGGCAGTGTTTTTGTGTTGAACACCTTTGTCGACGGACTTATCAATTAAAGAAATTGCGTTTGGTAATGCTTTGTTTGCGGCTTCTTTATCACCAGCTTGAACTGCAACTTTAACTTTCTTAATCGCAGTGCGAACTTGGGATTTAAAACTCGCATTCCGTTGCCGGGATTTTTCGTTTGTCCGATTTCTTTTAATTTGTTGTTTAATATTCGCCATAACATTCACCTCTTTCGTATTATCGCTTATGCATTATAGCAAAAGCCGGCCAAACTCGCAAGAATAATCGCTTTAATAGCCGTTAAATATTGTAGCACATAATCATAGTAACAATATAGAGGAATTTTATGAAATTTTTCCGACCGATTACGACTTACCTGTGCAGAGTTTTCAAAAGTATAATATAATTAACTAGATAAGAAGAAAAGAAGAAAGAAGGTCGTTCAATGAGTATTAGTAATAAACGAATTTTATATTTAGGAACACCCGATATTAGCGCGCATGTGCTTGAAGGATTAATTACCGCTGGTTATCAAATTGTTGGTGTTGTCGCACAGCCGGATCAACCGCTTGGAAGAAAGAAAATTATTGAGCCCGTCCCAACGAAAAAAGTCGCACTCAAATACAATATTCCTGTTTTTCAACCACAAAAAATCCGTAATGATTATGAGTTTGTAAAAAAACTACAAATTGATTTAATTATTTGTTTTTCCTATGGCCAAATTATTCCCCAAGGATTATTAGATATTCCGCCGCTTGGTTCAATTAATTTACATGGATCGCTACTACCAAAATATCGGGGCGCATCCCCAATGCAAGCGGCATTAATTAACCGCGATAAAGAAACGGGAATTACTTTAATGGAAATGATTGATAAGATGGATGCAGGGAAGATGTACGCAAAAGAAGTTGTACCAATTTTAGCAAATGATAATTACACATCATTATCTAAAAAAATGGGTGAAGCCGCCTTACGATTAATCTTACGTTCGCTCCCATTATATTTAGAAAATAAACTTCCTGGCGTTAAGCAAGATGAAGAACTTGTAACGTTTACGCGCCTATTAAAAGCCGAAGATGAACATTTAAATCTTGAATTAAGTAAAGAAGAAATCGTTGGTTGGATTCTTGCGTTAAGTGATGAGCCAGGGGCGTATTTAATTTTTAACAATGAAAAGTTAAAGATTTATGACGCTAAAATTGTTAGTGAAGAAGTGCTAGGTGATGTTGGTGAAATCGTAAAAGCTAATAAAAATGGCATTTACCTTCAATGTAAAAATGGCCTGGTGAGCTTAACAAAACTCCAAAAGCCTGGGAAGAAAGTTTTAGGGTATCGCGATTTCCTAAATGGGGAAAGAAACCTCTTAAATGCCCGCTTAGTATAGAATAAGTTGTTAATTAGTAAACAATTAGTAGAAAGTAAGTGAATATGCCAAAAAGGTTAACATTATCCGTCCATGAACTTGTCGATTTCATTTTGCGAAGCGGTAGTATTGATTCGCGTGTTTTTAATTTGACCGCGATGAATGAAGGGACGCGCCTTCATGCGTATTTGCAAGCGAAGTCAAAAGCATCAGGCGAAAACTATCTCGCGGAATTTCCATTTGAAGAAACCTTTGCGGTAAATGATTATTTAATAACTTTAAACGGTCGCGCGGATGGTGTGGTCAAAACGTTAAGTGGCGAATATTTTATTGATGAAATAAAATCAACCGTAATTGATTTAAATGTTTATCATGAACAAAATGCCGCTTGGCACTTAGGCCAAGCAAAATGTTATGCATTAATGCTTGCCCATTTATATGAATTAGAACAAGTTGGCGTTCAGCTTTCATATATTTCCCAAGTTGATAATTCACGGATGAATAAACGCTATAATTTTTCACGCCAAGAGCTCGAAAATGATATTGATCATTTATTGCGGCAATATTTAAACTTCTATAACGTTGTGGAAGTCCATATTTCGAAACGAAACGAAAGTGCGGAAACGATGTATTTTCCGTTTGAAAGTTTCCGGGTTGGCCAAAAAAAGCTCGCGGAATATACATATGCGATGAGTAAACAAGGTGGTAACTTATATGTTGAAGCACCAACGGGGATTGGTAAAACAATCTCAACATTATACCCGGCAACCCATTCTTTTAGTGATGGAAACATCGATAAAATCTTTTATTTAACCGCGAAAACAAGCGGACAAAATTCCGCTTACCAAGCCATTCAAATCTTACGAACTGGTGGTTTAATTGTTAAACCAATTGTGATTACCGCGAAAGATAAAATCTGTTTAAAACTAGGCGCAGCGTGCAATCCCGATGAATGTCCGTTCGCAGAAAACTG
>DIQT01000015.1:76599-141607 GCA_002427365.1 Caryophanales bacterium UBA5455
TTTCAAGCGTATTATATGAAATCTTAGTTAATGAAGATAATTTAGATTTTGAAACAATCGTCCACTATGGAAATACACATACGATATGTCCATTTGAACTTCAACTTGATTTAGCGACGTATAGCGATGTCATTATTGGTGATTATAATTATTTATTTGATCCGCTTGTTTATTTGCGGCGGTTTTTTGATGAAGATGGAAGTCATTATTTTGGTTTAATTGATGAAGCACATAACCTCGTTGAACGAACCCGCGATATGTATTCGATTACCGTGACTGAAGCCTCATTTGCGGCGATGAAAAAGTCGCTTAAAGGTTTAGAACATAAGAAAATTTTACAAGCCAACCGGAAAATCACCCGCCACATTAATAAATTTAAAAAAGATAACCTTGAAGAAGAACCAGTTATCTTAAGTGAAATGCCGAGTGTTATCTTAAATGCTTTTAATGATTTTATTGTCGCTGGCCAAGATGTGATGCGAAATGAAAGTGAATTTGTTCATGATGAATTTCGTGATTTTTTCTTCGCGGTTAATCGCTTTTTAAAGATTTATGATTTTTTTGATGAAACGTACGTTTTATATTTTTATGAAGATAAAAACGGCTGGGTTATTCGCTTATTTAACCTCGATCCGCGGTTTAATATTAAGCGGGGCCTAGGAAAAGTTAATGGTAGTGTCCTTTTTAGTGCAACACTATCACCGACTGATTACTTTGTTGATTTATTAGGCGGGAAAAAAGAATCGCCGTTATTACGCCTTCCTAATCCCTTTCCTGAAGAAAATCGGCTTGTCATGGTCGCCCAAAACATCGAAACAACATATCGAAAACGCGATTCATCCTACGAAGAAATTGCAAAATATATCGAAGCATTTGTCAAAGTAAAAACCGGTAACTATTTAATCTTTTTCCCAAGTTATAAATACTTAGAATCCGTATTAATGTATTTAGAAGATAGCGCAAGCAAAGAACAATATACTTTACTTATTCAAGAAAAAGCGATGTCCACATTTGAAAGAAATGAATTTTTAGCGAATTTTGAAGCAAATCCTAAAAAAACGATTGTTGGTCTAGCGGTGTTAGGCGGAGTATTTGCGGAAGGAATTGATTTACCCGATGACCGGCTTATCGGCGCAGTCATTGTCGGAGTGGGGTTACCCATGGTGAACTATGAACGCGATTTAATTAAAGAATATTATCAAAATCAAGAATTAAATGGCTTTAATTATGCGTATACAAATCCTGGACTTAACCGCGTCGCCCAAGCGCTGGGCCGCGTTATTCGTTCGGAAACGGATAAAGGCGCAATTTTATTAATTGATACGCGTTATGGTCGCCAGCCATATCGAAATTTTGTTCGTAGTTTACATTCAAATTATCAAGTCGTTAGTGATCCAACCGAAGTAAGTGCGCGTCTAAGTGCCTTTTGGTATAGTTAATAAGTAAAAAAAGTATTTTTTTGGTATAATTATTGCGAATAATATTTAAAGGAGGTCCGCTATGGAAATAAAACGGGAAAACATTCGGAACTTTTCAATTATTGCCCATATTGATCATGGGAAATCGACCCTCGCGGACCGCTTAATTGAGTTAACGGGTACCGTCGAAAAACGGGAAATGAAAAGTCAACTATTAGACAATATGGATTTAGAACGAGAACGAGGCATTACGATTAAACTAAATGCCGTTTCGTTACTTTATAAAGCCCAGGATGGTGAAGAATATTTATTAAATATGATTGATACACCTGGTCACGTCGACTTTACATATGAAGTATCACGCTCACTTGCCGCTTGTGAAGGGGCAATTTTAGTTGTTGATGCCGCTCAAGGCGTCGAAGCACAAACACTTGCCAACGTTTATTTAGCGATTGATAACGATTTAACAATCTTACCGGTCATTAATAAAATTGACTTGCCAAGTGCGGATCCAGACCGCGTCATGCTGGAAATTGAAGAAAAAATTGGCATTTCGACTGATCATTCCGTCACAATTAGTGCGAAGACCGGTCTAAATGTTGAAGAAGTGCTAGAAATGATTGTTCGTGATATCCCTGCGCCCCTAGGAAGTAAAGAAGATCCTCTTAGGGCATTAGTGTTTGATAGCTATTATGACCCATACCGCGGCGTTGTAATTTTAGTACGAATTAAAGAAGGCCAAGTTAAAGTTGGTGATGAAATTCGCCTTATGGCAAGTGGCAAACAATATCTTGTGACGGAACTAGGCTATCGCTCGCCAAATGAAATTAAACAAGCAAAATTATCCGCAGGGGAAGTTGGCTATATTTGTGCGCAAATTAAGGATATTCATGATATTCATACAGGTGATACGGTCACCATTGCTTCGCGCCCCGCGGACATTCCATTACCTGGCTACCGTAAAATTGTTCCAATGGTTTATAGTGGCTTATATCCAGTTGAATCAAAAGACTATGCGGAATTAAAAGATGCACTTGAAAAGTTATCGCTTAATGATGCATCGCTTGTTTATGAACCAGAAACATCAACCGCTCTTGGTTTTGGCTTTCGGTGCGGCTTTTTAGGCTTATTACATATGGATATTATTCAAGAACGGTTAGAACGTGAATATAATTTAAACTTAATTTTAACCGCTCCAACGGTCACTTATAAAGTTAAAATGGCGAATGGAACGTTTATTAGTATTGATAACCCCTCGAAACTTCCAAAACCGCAAGAATACTTAGAAATTCATGAACCATATGTACTTGCGAGTATTATGACGCCACCTGAATATATTGGTCCAATTATGGAATTATGTGAAGATAAACGGGGGACGTATTTAGATTTAGAATATTTTGATGATACGCGAAACATCATCGTTTATGAAATGCCCTTATCAGAAATTATTTATAACTTTTTTGATAAGTTAAAAAGTGTCTCGCGCGGTTATGCAACATTCGATTATCATTTTACCGAATATAAAGCTTCAAATCTCGTAAAAATGGATATTATGCTTAACGGGGAAGTGGTCGATGCGTTATCGAGTATTGTTTATCGCCCGGCGGCGTATTATCGCGGCAATAATCTTGTCCGGCGACTTAAAGATATTATTCCTCGCCAATTATTCCAAATTCCGGTCCAAGCCGCGGTAAATACAAAAGTTATCGCACGCGCCGATGTTAAAGCGTTACGAAAAGACGTTACGGCCCGGTGTTATGGTGGCGACGTCTCGCGGAAGAAGAAACTCTTAGAAAAGCAAAAAGCTGGGAAAAAACGCATGAAATCGGTCGGAAGTGTGGAAATTCCTCAAGAAGCATTCATGTCGATTCTTTCAATTGATGACGATGAAAAATAAAATAGGTAGTTAATTAGTATATTTTTAGTTTTTATATTTATTTAAACCGTTAACTTTGTTATGATAAAGACGAGGTATTTAACAATGGCAAATTTTGAACATAGCGGCATTGAAGTCCACTTTACTGATAATCATTACGCAACAAAACAAGAAGTCCAAAAGAAACTTCAAATTAGTAATGCGGATTCTTTTTGGAATCGAATTTTAGAGTATCGGAGTAAATTTACGCAAGAACTTTCGCTTGTCATGTTAACCCGTGAAAAATTAAAAATTTGTATTACCCCAAAAATTGCTGACCGGATTAATCAAGTGAGTTTAGGTTTAACGAAAGCCGCAAAACGGTTTATGAAACTCGATAATAAAACGCGGACCGATGAAATGGTGCGCGACCGGCAAGCGGAAAAGATTTTAAAAGTTGTTGCGGATCGTTATAACGTCAATGTTGAAGATGGTTTTATTAATAATGTTATTCGTGATAATGTTTCAACTATTTTTAGTGAAAAGCTTGTCTTAGTCAACTATTATAACGTAATAAAAGAACTTAAAAACGCTAGTGTACATGCGCTTGATGAAGATTATTTAGGTGAACTTTATAAAATAATTAATGGTTATGGTGAATTAACCGAATTTTATCGGCTTGAAGAAATTAGCGATCCACGCCAAAGCGCTCAAGTTGGGCATGTTTATATTCATGCCCCCGCTAATCGGATTGAAGATATGGTTTTAAGTTTATTTAATTTCATTGAAATAAGCGACCAAGCCTTATTTGTTAAATTAACCGCGATTTATTTCTTCTTTGGTTACATTAAACCGTTTATGTACTTTAGTGAAGAACTTGCGATTGCGGTTGTTAAAGCGTATTTAGCGCATGAAGATTTTGAAGATATCGCACCTTATTTAAATATTGAAGTATTATTAAGCCGCGATAATGAAGGGTTAGAATACGCAATTTATAATGTTAAGAAGACCAACGACTTAACATATTTGCTGGATTATTTACTCGGTGAATTTGAAGAAATTCTTGCGGACTTCATGGATACGATGGTTAAAGCGGAAAAAGACATTTTAGTTGATGAATACTATCGTCTTGAACCCGTAACGGAACCGGTTTATCCTTCGATTGAACCCTCACTTCCACCAAAACTAACAGAAGAAGAAATTGTTCCTATGGAAGAAGCGCCAGTAGTGGTGACACCCGTTATAGAAGTCACGGAACCAGCTCCTACACCAACGCCAGTTGTAACACCGCTTCCGGAAGTTAAAGAAGAAGTTCCGCTTACTCCAAAAGAAACACCAGAACCGCTTCAAGTCAAAAAAGTTGATGAAGTATTAACGCCAGAAAGTGGTATAGTTACCTCATCGCACATTGCGATTATGAATGTTCCAGTTGGCTTAAGTGAAGAAGATGCGGAACGCTTAAGTGACCATTTATTAGAATTAAACCCCACCTTAAAACCGGGTGAAGCTTATTTCTATGCGCGGCATTGTACACTTGGTAAGTATTATACAATCCGCCAATATAAAGAAACGATGGGTGTGGCGTATGAAACCGCTCGGACCTCAATGGATCATTTAGCTGAAGAAGGCTATTACCGCAAGGAACAATATAAAAATAAATTTATTTATACGCCCGTTGCGCGGCGCTAGAAGGAAATGGATATGTTAAAAACGTTAATTGGTTGGGATTCTCCCTTTGTCATTCTAATATTATTACTCGCCTTTTTTGGTGTTCTTGCCCTTATTGTCTGGGCAATTCGGAAATTTGTTCCAGGCGTTGATCCTGACCGTAAAGAAAAAATCGATCCGGATGTTGCGCTTGAAGAAGAGCTTGACCGCGTGTTAGTCCCATTTGATGAAAACAAACATGGCGCTACAACACCTAGTGAACCACCTGTTGAAGAAAGCGATGAACATAACGAACATACCGAACAATAAACGACCAGAAGCGTTATACATTCACACACCTTTTTGTGAACATATTTGCTATTATTGTGACTATACCCGCATTCTTTTAAGTGGGCAAAATGTTGATTTATATTTAACCGCGTTAGAAAACGAACTAACGAGTTATCAAGTTGGTAATGTTTCGACAATTTATATTGGTGGAGGAACCCCCTCTGCGTTAGATGAAGTCGCTTTTAAGCGACTTTTTCAAATGGTGGACCCGTATCGGAAAGGTGTTAAAGAATTCACCGTTGAAGTAAATGTTGAAAATTTAACCGAAAATAAACTTTTAATTATGAAAAATCATGGGGTCAATCGGCTATCCATTGGTGTCCAATCACTTCATGATGAAACATTAAAAAAAGCGGGCCGTTATCATACAGCAGGTGAAGCGATTAAAATGATTAATCTTGCGAAATCGCTTGGCTTTAATAACATTTCGGTTGATTTAATTTATGGCTTACCAAATCAAACGCTAGAAGAACTTAGTGAAGATATCGACTTATATTTAGCGCTTGATTTGCCCCATATTGCCACTTATGCCTTAAGTGTTGCGCCTCATACGATGTTTAAAAATCTTTTAGTTGAAGAAGTAAGTGATGAAATGTCGCGGATGATGTTTGATTTAATTTTAAATAAATTACGCGCGCATGGGTATCGACGTTATGAGGTTTCAACGTTTGCGAAACAAGGCTATGAATGTCAACATAATTTAACGTATTGGAATGATGAAGAATATTATGGAATTGGACTTGGCGCGGGTGGGTATGTTAACGGGGTTCGGTATTTAAATACGAAAAATTTATCTTCATATAATAAAGGAAACTATCGTTTAGAAGTAGATGAAGTAAATCCAGCGTCACGGATCGAATATTTTTTATTAACCAACTTACGAAAAGCCGATGGTTTTTCGCTTCTTAAATTTAAAGAAGTTACAAATTTAGACTTTAGTGAATTATTCGCTAAACCGTTAGTTAATTTAGTTAAATATGGCCTAATTGAAATTAGTAATGACCGCGTATTTTGCAGTGATGAAGGCTTAATGAAGCTTGATTATGTCCTTTTTTCCTTAATTAAAGATTTATAAACAAAGAAAAAATGTAGTTATCATCGCACTTTTATTATAAAAGTGTTTTTTTTGTTAACTTTTTTAGCACTTAGGGCTTGACAGTGCCAAAATAACTATTATAATAATACTAGCACTCGAAGAAGAAGAGTGCCAAAGAGGTTAAGAAATGAAGCTATCACGTCACGAACAAATCTTGAAATATGTTGTTGAACATTTCATTCAAACGGCGGAACCAGTTGGTTCACAAACGCTTATTGATGAATATCAACTTCCTTTTTCATCAGCGACAATTCGCGCGGAACTTAACGCCCTTGAACATGCGGGTTACTTAGAAAAAACGCATGCCTCAAGCGGAAGAATTCCTTCTTCAAAAGGATATCGTTATTACGTTGATAACTTACGCGGTCATGATGTGAATGATTACGTTAAAAACGAACTCCAAGCGGTGTTCGCGGATAAAACCGCCTCAATCGAGGAAGTTGTAACGGCAGCTTGTGACATATTAGCGCATATGACAAACCTTGCAAGCATCGTCTTAGGCCCAAGTGCGGAGGAAGAACGATTAATTTCAATTCAAATTGTTCCATTATCCGCGACCGTCGCGACCGCGATCTTTATTACTGACCAAGGCTATGTCGAAAATAAAACATTCATTATGCCTAGTGGCGCGAATGTTGAAGAAGTTCAACGGGTTGTCCAATTAATGAATGAACGGTTAGCGGGCACACCAATCTCGCAAGTTGATGAAAAAATGGAAAGTATGCGGCCGTTATTTAATGATTATATTTATGAACACACCGTAATTTTCCAAGCACTCACCGAAGCATTTATACGGTTTGCGGAAGATCGGCTTGCCTTATATGGAAGAAGTTCACTATATGCGCACCGCCCAACAAATCGACATGCGGAAAAGTTATCGCGCGTCTTAGATATCCTTGATGATCGAGCGCTACTTGAACAGCTATTAACTGAATCGGATGAAAGCGTACGCGCCTTTATCGGAACAGGCGAAGAAGATGAAGATGCCTCAATCGTCACAACGAAGTTAGAAATTCCTGGCCGAATTCCTGGAACGATTGCGATTATTGGCCCAACGCGGATGGATTATTCCAACGTCATGTCAACACTTGAATATGTTGTTGATGAGTTAGAAAAACATTTCCGCCGGTTAGCGAATATTAAATAAAGAAAGAAGGTAGAGTAATGGAAGACAACAAACGTGATAATGTAAATAACACATTTAGCGAAACAAGCGAAAATGTGGTGGAAGAAAAAAGCAAAAAAGAAGCAAAGGCCGAAAAAAAAGCAAAACTTCACGCGCTTGAAGAAGAAAATATCGCCTTAAAGGCGGAAATTGAAAAGTGGAAGAATAAGTATTATACGGCGTACGCTGATACGGAAAACTTAAGAAAACAATATGACGCTGAACAGCGTGATATTCGTAAGTACCGCGGCGCTAGCTTTATCGCAAAGTTATTACCAGCCCTTGATAGTTTCCAAGTCGTCTTATCGCAAAACGTAAGCGACTCGGTCTTAAAAAACTATTTAACTGGATTTGAATATGTCCATAATCAAATCGTCGAGGCGATTGTAAGTGAGGGGGTTGAAGTAATTGCCCCCAAACTTGGTGATAACTTTGATGCTCGTAGTATGCATGCGATGGATACACTAGTAACGAAAGAATTCACGCCTGATACAATTACGAAAGTTTATACAAACGGCTATAAACTTCATGATCGACTACTTCGTCCGGCACAAGTTGAAGTTGCGGTTCGCGAAAAAGTCGAAAATGTCGTAGCAAAAGAAACAACAACTGTGGACGATGATCCACAAAAAAACCATTTAAATTAGAAAAGTGAGGAAAAAGAACATGGCAAAAAGAAAAGAAGTAATTTTAGGAATTGACTTAGGAACAACAAACTCGGTTGTCTCCATTTTACAAAGCGATGGAAAAGCGCGCGTAATTCCTAACCCAGAAGGAAATAACATTACCCCTTCTGTCGTCGCTTTTAAAGGAAGTGGCGAAGAAATCGTCGGTGACGCCGCTAAACGGCAAGCTGTCACTAACCCTGATACTGTTTTATCAATTAAACGGGAAATGGGCTCATCCAAAAAAGTACATATTGGGGCAACAAATAAAGATTATACCCCGGAAGAAATTTCTGCAAAAGTCTTAGCTTATATGAAGAAATATGCTGAAAATAGTGTTGGTCATCCAATTGGAAAGGCTGTAATTACTGTTCCTGCATACTTTAACGACGCCCAACGGCAAGCAACAAAAGATGCTGGTGAAATTGCCGGATTAGAAGTTGTGCGGATTATTAATGAACCAACCGCAGCTGCGTTAGCGTATGGTCTAGAAGATACAACCCGTGAAGGTAAAGTGCTTGTTTATGACTTAGGGGGCGGAACATTTGACGTTTCTATCCTTGATATTGGTGATGGCACGTTTGAAGTTATTTCCACCGCGGGTGATAATAAACTCGGTGGTGATGACTGGGATAAAGTTGTTGCGGACTGGATTCAAGAAGAAATCAAAAAAGAACATGGTATCGATTTAACCGATAAAATGGCGAAACAACGGTTCCGTGACGCCGCTGAAAAAGCTAAAATTGAACTTAGTGGTCAATTAGAAACAACAATTTCGCTTCCATTCATCGGTATGGGTAAAGAAGGCCCCATTAACTTTGAAACAAAATTAAGCCGGGCGAAATTCCAAGATATGACAAAACATCTCTTAAAAAGAACCGAAGAACCCGTTCGGCGGGCCTTAGCGGACGCGAAACTTTCCGCAAGTGACTTAAACCAAGTCTTATTAATTGGTGGTTCAATTAGAATGCCCGCTGTCCAAGAATTAGTTAAACGCTTAACAGGCAAATCACCGAACTTATCGGTTAACCCTGATGAAGCCGTCGCCATCGGTGCCGCCATTCAAGGTGGAGTCGTAAGTGGTGATGTAAAAGACGTCGTTCTTCTTGATGTTACCCCCTTAACCTTAGGGATTGAAACAATGGGTGGCGTCATGACCGCATTAATTAATAGAAATACAACGATTCCAACAACGAAGAGTCAAATCTTTTCAACGGCTGCAGATAACCAACCAAGCGTTGATATTATGGTTTATCAAGGTGAACGGCCAATGGCAGGCGACAATAAACTTTTAGGTCACTTCCGTCTTGATGGCATTAAACCGGCAAGACGTGGTCAACCACGGATTGAAGTAACATTCTCCATCGACGTAAACGGGATTGTTAAAGTTTCCGCTAAAGACTTAGACACCCAAAAAGAACAAGAAATCACGATTCAAGATTCATCAGGTTTAAGCAAAGAAGAAATTGACCGGATGATTAAAGCCGCGGAAGAAAACCGTGAAGCCGATGAAGCAAGAAAAGCCAACGTTGAAATTAAAAACCAAGCCGAAACTTACATTAATATGATTAATGAAAGCTTAGAACAAAGTGGCGATCAAGTTGATGAAGCCCAAAAAGCTGAAGTAACAAAACTTCGCGATGAACTTCAAACCGCACTTGATAATGATGATATGGATACCTTACGGGCCAAGATGGGCGAATTAGAAAAAGCGTTTGAAGCGCTTCAACACGCCTCTGGTCAAACAGGTGAAAGTCACGATAGCACCGGCAATGATGATGGTCCAATTGATGCTGACTTTACGGAAGATAAATAATAAGGTAAAATAGACGATATTAACGGGCTGGGACTTTTCCTAGCCCTTAATTTATCAATAGAAGAAGGTGAAATACATGGCTGAAAAACGCGATTATTATGATGTTCTTGGTGTAAGCAAAACCGCGACTGACGATGAAATTAAAAAAGCTTATCGTCAATTAGCAAAAAAGTATCACCCGGATGTAAATAAAGATCATGATGCCGAAGAAAAATTTAAAGAAGTTCAAGAAGCATATGATGTTTTAAAAGACCCTCAAAAACGGGCAACATATGACCAATTTGGTCACGCTGCCTTTGACGCCCCTGGTGGCCAACAAAGTGGCTTTAGTGGATTTGGTGGCTTTGACTTCGATGATATTTTTGGTTCGTTTTTTGGTGGCGGCAGCCGACAACAAGCTCGTCCCGGCGGACCAATTCGCGGTCAAGATAGTTTAACAAGAATAAAAATCAATTTTATGGATGCGATTAACGGTCGTGAAGTTGATTTAAAAGTGACGTTTGATGAACAATGTAGTCACTGTCATGGTAGTGGCGCGGAATCACCTAATGATGTCGTGACATGTCCAACATGTAATGGTGCTGGTAGTGTCCTTCAACAACAACAAACGCTTTTTGGCACAATGCAATCGCAAGTTACATGTCCAGAATGTCGGGGAAGTGGGAAAATCGTTAAAGAAAATTGTCATGCTTGTAGTGGAAAAGGATATAACCGGGTTAAATCCGATCTTAAAATTAAAGTTCCCGCGGGCATTAATAACGGCCAACAAATTCGTGTCGCAGGTAAAGGAAAACGCGGTGAAAATGGTGGTGAAAACGGTGATTTATACATCGAAATCCAAATCGCACCGCATGAATACTTTACGCGTGATGGTAATGATATTCATATCACAATTCCGCTTGATTTCGTTGATGTCGCCTTAGGCACGGATATCGAAGTCCCAACCGTTTATGATACAGTGACGATGAAAGTACCCGCAGGCACGCAACCAAATACGGTCCTTCGCTTAAAAGGTAAAGGGGTTAAGGCGATGCGGGGTAACACAGTCGGTGACCAATTTGTTAAAATTGAAGTTGAAACACCAACGAACTTAACAAAGAAACAAAAAGAAGTTCTTGAAACATTTAAAGAACAAACAAAAAAGCAATCAAGCTTTAAAAAGTTCCGCGAAAAATTCAAAAAATAAAGGAAGTGCGACATATGTCGCATTTTTTTATAAATATAAGCAATACTTTATGACAAACATAGTGGCACTTGCTATAATAATTTTGCATGAACAAAAGGTGGTAATAAAGTGGCAAAGTGTAGAAATTGTGGAACACAAGTTGAACCAAATGAAAAATATTGTCCGGTGTGCGGAATTGCTTCACCGGTGAGAATAAAAAAACAACAAACCGTCGATTTAACAACGATGATTGATCCGGTCGCGGCCGATTATGAATTATATGACGCTAAATCACGAAAAGTTGCCTTTTTGTATTTTCTCACGCTAGGCTTTACCGGCGCAGGCTTTTTCTATTTACGGAAAGTTGGTCGTGGGGTTGTCTGGGTTATTGTTAATGTTCTTTCGATTACATTATTAACCGTTCTAGGGGCGAGTAAACAAATCGGCATTCCTTGGTGGGGATTATTTTTAATTGTTTTTGGCTTATTCTTTTTAATTAATTTAGGGTTAGGTTTATATTATTTATTCGCTCCAGATGTTAAAGATGGCGTCGGCGAATTTTTAGAATAGGAAACTTATTATGAAATTTGTCGTTGAAACATTAGGCTGTAAAGTTAATAGCTATGAAAGTGATGCATTAAGTGTCGCGCTACTTAATAGTGGTTTTTCACTAGCAAAAATTGACGAAGATGTTGATGTCGCTATTATTAATACGTGTTCCGTGACTTCAACAAGTGATAAAAAATCACGCCAACAAATTCGTAAATTAATAAGAAGTTATCCAAACGCAATCGTTGTCGCAATGGGGTGCTATGTCCAAATCGCTCATAACGAACTTAAAACAATTCCAGGTTTAGATATTTTAGTGGGTACATCTTTACGAAGTAGTATTCCAACCTTAATAGAACAATTTAAAAAAGATGGTAAGCAAATTGATGCGGTCGAAGAAGAACCGCGCTTATTTACGTATGAAGAAATTGTGGCAACTTCATATACTTCGCATACACGTGCCTATTTAAAAATCCAAGATGGGTGCGATAATTTTTGTAGTTATTGCATTATTCCATATTCGCGTGGGAAAAACCGATCCCGTTTAGAAAGTGAAGTCATCGCGGAAGCAGTTGCGCTCGTTGAAAAAGGGTATCCCGAAATTGTTTTAACGGGCATTCATACGGGTGGTTATGGCTTTGACTTAGAAGCGACTAATTTAACTATTTTATGTAAGAAAATTTTAGCCGCGGCGCCTGGCCTTGTCCGACTTAGAATTTCTTCCTTAGAAGAAACAGAAATTACTAGTGAATTAATTCATTTAATTAAAACTGAACCACGGATGGCGAAGCATCTTCATATTCCGCTTCAAAGCGGGAGTTCGAAGGTTTTACGAAGAATGAATCGAAGATATGATACGGATGCATTTTTAGCAAAATTAGATGAAATTCGTCGGGAAATTCCTCTACTTGCAATAACCACTGATGTTATTGTTGGCTTTCCTGGTGAAGAGGAAGAAGAATTTAAGGAAACAGTCGCGTTTATTAAAAAAGCTAACTTTAGTGAACTCCATGTTTTCCCATTTTCCTCACGAAGCGGCACACCCGCAAGTAAAATGCGCGGTCAAGTTGATCCCCAAGTTAAAAAAGACCGTGTGCAAGTTTTATTAGCGGTTAGTGAAGAATTAAATAAGAAGTATAAACAACAATTTGTTGGTCAAAGTCTAACGGTAATCTTTGAAAACTTTGATGAAAATAAAAAAGTTTATCGCGGCCATACATCAAATTATTTATTAGTGGAACAAGCTAGTAACGAAAATTTATCCGGTAAAATAAAATCAGTAATTTATCAAATGCAATAAGTGTCGCATTTATATTAATAGACCCCAAGCCATAAAAACCGCTTTTCCTAAACAGTGTCGTAAAATTATTGACATATTAATCCGCTTTTGTGTATAATGAGCATGCAAATAAAAAAGGAGGCGATATCGATATGGCAGTACCACAAAGAAGAGTCGGTAAAACAAGAAAAAGAAAACGGAGAGCTAATTTTAAATTAACAGTTGAAGGACTTGCAACATGTTCCAATTGCGGAGCGTTAATTCCTTCTCACACTGTATGCCCAGAATGTGGCTATTACAAAGGCAATCCTGCTCGTAACGAAGACAAAGTCGAAGCTCAACAAGTTAATCCAAACAAACGGAAACGTGCGGGCCAAGGCAAAGGTCAAGAACCCGTTGCATCAGAAGTTAGTAAATCTGGTGTTAAACGGACGAAAAAAGTTGTTGAATCCGAACCAAGTGAAGAGTAGTAATTAAAAGCTGAATTTTATTCGGCTTTTTTATTTAAAAAAATTAGATAGATAATGGTATAATAAGCGTATGAAATGTCCCAATTGCCATCACGAAATTGAATCAAGTTTAACGAGCAAATGCCCAAACTGTGGGTTTAAGTTTGATGATGAATTTTATATTTCGCAAGCAAATGAAAGCGAAGATACGAGCAATTTAGATAAAAGTATCGATCCTGATGATTATCCAACGGGTGGATTACCCTTTATTGCTCTAATTTTGCCCATATTAGGACTGCTCGCGATTATATTTCGGACAAAAAATAAGCCGTATACCCGGAAAATCTACGCGATTGCGACGATTGCGGGCGCTGTTGCGTGGGGGGCTGTCTTATTTCTAATTTTTAAACAATGGTAGTTAACAAAATTCAAGGAGGAATTATGAAATATTCAAAGTATATTGATCACACCTTACTAAAGGCGGAAGCAACGCCCAAACAAATTATTGCTTTATGTAAAGAAGCGCACTTGTATGATTTTGCAAGTGTTTGTGTAAACTCAGGTTATGTCAGTTTAGCTCGCCGCGAACGCGACCGCGACCGGGCCGATTATAAAATTTGTACCGTTGTTGGGTTCCCTCTTGGCGCGATGAGTACAAAAGCTAAACTTGAAGAAACCAAAATTGCGTTAAAAGATGGTGCGGAAGAAGTTGATATGGTTATTAATGTCGGCTTATTAAAAGCGGGCAATTATGAAGCAGTTGAAAATGAAATCGCCGTACTTAAAAAAGCGTGTAAGAAAAACGTCCTCAAAGTAATTATTGAAGCGTGTTTATTAACGCCGGAAGAAATCGTTAAAGTGTGCGAACTTGCTAAAAGCGCCGGCGCTGATTACGTAAAAACTTCAACGGGTTTTTCAACTGGTGGAGCAAAAGTAGAAGATGTCGCTTTAATGCGGAAAACCGTTGGTCCAGAAATGGGTGTTAAAGCAAGTGGCGGCATTCATACACATGAACAAATGGTTGCCTTAATTAATGCAGGAGCGAGTCGGATTGGCGCAAGTAAAGGAAAAGCTTTATTAGAACCAAAAGGTGAAGAAAGCCCAAGTAACCCCGATAGTTACTAAAAAAATCACTTTTTAATAAATTTTATAGATAAGTTAAGAAAATTTAACAAAATGCACACGAAAAGATGCATTTATACTTGCTAAATAACGGTTACATCGTTATAATATTAACCGTGCTTAAAAAAGTTACGCGTGAAGGGAGTTGAGAACTATGCCAAAAACAACAGTACGTGATAATGAAACACTTGATGAAGCGTTGCGTCGTTTTAAACGCCAAGTGAACAAAGCCGGCACCTTAACAGAAGCCCGCAAACGCGAATACTATGTTAAACCAGGGGTTAAACGGAGATTAAAAGCCGAAGCCGCCCAACGCAAACGCCGGAAAAAACGCCGGTAATTCTTATTAGAATATTTAAAGCATCGAAAGATGCTTTTTTTCTTCCAAATTTAAGAAACCTGCACTATTTAAGGAGTGGAGGATTAAAGATGGAATATATTTTACATCAAGCAACACCGAATAGTTGTGGAAGTGCGAGTTTAAAAATGCTCTTAGCGAATTTGTTTAAAAAAGAAAAGTATTTATATATTAATTATCGGGCAAATAATGCAAGTTTAGAAGATTTAATACGCGAGGCAAAAAAGTATGAAGTCGAAATGAGCGCGTATGATACAAGTGAAGATAAAGAAAAGATCAAAGAAATTAAAACGCCAATCATCGCGGTAATTAATACGGGTAATACGAACCATTATGTTTATATTAAAAAACCAAATCGAGCAATTCTAACAATTTATGATCCAGTCCATGGGAAATATTATGTGCGGCGGAGTGTCTTTTTAAAATACTTTACGGGGTATTTTATTAAAGTTGAAAGCTATAACATAGATGCGGATTTTGAAATTGCCAAGATAAAACGGCCCGTTAAATCAATTATCTTTAATATAATTTTGCAACTTTTTACTGTTGTGGCCTTTCTTGGCGCTTTTTACACAATGGATGAAAATTTTACGATTGGAACATCATTATCGTTTTTAGGAATTAGTGCATTGTTACTATATATTGAACGCCTTCAATTAAATTATGCGATGAAACGCTATGATTATGATGTAATTATGATTAATCTCGGCTCAAATACAACGATTACTCCCCAAATACTCAAAACAAGTATGGAATATAAAAAGATTATGTTTGGTAATCCGCTCCTATTTATTAATAATATCTTAATGCTTGCGGTTATCGCGACTTTTATTGCTATTAACGAATGGATTCATTTATTAGCGCTAGCAATCGCGGTGTCCATTATTTTAATATTAAAAGAAGTAAGCATCTTTTATAAAGGAAAAGCGACGTTAAAACTTACGGAAAATGAACAAGCGCTTTATAAACATGCGTATTTAGAAGATGAAGGACTTGATTATGCCCAAGCGGTCGCGGAAACATCGTATCGTTATGGGAATTTTGTAATTTCCCTTAATGTTATTAAAGAAGTAGTCACGATTGGGCTGGTCATGCTTGTCATGGGAGTTAGCGAAATCGCTGCGGCTAATTATTTTATTTTTTATTACTTTACATATCACCTTTGTTTAGATAAAATCGGTGAAATTCTTTCGAGCACGACAAAAGCAAAAACAGTGTATGATTATAAGGAAAAGTTCTATAATATAATGTATGAAACGAGCAACTAACATACGAGTTTTATGGTAAAATAATAATATGAAAATGAAATTTGATTTGGACTTTTATAATGGCTATACAGATAGTTTAAACAACTATGCGGGTATTTTTAAGCGTCTTACCGCAAAAACTTTTAAACACTTAAATATTACGGGGTATTATCTTGTCGAAGTGAACTTAATTGATTCCGCTGAGATTCAAGATGTAAATAAGGAATATCGTGGGATTGACGCACCAACCGACGTCATATCGTTTGCGTACCGGGATAAAGTTGTCGGTGAAGTTAATATTATTCAAGATAACGATACACCAATCTTATTAGGCTCCATCTTAATTGCCGTTGATGTTGCGATGAATCAAGCCGAACAATATAATCATGATTTACGCCGGGAATTAAAGTTTCTATATTTACACGGTTTACTTCATTTACTTGGTTATGATCATAATAATGAAGAAGAAGAAAAAAAAATGTTTGGCTTACAAGATGAAATTCTTGGCAAACGAAAGGAAAAAAACAATGAACAGTAAACAATTAGTCGTCTTAGAAGCGCTTGAAGCGCGGAAATTATCATACTCGCCCTATTCAAACTTTGCTGTTGGCGCTGCAATTTTAGCAAAAGATGGCACCATCTTCCGGGGATGCAATATTGAAAACTCCGCGTATGGTTGCTGCTTATGTGCGGAACGGACCGCGATTTTTAAAGCAGTTAGTGAAGGGTATACGAAAAAAGATTTTGAATTAATGGCAGTTGTCGCTGATACTCCTGGTCCCTGTTCTCCATGTGGGAGTTGCCGGCAAGTGTTAAGTGAATTATTCCCCCGCGATAAAACAATTATTTTAACGAATTTAAAAGGTGATATTTATGAAACAACCGTTGATGAATTATTACCATTTGCCTTTGAAGAAAGTGATATGCGTTAAATGAAAAGTGGCTTTATAAACGTTATTGGTCGACCAAATGTCGGTAAATCAACAATTATTAACGGGATTATTGGTGAAAAGATAGCCATTACCACCTCAAAACCCCAAACAACGAGAAATATCATTCGGGGTATTTTAAATTTGGATGACGCGCAATTAGTATTTATTGATACTCCAGGTATTCATAAACCGCACCGGGCGTTAGGAGAACGGATGAACGCTTTAGCGTATGGTTCACTTTCCGGCGCGGATGCGACCGTTTTAGTCGTTGATGGCTCGCTTCCATTTGGAACTGGCGATCAATATTTAGTTGATAATTTAACATATGAAGCCCCCTTGTTTATTGTTTTAAATAAAATTGATTTAACATCCTTTGAATTAATCGGAAAGTTAAAAGAAAAATATCATAATATTTATCCCCATGCGACATTAATCGAAATGTCGGCAATTCGTTCGTTTGGCTTTGATGACCTTGTTAAAGCTTTATTAGCGGTTATGCCTGAAGGGCCATTATATTTTCCCCGTGATATCGTTAGTGACCGCGGTGATGAATTTGTAATTACGGAAATAATTCGTGAAAAAGCGATGACACTCCTAGAACAAGAACTACCGCACTCTGTTGCCGTCGTTTTGGATAAATATGAAATGAAAGAAAATCGTGATGATATTTATGCGACGATCGTTTGTGAACGCGATTCCCATAAAGGAATGATTATTGGTAAAGGTGGCCAAATGATAAGAAAAATTCGTCATTTAGCCACAACGGATATTGTTAAGTTTTTAAAACACCCGATTGCGTTAGAATTATATGTCCGTGTTCAACCAAATTGGCGCGATGATCCAAAATATTTTAATGCCCTTGGACTTGAGGATGTCGAATAAGCATGGAAGCAACTGGCTATATTATTCGGGTAACACCTTATCAAGAAGCAAACGCGATTGTTAATTTATTAACGGCTAATGGCCTCGTGACGTTTAGTGCCCGGGGTATTTTAAAGATAAATGCTAAAAACGCCTCCGCAATTCAACCTTTTCACTATGTTAAAGTCGATTTAGCTGAAGGAAAAATGGCGACCGCGCGGTATAGTTTAAAAAACGCGGAACTACTTTGTGGTGTCGAAAAAATTATTAATAATCTAACGGCGATGAGCGCTTTATTTACAATTGGCGAAATTGTTAATAAACTTTTTGTTAACGATGAAGAAATTAGTGAAATCTATCCATATTTTGCTGCGGCGATCAAAACTATTTTAAATGGCTTTGACCCATTTACGGCAATTTTACTATTTCTTGCCGCAAGTTTAAAAGTTGCGGGCTATGGCTTAGAAGTAAACCAATGCGTCAATTGTGGGAGTAAGAAGAACATTAAAGGATTTAGTGTCGAAGAAGGCGGTTTGTTATGTGAAACGTGTTTACTTGAACAAGGCGGTAAATCATTAAGTCCACGAATGATTAATATCGTTCGGTATATCTTCCTTTTCCCTGCGGAAAAGTTTGCGCATACTAGCTTCGCAGAAAGCGAAAATTCATTGCTTATCAGTCAACTTCTAATTTATTTAAACGATATGTTAAATGTAAAAATCAACTCCTACAATGACTTTTTAAAAGTAAGTAAGGTCTAAAGTACTTAACTGGTAACCATTTGACAAAAACAGTAAAAACACCGATAATAATAGGTGTGCTTTTTTAGTAGAAATGAGGAAAAAATATGGCAGAATATCCATTCGACAAGACTGTTACGCACCTTGTCACGAGCGGCTTTGTTTTCCAAGGCTCAGAAATTTATGGCGGTTTATCAAATACGTGGGACTATGGACCACTAGGTTGCGAAGTTAAAAATAACATTCGTAAATATTGGTGGAAACGGTTTGTTCAACAATCACCATTAAACGTTGGGTTAGATTCCGCGATTTTAATGAATCCAAAAGTTTGGGAAGCGACGGGGCACGTTTCAACGTTTAACGATCCGTTAGTGGATTGTAAATATTGTAAATCACGGTATCGGGCGGATACATTAGTTGAAAATCAATTTCCTGATGTGGAAGTTGAAGCCTTAGATACAGCTGGGTTAAATGAATTTATTAAAAACCATAATGTTACTTGTCCAAATTGTGGCAAAAGTGAATTTACCGAAATTCGCCAGTTTAATATGATGTTTAAAACGCATATTGGCGTTACGGAAGGGTCACAAAACCAAGTATATTTACGGCCCGAAACCGCGCAAGGAATATTTGTTAACTTTAATAATATTCAACGGTCCCAACGGTTAAAAGTCCCCTTTGGCGTCGCTCAAGTTGGTAAATCGTTCCGTAATGAAATTACTCCCGGAAACTTTATTTTCCGGACACGGGAATTTGAACAAATGGAACTCGAATTTTTCTGTAAACCAGGTACGGACCTCGATTGGTTTAAATATTGGAAAGACTTTATGTGGCAATTCTTACTCGATATGGGGATTACGGGCGAAAAACTTCGTTACCGTGACCATACACCACAAGAATTAGCTTTCTATTCGAAAGCGACAACCGATATTGAATATAAATTCCCCTTTGGTTGGGGCGAAATTTGGGGTATTGCGGACCGGACCGACTATGATTTAAAGCAACATGCCGATTATAGTGGTAAACGGCTCGATTACCTTGATGCTGAAACGAATGAACGGTACACACCTTATTGTATTGAGCCATCCGTTGGACTTGATCGACTCTTCTTAATGACATTAACTGATGCGTACGAAGAAGAACAATTAGAAAAAGACACGCGGATTGTTTTACACCTTCACCCCCGCTTAGCGGCATATAAGGTCGCTGTCCTTCCTTTAGCGAAGAAACTTGGCGATAAGGCAAGTGAAGTTACAACGCTGCTAAGTAATCACTTTATGGTTACATATGATGAAACGGGATCGATTGGCAAACGCTACCGGCGCCAAGATGCAATTGGTACTCCTTATTGCGTAACGATCGATTTTGATACGTTAGAAGATGAATCGGTTACAATTCGCGAGCGTGATTCGATGGAACAAATTAGATTACCAATTAGCGAACTTGTTAAGTTTATTCGGTCTAAAGTCGAATAAAAGTAAAATTAAAGTATAAAATTAGCAGATATTTAGTCGGAAGGAGGCGCGATGAGTCAAATAGACCAAAAAACATTGTTTGATGATATTGTCCGTCAGGCAAATATTGTTGATGTAATTAGTAGTTATATCAACGTTGAACGTCAAGGCCGAAACCATCGTGCGCTTTGTCCTTTTCATGATGATAAAAATCCTTCCTTAATGATTTCCGATGATAAACAAATTTTTAAATGCTTTGTTTGTGGTGAAGGTGGGAATGCTTTAACCTTTGTGCAAAAGTATGAAAAACTTAGTTATCGCCAAGCCGCCGTTAAACTGGCAAATTTAATTGGATATCGCGATGAACGGCTCGAAAACTTACAGAAGAAGTCGCCACTCCAAATTGAATTAAGTCCTTATTTTGAAGCAATGAAGGATTTAGCGAGCTATTACCAATATGGTTTATTAACTGATGAAGGTAAGCAAGCGTATGATTATTTAAAAAACCGTGGGCTTAGTGATGAAATGATGAATAAGTATGGACTTGGTTATGCATTAAACACACCAGGGGCATCGCATGAATATTTAGTGAAAAAAGGCCATCTCGTCCGGGTTTTAGAAGATTTAGATTTATTTGTTGGTAGTGATAAAACGACTGATCGCCTCCATGGCCGCGTTATTTTTCCAATTACAGATATAAATGGCCAAACGATTGGTTTTAGTGGCCGGATTTTATCAGGTGATAAAACACAAGCCAAATATTTAAACTCGAGTGAATCAAAAATCTTCCATAAAGGAACAATTTTATTTAATTTAGCGAATGCCGCGAAAGTGGCTAAGCGTGATGGCTATGTATATTTAGTCGAAGGATTTATGGATGTTTTTGCCCTTGATCATATTGGGATTAATTCCGCAGTAGCGTTGATGGGAACAGCATTTAGTAAAGACCACATCCGTATTTTACGTCAATTAAATGTCGAAATTCGTTTAGCCCTTGATGGTGATGCCGCGGGGCAATTAGCGATGATGAAGGTCGCTAGCTTGCTTGATGAAGCAGGTTTAAAGTTTAAAATGGTTGATGCGGCTGGCGAAAAGCGTGATAGTGATGAAATTTATTTAGAATCCGGTTCCGATGCGTTATTAGCTTATTTAAATAACCTTATTACCTATCCTGAATTTGCGCTTAATTACTACGCAAATACGAATACTCTAACAAATTTAGCGGAACGCCGTGATTTTGTCGCGAAGATGATGCCAATTATTCAAAAAATTACTTCACCGTTAATTCGTGAAGAAATCTTAGCTAAATTAGCGAGTTTATCAGGCTTTGCTTTAGCGTCAATTAAACGGTCATATGAAAATTTTGCCGCGAAAAATGCGCAAGAAATAAGTGCCTATCCAAGTGATTACCATCCAGAACGCGAAACATTACGCCGGTTTACAATGGCGGAACGGTATTTACTCCAAGCAATGATCGCTGATGAACGGGCGATTACATATTACGAACAACATATTAAATATTTTTATGATGATATTTATCGGATAATCGCCGAATATTTACTCGATTATTACCATAAATATGAAAAACTTGAAATAGCGGGTGTTATTAACGATTTACAAAGTGCGGACAATTTGCCATTACAAGAAGAAGTTATTCAAGAGTTTTCGACGCTTGCGCTTCAAAAAAATGTGCCAAATTATTCAATTGAAGCCATGGACGAATATAAAGCAGCGATCGATGAAGAACGGGAAGAAAAACTTGCAAAAATGCGCTTAGAAAATTTACAAAAAGGGAAAAGTGATGACGAAAAAGCCCAAATTTTTAATGATTATTTAAAAGCGCGCGCAAAAGCCCAAATGATGAAGAAAAATTCGGACGGGGAGAGTTAATCAAATGATTAATTTTCCGACGATAAATTTAAAATTATGAAAGGAAAAGTCACTAATGGCAAGAAAAAAAGACGGTCCTTCAACATCAAAAAACCAGATGTTGAATAGTAAGATTTTAGTTAACGATGAACAATTTGAGACATTAGAAGATATTGTTCACCAGCTTGAAGAAAAAGCCAAAAATATTGGGTATATATTACAAGAAGATATTTTTGATATGACAAGTCATCTTGAATTAAGTGATGATGACCTTATTGGTTTAATTAATTATTTTAAAGAAAAAAATATCGAAGTTGATACGGATATCGATGAATTAGATATTGTAATACCCGATTTAGATGAACTAAAAGAAGAATTTCTCGGCGCAAATGAATCGGAGTTTAATTATGAATTTAATGAAGAAGACGAGCTTGAGGATGAAGCAACAAATTCATATCACTATGAAGATGAAGAGTTAGACGACGAAAAGGATGAGGATGAAAGTAACGAAATTCCGATTAATTACCGTAAAGACACTTTCCGAATGGTTGATTCAGCGCAAAAATATTTCCATGATATTGGCAATCACCGCATTTTAACAAAAGATGAGGAAATTGCGCTCGCAAAAGAAATTGAAGCGGGGCGCGAAGCGAAAGCGCGTCTTGATGCGGGTGTTGGCCAAAAAGGCGATGATTTCTTAGTTTTTCAAGGTGATGCGGCGCGCGAAACATTAACAACATCGAATTTAAAACTTGTTGTAAGTTTTGCGAAAAAGTATACAAACCGCGGCTTACACTTATTAGATTTAATTCAAGAAGGTAACTTAGGTTTAATGCGGACAGTCGATAAGTTTGATTATCGGCTCGGCTATAAATTCTCAACATATGCATCATATTGGATTCGGCAATATATTACGCGGGCGATTCATGACCAAGCGCGGACAATCCGCATTCCGGTTCATATGGTCGAAACGATTAATAAAATTAATAAAGTTGAAGGAATTTTATTTCAAGAATTAGGTCGAAATCCTAGCTACCAAGAAATAAGTGAAGCGATGGATGGCGAATATACGCCTGCACGAATTGAAGAAATTAAATTATTATCAATTACACCGCTAAGTTTAGATGTTCCCGTTGGTGAAGATGAAGAAAGTTTTATTGGTGACTTTGTCGAAGATAAAGACACGCTATCGCCCGTTGAATATACAAGCAATATTATGCAAACGGAGCAACTATATGAAATTATGGCGGATTGCCTCACCGACCGCGAAGATATGGTCATTCGCTTACGGTACGGATTAGATAATAATTCCCCGATGACGCTTGAAGAAGTTGGTAAGGTATTTGGGGTAACGCGCGAAAGAATTCGCCAAATTGAAACAAAGGCGATTCGAAAAATGCGCGCGCCATCACGGTTAAAGCGAATGCAAGAATATCGTGGTGATTAAATTAGAAAATAAGGTAATAACAACTACTTATTTGAAAATATATAACAAGAGAGGGTTAAAAATATGGGAAAAAAGAAAAAGAACGAAGATATCGAATTTCTCGATGATGATGAGTTAGAAACAGAATCCTTTGAAGATGAAGATGATATTGACACATTAGCATTTGATTTAGATGATGAATTAGAAGAACTCGCAAAAGGTAAAAGTAAAATTTCTAAAACGCTTACTAATTTACAAACATTAGATGAAATTAAGGAAGATTTATTAAAGCTTGGCAACAAACGCGGTTTTTTACTCCAAGAAGAAATTTTGGATGCGGTTCGCCACGTTGAATTAAGTGATGAAGAATTCGACGAATTAATGGATTATTTCCGCGAAAATGATATCGATGTCGACACCGAAGAGGAAGAAAACGACGAATTTGCTTTCACCGAAGATGATGAAGAAGATGATGACGATGAAGTTCACGATTCTTTCTATGATGATGAAGAGGAAGATGACGATGAATTCGAGTTTTCATCAATGGAAAAAGTTCAAGCGGCGGCGACCGATGATATTAAAACAACCGATCCAGTTAAACAATATTTCCAAGATATTGGCAAATACGTTTTATTAACCGCTGAGGAAGAAGTTTTAATTGCCAAACGGATTGAAATTGGCCGTGAAGCTGAAATTCGAATTAGCATTGGCGAAGAAGAACCCGGCGATGATTTCCTTGTGTTTGACGCAAATGCCGCGCGCGATGAAATGATTGTTGCGAACTTACGGTTAGTCGTTAATATTGCTAAACGGTATTTAAACCGGGGTTTAAGCTTCTTAGATTTAATTGAAGAAGGCAACTTAGGACTTATGAAAGCGGTCGAAAAGTTCGACTACACTAAAGGTTTTAAATTTTCAACGTATGCAACATGGTGGATTCGTCAATCAATTACCAGAGCAATTGCGGACCAAGCGAGGACCATTCGAATTCCGGTCCATATGATTGAAACAATAAACAAAGTTTCGCGGGCCCAACGGCAACTTGTTCAAGTTTTAGGAAGAGATCCGACCGCGGAAGAAATTTCCGAAAAACTTGAAGGAACGATGTCTGCCGACCGGATTCGCCAAATTCAACGCATTGCCGTCGAACCAATTAGTTTAGAAACCCCAATTGGTGAAGAAGGCGATAGTAATATTGGTGATTTTGTCGAAGATGAAACAAGTGTTACGCCAATTGACCATATTAACGATGTTTCGTTAGTGGAAAAAGTTTATGAAATTATGGAAGATACGTTAACGGACCGCGAAGCTGATGTTATCCGCTTACGGTATGGCTTAGATGGTAACCGGCCGGAAACCTTAGAAGAAGTTGGCAAACGCTTTGGGGTAACGCGTGAACGTGTCCGGCAAATTCAAGCAAAAGCAATTCGGAAAATGCGTTCACCATCACGGTTTAAAAAATTAAAAGAATATTACGATGGAAATGAATAGCAAGTTATCTTCTCGGCTCTTAGCAATTATTAAATATGTTGATCCTAGCGATATCGTTATCGATGTTGGTAGTGATCATGGTCAATTAGCAATCGAACTCGCTAGAAGTAATGCTGCACAACGCGTTTTAGCATCGGAAAATAAACGTGGCCCCTTTAAAACTTTAGCAGCGGCGGTTAAACATAGCCAACTAACTAATTTAAACGTCATGTTAACCGATGGATTAAATAACATCCCAGCGGACATAAATACGGTCATTATCGCCGGGATGGGTGGAGTAACGATTAATGAAATAATTACTCGAAAAACTGCACCAATTACACAAATAAAGAAACTTATTTTATTGCCGCATGGTGGTGCGCCGCTATTACGAAAAACAGCAAGTGAATTAGGTTTTTGCTTAATTGCCGAAGAAGTAATTAAGGATGATAACCACTTTTATGAGTTATTAGTGTTTGTTCCTGGAAGTATTACTTATACAAGCGACGAACTCCTCTTTGGCCCGATAAATTTACTTAAGCAATCTCCAAATTTTCGCTTAATGTGGGAAAAAGTTTATGAAGAAAATGAATATATCTTAGCAAAACCGCTTAACCCTAAGCGGCGAAAAGAAATCGAAGCACTCCAAGAAAGGATTAAAACATTATGATTAGTTCACGTTCATTATTAATTAAGCTTGGGAAACGGTTTCCTCGCCACCTTGCACTTAAAAATCGTGATCCATACGTTGGTCATCAAGTTGGGCAAATGCCGTTAACGATTAGCAAAATTTTACTTTGTTTAGATTTTGATTTAACCGTGCTTGAAGAAGTAAAAATTCATCGGCCAGATTTAGTTATTACGCATCACCCCTTTATTTATGGCTTAAAAGCAAAAGTCTTCGCTAATGACCCGGTTAAAGCGTTAATCGCGCAGCAAATGGAAGAAATGGGGATTCCAGTTTATTCTTACCATACGAATTTTGATGAAGCAGCTGGTGGAATGAATGATGCGTTAGCTTTAGCGCTAGGATTAGAAAATATTACTCCGTTAGCTAGTGCCCCAATGGCGCGCGGTGGTGAATTACCCACTCCCTTACCAATTGATAAATTTGCCAAGTTTGCGTTACGTGCATTAAACGTTGATTATGGGCTTTTAATTGATGAAGGAAGCGAAGTAATTCGGAAAGTGGCCATAATTGGTGGCGGTGGAAGTCGTTCATGGTATATCGCTAAAGACGAAGGGTATGATATTTATTTAAGCGGGGACGTTCCCCATCATGTCCGGCGTGATATCGTTGAAAGTCGCTATAATTATCTTGATTTACCGCATGAAGTCGAACGAATCTTTATGCCAACAATGAAAAAGATCCTCTTAGAAATCGATGAGGACCTCGAAATTGTTATCGTTAATCACGAACAACTACCAAAAGTTATTCGTTAAATTGTTTTAAATAGTCAATTACCGCATTTGTTAATTCAAGCGGTGAAGATGCGCCGGCGGCAACTCCGGCGTATTTTTTATTTTTAAGTTGTGCGGGGTTAATATCATTAACCGTTTGTATTTGATAAACATCCGCATTTGGATGACTAAGTTTGGCGACTTGGACGAGTTTTTTTGTGTTATTCGAATGAAATGAGCCAACAATATAAATAATATCAACATCGAGCGGAATATTTTTTACCGCATTTTGCCGTAATCGTGTCGCTGAGCAAATTTCATTTTCAATAATTGCTCCAGGCAGATAAGTTAAGATTTCATCATGGATTTTCGCTAATTCATCAAGCGATAAAGTCGTTTGATTAATAACAACGGGCGTTAAATCGCTAATTTGTGCATAGTTAAAGGGCAAATTGATATCAAAAAGAAAAATATTCTCGGCATTAATTGATAATGCGGCTTTCGTTTCTGGGTGACCCGTTTGGCCAATATAAATAATTTGATGGTTATTATTTAATGCATTAATAATAACATCATGGGTAACTTCAACTTTTGGACACGTCGCATCAACATAACTTAAACCGCGGTTACTAATCAGTTCTTCATAAACTTTTGGGTGACCATGCGCGGTAAAAATAATAATTGTATCATCGCTTACATGCCGTAAAAAGTCTTCATCCGCACTATTTGGGCGTTCTAATGTCGAAATTCCATGTTTTGCGAGAAATTCAATAACAAATTCATTATGAACAAGCATCCCTAAAATTGCGACCGGATGGTTGGGATTATTTTTTTTCGTATCAAGGGCAATATTAATGGCCCGTAAGACACCTTCACAATAACCATGGGGATTACAAACGTGTACTTTCATAATAAATTTTCCTCAATGTTTATAATACCATAAAAGATGATATTTACTGTATAATAGAACAGGTGAAAAAAATATGAGTAATTTTAGTCAATTTGCCTTAGGCAAACCATTAGTCGAACAATTAAGTAAATTGGGTTATGTCGATTTGACCCCTGTTCAAGAAAAAGTCATCCCACGTGCCTTACGCGGGGAATCACTTGTTGTCAAAAGTGCGACCGGAACTGGGAAAACTCATGCTTTTTTAGTGCCTTTAATTAATAAACTTGATTTAAATAACAAAAACCCGCAAGCGATCATCTTATCGCCTACGCGGGAACTTGCAAATCAAACATATAAATTTGCTCGGGAGTTATTACCAATTTATCCAGAACTCCGAATTGCTTTTTTAGCGGGTGGGGAAGAAAAAAGTCGCAATAAAGATAAACTCGCGCTTAATCCGCAGCTTATTATCGCGACACCAGGTCGCTTAAAAGATTTAGGCTTTGAAGATACGGTTACATCCTTAACAAGTGTGAAGACAATTGTTCTTGATGAAGCAGATATGCTCTTAGATAGTGGGTTTTTCACAATTATTGATGAAATCCTTGGAGCGTTATTATCGCCGCAAATTATGGTGTTTTCAGCGACAATCTCGCAAAATTTAACAAACTTAATTGCTAAATACTTAAAAACAAAGGAGATTATTGATTTAAGTGGGGATAGTCCAACCGCAAACTTAGTAAAACACTACGCAATTGATACACGTCATCAAGCGAAGGAACAAGTATTACTTGATTTTATTAAATGGCGGAATCCGTACTTTTTATTAATTTTTGCCTCAACCCGGAAAGATGTCCAAAAAATATATGAGTTTTTATTAAATGCGGGGTATCAAGTTGGGACAATTCATGCGGATTTATCTTCGCGCGCGCGGAAAAACATGATGAAAAGAGTTCGAAACGATGAATTTCCAATCGTTGTTGCTTCCGATATGGCCGCTCGGGGTATTGATTTAGACCATGTAAGTGATGTATTAAATCTTGATCTACCAAATAACCTTGAATATTATTTTCATCGGGCGGGAAGAACTGGTCGCTATGATGAACAAGGAAGCGCTTGGACGCTTTATAATAAGGATAGTGCAAAGGTTATTGCCAAATTAGTGAATCAGGGTGTGGATTTTTCCTATTATGTTTATCAAAATGATGAATTTAAGGAAACAAGTAGCGCACCTGTTACGAAAAAAGAAAAGGTCGTAACAGCAGAACAAAAAGAACTACAAACCAAAGTAAAACGAACAATTGGCTATACGCAAGGAAATAAAGTAAAGCCTGGTTATAAGAAAAAACGTCAACAAGCAGTTGCCAAAGTTGCTAAACAGCACGCTAAAGAGCAACGGCGGAAGCAAGTTAGACGTAAAAAGTAGAAAAGGAGTAGTAAAATGGGTGAATTAAAGTATATTGGCTGTCATGTTGGTTTATCAGCTCCGGATTTTTATTTAGGAACGGTTAAAGAAGCGTTAACCTATGGTGCGGATACATTTATGTTTTATACGGGCGCACCACAAAATTCGCGGCGGCGGCCCTTAGAAGAAATGAATATTGAACAAGGTCGGGCCTTAGTTAAGGAAATGGGTCTTAATGAAAAGAAACTCGTTGTCCATGCCCCGTATATTATGAATTTAGGTAATACAACTAAACCTGGTTTATATGAGCTCTCAATTGAGTTTTTACAAAGTGAAATGGAACGAACGGCGGCTTTTGGGGCCGAACTATTAGTTTTACATCCAGGCGCGCATGTTGGGGCAGGAGCTGAAAAAGCGATTGATCAAATTGCAAAAGGGTTAAATGAAGTTCTTGATAACGATAAAACTGGAACAATCATTTGTCTAGAAACAATGGCTGGAAAAGGGACTGAAGTTGGTCGATCATTTGAAGAAGTCGCAGAAATCATTAGTAAAATTAATAATAAAGCCCAAATTGGCGTTTGCTTCGATACATGCCACACAAATGATGCCGGCTATGATGTTCGTGACGTTGATGGCGTATTAAAACATTTTGATGAAACAATCGGCCTAAATTACTTACGAATTCTTCATTTAAACGATTCAAAAAACGAACGTGGAGCGAGTAAAGACCGCCATGAAAACATTGGCTATGGCACAATTGGCTTTGAAACACTGAATAAATGGATTCATCATCCGTTATTAAAAGAAGTACCAAAGATTCTTGAAACCCCATATTTTAATGATAAACCACCATATAAATATGAGATTGAAATGTTAAGAAATGGTGAGTATGTTGAATCTTGGCGCGATCAATTAGGTAGTGAAGAAAGCAAATAGTTTCGTCTAAAACAAATAAGTATATAAAAAAGCCCTAATAATGTATTGAATATCTACTAGAATAATACTTTTAGGGCTTTTTGTTTAGATTTTGTCGATTTCTTCAATTAAAGCAGCGAGAGCGTCTTCCTCAAGGACCGTCCGAATTACTTCACCTTTTGAAAAAATTACCCAGCGGTTTTTTCCACCGGCAATTCCGATATCCGCTTGTTTAGCTTCGCCTGGGCCATTAACAACACAGCCCATCACCGCGACACTAATTGGTTTATTAATTGTTTCAAGATGGTTTAAGACTTCGCTAGCGAGTTTTTCAACATTTACTTCCGTCCTTCCACATGTTGGACAACTTATTAAGGTTGGATAATTTGGATATAACTCTAAATCATGGAGTAACCGTTTTGCCGCAATGATTTCCTCTTCGGGTTCAGCGGTTAGAGAAATTCTAATTGTATCACCAATTCCTTCTAGAAGCATCGGCGCTAAGCCCGCAGCTGAGCGGATAATACCAATTTCTTTAGTTCCGGCTTCCGTTATTCCTAAATGAAGGGGATAAGGGAAAGTAGAACTAGCTAAGCGATTTGCTTCGATCGTTAATAAAACATCGGTTCCTTTTAATGAAAGAGCAATATCATAAAATTCATACTTTTCTAAGATGTCGACATGCTTTTTCGCACTAGCGACTAAATCCTCTGCGCTAAGTGGATGAGTACCATCATTAATTGTTTTATCAACTGATCCTGAGTTAATCCCAATTCTAATGGGAACATGATGTTTTTTCGCTGCTTCCACGACTTTTTCCACATTTTCTTCTTTACCGATGTTGCCGGGGTTAATTCTTACCCCATCAACACCAGCTTCAATCGCCGCTAACGCAAGCCGATAATCAAAGTGAATATCCGCGATTAAGGGGATGGCGACTAGCTTTTTTATTTCTTTAATCGCTAAGGCGTCTTTTTCATCCATTACGGACAGCCGCATTGTTTCCGCACCTAAGCTCGCACACCGATTAATTTGGGCAGCGACTTCATTAATTCGTTCCGTTTTAATGTTACACATTGATTGAATTACAACTTTATTTTGTCCGCCAACTTGCAAATTTCCAAGTTTGACAGGCCGAGTTTTGCTTCTAAGATTCATCATTTTTTCCTCATCTATAATAATATAGCATTTTACTTTGTTTTTCAGTTGTAAATGCACATAAATTTGCTACAATATTAATCAAATCTATGATATTATTATCACGGTAGTAAGGAGATTTATATGCGAATTAATATAACGCTTGAATGCAAAGAATGCGGTGAACAAAATTACCGGACCTCGAAAAACAAAAAAACGAAACCGGAAAAGCTTGAAATTAAAAAATACTGTCCCCGTTGCGACAAACGGACAATTCATGTGGAAAAGAAATAGGGCTCTGCCTTATTTTTTTAAGTAGCGATGTTAAAACTAAAAACATTTACGTATCCGGTCCAAGCATTTTCGGCTAATACTTATTTATTAATCGATGAATTAAACAATTGTATCGTCATCGATCCTGGCCAAAAAGGTCATGAGTTACGTGACCATCTTTTAGCTAGTGGCCTTAATGTTAAAGCGATTTTATTAACACATACGCATTTTGATCATATGCGCGGTGTTATGAGTTTAGTGGAACAATTCGATTGTGATGTTTACGCGCATCATATCGATGTTTTATTATTCCAAAATCCTGAATTTAATCGGTATTGTCCAACGGATGAACCATTAGTGTTGCCGGATAACATCAAATTCGTAGAAGATAACGAAAATTTAAAGTTACTCGATGCAGAAATTAAAGTATTACATACCCCCTTTCATACAAAAGGAAGTGTCATTTATTTAATTCCCGCCTTAAATATCGTTTTCACTGGTGATACCTTGTTTAAAGGCTCCATTGGAAGAAGTGACTTATTTGGTTCTGATCCATTTGTTATCGCGGATAGTTTGCGAATTTTCAAATCGTTACCCAAATCGCTCATTGTCTTACCAGGACATGGCGAAATGACGACCTTAGAAGAAGAATTAGCAGAAAATTTATATTTAGTTTATGCCTAAATTGTATTACATAGTAAAAATAGGTATAATAAATTCGAAAAAAAAAGGAGAAATAAATTATGGCAAACGTTACAGAAATGCGTCCAGGCAATTATTTTCTTGATAATGGCGAAATTTATAATGTTTTAGATATTCATTTAAACAAAACCGCGATGAGAAAAATGGTCGTTCGCTTAAAAGTAAAAAACGTCCGTTCAGGTGCGATTACTGAACAAACACACAACTCAGGTTATCAACTAGATCGGATCTCGCTTGATAAACGGAAAATGAGCTATTTGTATGATGATGGAAGTTTCTTAGTGTTCATGGATAATGAAAACTATGAACAAGTTTCCCTTCCCCGTGCAACACTCGACTGGGAATTAAAATTCCTTGTTCCTAACTCAGAAGTTGACATTGCGATGTATGAAGGCGAAATTCTAGGCCTTTCTTTACCCGCAAAAGTAAATTTACTCGTTACTGAATGTCCCCCAGGTGTTAAAGGAAATACCGCAACTGGTGCGACAAAAGACGCAACATTAGAAACCGGCATTACGATTCGCGTTCCCTTATTCATCGAAGAAGGCGAACGGATCAGTGTAAAAACTGATACGTGCGAATATGATGGTCGGGCATAGGAGCGTATAATATGGTTTGGTGGCAAAGTTTATTATGGGTTTTACTCGGCGTTGTCGCTGGCGCAATTATCGGATTTTTTGTTGCAAGATGGTACTTTAAAAAACAAATTGAAGAAAACCCGCCAATTAATGAAGATATGATTCGGGCGATGTATACATCGATGGGGCGTAAACCAAGCGAATCACAAATTCGTCAAGTGATGAATAGCGTAAATAAAAATAAACCCAAAGATCAAAAAAAGAAAAAATAAGTAACATTTAAAACTCACAAGCTAAATGTATAGCGACGGTTGTGAGTTTTTTATTTGCGTAAAAAAAACGCCGAAGGGGCGTTTTAACACATTAAATATTTCTAAATAAGAAGAACAAGTAGTAATGAAGGAAAAGACTAAGTTAATTGTGGCTTAAATTACGCGTGTCAATGAAAAACATAGTCCTAGACTTAGAAATCATTTACTTGGATGTTAATCCACAATTGGTATGTGTTAACTAAATAACTACTAATTAATAACTAATCAGCGTTAGATTGGCCAATTTTATTTTCAGTTCCATTTAGTAAACGAGCGATATTGCCGTGATGTTGATAAACGATAAAACCCGCTAAAAGGAATAACGCAAGCGCGAAAACTAATGGATTTGTATACGAATAGTAGTAACCAAAATTTTGAAGTTCAGGAACTAAATATATTAACGATATTAAGGCAAGTATGAAAGATGTTACCATTGATGAAAGGGAAACATATTTTTTAATACCAACAATTAAAACAAAGATGATTAAACCAACAACGGTGAAAATCCAGTTGCTTGCGACAATGATGCCAGCATAGAAGGCAACACCTTTTCCGCCTTTAAATTTAAAGAAGAGCGGGAAATTATGGCCAAGCGTTAAAGTGAATAAGGTAACTAAGCTAATAACTTGCGCCCAAATAGCTTCGGGGCCACTAGTTAAATTAAAACCAAGCATTACGCCATTTAGTGCCCAGTACATACCAGCGCTTTTGATAATATCAAGAATAATAACGAGAAGGCCAATTTTTGGACCAAGCACCCGCGCGGTATTTGTGCCTCCCGCATTATGGGAACCATGGTCACGAACATCCTTCCGATAATAGTATTTACTAATTAAAATTGAATTCGAAAGCGATCCTAATAGATAGCCACTAGGAATTGCGATTATTCCGAAGACAACTAATATTTTGATTAATTCACTACTCATAAAATTACCTCAGAAAAGTAAAAAGATAAACTAAATTATCTGTTTTAATTATACTGATTTTATTGGTATAATAAAGGGAAATGAAAATTAAAGGTAGACAACTTGGAGGTGTGAATGGACGAATTAAATAAAAAAACTTCCTCCTATACAGAAGATAGTATTGAGTTACTTGAAGGGCTTGAAGGTGTCCGGAAACGGCCGGCAATGTATATTGGTTCTTCAAACCAAACCGGCTTACATCATTTGGTATGGGAAGTAGTCGATAACGCTGTCGATGAAGCGATGAGCGGATATGGCGATAAAATTACGGTAACGATCCATAAAGATGGTTCTTTAAGTGTGCTTGATGAGGGGCGGGGAATTCCTGTTGGTATTCATCGGCAAAGTAAAATTCCAGCCGTTCAACTCATTTTTCAAACATTACATAGTGGCGGAAAGTTTTCCGACTCCGTTTATAAATCAGCAGCGGGTCTCCATGGCGTTGGGGCGGCGGTCACGAATGCGTTAAGTGAATGGCTTGAAGTTAATGTGTATCGTGATGGGACAATTTATTATTTACGGTTTGAAAACGGGGGAAAACTCGTTGTGCCGCTTGAAGAACAAGGTCGAACTAGTAAACATGGAACGCTTGTTACGTTTAAACCCGACCCATTAATTTTTGGTAATCATGAATTTAAATGGGACACAATTATTAATCACTTACAAGAAAGTGCCTTCTTATTAAAGAAAGTTCGCTTTGTCATTATTGATGAACGGGCGAATTTAAAAGAAGAATTTTATTATGAAGATGGGTTACGGGAATATATTAGGATTGTTAATCAATCGAAAACCCCCTTACATGATGTGTTTGGGTTTGAAGATATCGTAGAAGTTACATCAAATGGGAAAAAACACGAACTAAAAATTGAAATTGCGATGCAATATTGTAACGATGATTATGGCGAAACGATTTTAAGTTATGTTAATAACGTTCGGACGCATGATGGGGGAACGCATGAAACAGGCTTTAAAACAGGCTTAACGCGCGTTATTAATGATTTTGCCCAAGATTATAACTTATTAAAAAATAAAGCTAAATTAGATGGTAGCGATATTCGCGAAGGCTTAACCGCGATTATTTCGTTACGAATTCCCGAAGATATTCTTGAGTTCGAAGGTCAAACAAAAGGAAAACTGGGGACACCTGATGCAATGCAAGCAGTTAATAACTTCTTATATACGAAGATGAATTATTATCTACATGAAAATCTTCCGTTAGCGACCGCGATTGTTAACAAAGCACTTGATTCGCAATCCGCGCGACTAGCGGCGAGAAAAGCCAAAGACGATGCAAGAAAAATTCGTAAACCCAAACGTGAACTTATTATTTCTGGTAAGCTCACGCCGGCGCAATCGAAAGAATATGCGAAAAATGAATTATTCATTGTCGAAGGCGATTCCGCGGGTGGTACCGCAAAAAGTGGGAGAAACCGTATTCATCAAGCGATTTTACCATTACGGGGCAAACCGTTAAACACCGATACAAACTCGATGGAACGGATGCTTAAAAACGAAGAATATGCGACCTTAATTAACACCATCGGAGCTGGCATTGGCAAAGACTTTGATCTTGAAGATGCCCATTATGGCAAAATCATTATTATGACGGACGCCGATACTGATGGAGCGCACATTCAAACGTTACTGTTAACATTCTTTTATCATTACATGAAACCCGCCCTAAAAGCGGGAATGATTTATATTGCCGTTCCACCGTTATACCGCGTTTATAAAGAAGTAAACAAGAAAATTGTTTATCGCTATGCGTGGGATGATGAAAGCTTAGAAGAAGCGAAAAAAGAAATGGGTCGTAATTATAAGATTAATCGCTATAAAGGGTTAGGGGAAATGAACGCCGACCAATTATGGGAAACAACGATGAACCCAGAAACAAGAACGCTTTTACGTGTTTCCGTTAATGATCCACTTCTTGTTGAAAAACGTGTTTCAACCTTAATGGGAAAAGATGCATCCTTGCGGCGGAAATGGATTGAAGAAAACGTTGATTTTGATGAAGAAGATGAATTTTTGAAGGAGCCCTTGAAGTAGATGGCAAAAAAGAAAAAAACAAAGGCACCGGAAATTACATACGTCGAACATATTGTTGATGCGGCAATGGACGACATCATGGGCGAACGTTTTGGTGTTTACGCAAAAGAAGTCATCCAAAATCGGGCAATTCCTGATGTACGAGATGGATTAAAGCCTGTCCAACGCCGGATTATTTTTGCAATGAACGAAGATGGAAATACGTTTAATAAACCAACAAAAAAATGCGCGCATACAGTCGGGTCGGTCATGGGGAAATATCACCCCCATGGTGACTCCTCAATTTATGAAGCGTTAGCGCGAATGTCGCAACCGTGGGTCATGCGCTTACCCTTAATTGACTTCCAAGGTAATAATGGTTCAATTGATGGCGACTCACCAGCGGCCTATCGGTATACTGAAGCGCGGCTTGGCGAAGTTAGTGAAGAACTTGTCCGTGACTTAAAAAAAGACACAGTTGATATGATGTTAACGTTTGATGATACCGACTTAGAACCAACGGTTTTACCGGCTCGTTATCCTAACTTATATGTTAATGGTGCACAAGGCATTGCGGTTGGAGTTGCAACGGAAATTCCACCCCACAATTTAGGGGAAATAATTGACGCGGTCATTCATCGGTTAAGTTATAAACGGGTGAGCGTCGACGATTTACGCGCGCACGTCCTCGGGCCTGATTTCCCAACTGGCGGAATTATTTATAATACCGAAGGGCTCGATGCGATTTATGAAACGGGGCGTGGCCGGATTGAAATTGAAGCCAGAACCCATATTGAAGAGCAAAAGAACTTAAATTTAATTGTCGTAACGGAAATTCCTTACGCGGTTAATAAAAACAATATTATTAAAGAACTTGATGCGATTACACGAAATAAACAAATTGATGGAATTATCGAAGCGCGTGATGAAAGTGACCGTGAAGGGTTACGGATCGTTATCGAAGTGCGAAAAGACGTCGATGTGGAAATTATTCGTGATTTTATCTTAAATAAAACGTCCTTACGCTCGGGGTATTCAGCGAATATCGTCGCGATTGTTGATGGAAGACCAAAAACCTTAAGTTTATTAGATTATGTTGATGCATATGTTGCGCACCAACGTGATGTTTTAACGCGCCGGAGTAACTTTGATTTAGTGAAGTTTACTGACCGACTTCACATTGTTGATGGATTAATTCAAGCGATTAGTGTTGTTGATGAAGTTGTTAAAATCATTCGCGCGAGTAAAGATAAGCAAGATGCAAAAGCGAATTTAATGGCCCGCTATAAGTTTAGTGAACTCCAAGCGGAAGCAATTGTTACGTTACAACTATACAAACTAACAAATACGGATATTAGTGTTTTAGAAGCAGAAGCAAGTGAATTACGGAAAAATATTGCTAACCTTAAAGAAATTCTAGCCGATGAAAATAAGCTTGATAAAATCATCATTCAAGATTTAAAAGCGATTAAAGCAAAATACGCGACCCCACGCTTAAGTGAAATCGGTGGTGAACGCGAAGTCGTCACAATCGATAAACGCGATTTAATTGCGGAAGAAAAAGTGATGATCGCCGTGACGAAAGATGGTTACATTAAACGTTCATCGTTAAAAAGCTATACGATGAGTGGTGAAAATGCGCTTCCTGGCATTAAACCTGGTGATTTATTAATTTCAATGGGTGAAGCTCTGACGACGGATTTCTTAATTGCGTTTACAAATTTAGGCAATTATTTCTATTTGCCAATTTATGAACTCCAAGATATTCGCTGGAAAGATGAAGGCAACCATATTAACTATTTAGTTAGTTTAGGGCGCGAAGAAAAAATTATTAAAACATTCTTAATTAATGATTTCCGCGGTGACCTTTACTTTATTTCCTTATCGAAGAAAGGCCAAATTAAGCGCTCAACGATTAAAGAATACGAAGTTACGCGGTATAAGCGGACAATTCGAAGTATGCGCTTATTAAAGAGTGATGAAATTATCGATGTCGCGGTTAGTAGTGGAAATTCCAATGTCTTAGTTGTCGCTAATGATGGGAAAGCAACGTTCTTTAATGAAAACGAACTAACAATTCTATCAACAACTGCGGGTGGTGTAAAAGCACTTAATAATCTTAAAAAAGCGACCGCTCTAGCGGTTATAACATATTTGCCAAATGAAAAAGGTAAACTTGTTGCATTGACCGATAAAGGTCACTTACGGATTTTTGATATTAATTATTTAGAATTGACCCCGCGGTTAGGAAAAATGCAGTCAATCTTTAAATTATTCAAGTCGGATACGCATAATCTTATCTACTTAGCAAAATTAGAACACGCGCAAACACCGTTTAGCCTTAATGCACTGACCTCATCAAGTAATGTATTAACACTTAATGTAAGCGACCTACGCCCAACCCAACTTGATAAATATGCGAAGAAGAACATCGATGAACTAGCGGAAAAAGATAGTTTCGTTGGTGTCTATAATGAAAAGATCGATTTAATTAGTAAAGACTTAGAATCTTATGAACCCGAAATTATCGAAACACCCGTTGAAGAAAAAGTAGTTAAGACGAGTGAAAAACCTCTTGTTGATGAAGAAACCGACAAAGAAGCCTATGAACAAATTAGTATCTTTGATGTTATGGGTGATTAATTAAGTCGACTTAGTTAAAAAAAGTACAAAAAGAAAGCACCATTTATGAATAATGGTGCTATTTTTAACTTATAAACTACTAACTACTTACTAGAAATATACAAAGTAAGGTTTTAGACGGTATTTATTTGTTTTATTAGTGAGTTTTATAAAATTATTTTAAAAACCATCAAAAAGGTGTATAAGCCCGCAGCGATTAAGCTAAATAAGGCAAATTGATAATCCACCTTGCGATATGTTGGTGCGGATTGCCGTTTGTCAGTATAGACTTGATAATAGCCAAAAATAATCGGTATTAAACCAAAAAACGGATTTAAAAGCGAAATCCCTAACCCAACAACGGTTAAAATTCGCGATTGATTTAATTTTCCAAAACTTGGTTTACTTAGATCAGTGTAAGCATTTTTCTTCATATTTTTGCTCCTACCTGTGATTATAACGAAACAAACCATATAAATAAATAAAATTAATCGGAAAGATGAGTTTATTATCTTTTATTTATCGGTGTTTTTCATTATAATAGCAGTAGAGGAAAGTTATGTTTAAAAAGTATATCCCCACCTACTATGCCCAAAATATCTATGAAGTCCCGCGGGACTTTTATCGAAAGCAAGGAATTAAAACGCTATTTATCGACCTTGATAATACATTAGCGAGTTATAAAGCGGATTTACCTGATGAAAAAGCTCGGGCGCTTATTGAAGAATTACGAAGTTACGGATACAATATAATTATCATTTCGAATAACCATTCGGGGCGAGTTGAAAAATACGCGGCAGGCTTAAATTTACCATTATTAGCGAATGCCCGAAAACCCTTTGCCTTTAAAATCAAACGGGTAATTGCGGAACATGAAATTGACCCAAATTCAACAATCTTAATCGGGGATCAATTAATTACCGATGTGCGCGCTGCAAAAAGGGCGAAAATTCATGTGATGTTAACCGAAAAGCTTGTAAAAGAAGATCAATGGACAACACACTTTAATCGCTTATTCGATCGACCAATCCGCAAATATTTACGGAAGAAAGGTCGTTTAGCAAACTGGAGGGAATTTTATGAGTGATATTAAAAAAATCCGGCGTTGTATTAGTTGTGGTGAGGTTTTACAAGTTGAAAACCCCCAAGAACCAGGCTTTACAACAACCCAAGCATTACAAAAACACGTAATCGTTTTATGTGAACAATGTTTTGCAAAACAAAATCAAGGACATGACGTTTTAAATGAACCAATTTTTAATGAAGACTTCCGCGTTATTTTAGAAAAAGCGCGCGTAACGAAATCATTAATTGTTTATCTTGTTGACCTTTTTAGTTATGAAACATCATTTATGAGTGAAGTTGCGGAAGCAATTCGGAACAACCCATTAATTGTTGTCGCAAATAAGTTTGATATATTACCTGAAAAGGCAAATGAAGAAAAAATCTTAGAAGCGGTTAAACGCCGAGCGGAAGACGCTGATTTACATCCGCTTGAATATATCGTTGCTTCCTCAACAAAAAACTATAAGACGGAAGAAGTTTTAAAAGCGATTACCAAATACCGCGGTGGCCGCAATGTTTATATTATCGGTGCGGTTGGTTCAGGAAAATCAGCGCTTGTAAACTCATTATTAAAGATTTATAAAAACCCAACGAATTTTTATATTTCAACATCGATTTATCCAAATACAACACTCGAAGTTATTGAAATTCCGCTTGATTCAAGGACAGCGATGTATGATACACCCGGTTTATCAATTTCTAACAGTATGATTGGCTATTTTTCGGATGAAAAGGAAGTTATTCGAACATTAGTCCCACGTGAACGGATTGTTCCGCGCCAAATCATTATCGGCACAAAAGAAGTGTTAGTTTTTGGTGGTGTCGCCTTATTAGAAGTCGTTAATGGAATTCGTTCAAGTTATTATTGCTACTTTAGTAATGAAGTTAAAATTCATCGGACAACGAGTGATCGCGCTGAAGGATTTATGAAGAGTCTTATTAGAAAGCAACAAACTAAACCAATTTCCAAGAAAATAACATCAAGTAAAGACTTTGATTTGTATGAAATTAACGTAGATTATGGCGGAAACCGTGAATTTATCGATATTTCCATCGCTGGTTTAGGGTGGATTTCCTTTAAAGACCGGCAACAAACAATCCGCATTTACGTTCCTAAAGGCGTAAGTATTTATCATGGACTGGCGAAATTATAATATGTTAACGAATCCACAAAAGAAATATTTAAAAGCGGAAGCTAATCACTTAAAACCGCTTTATCAAATTGGCAAAAATGAAATTAGTGATAATACTTTAGTTTTATTAGAAAATGGTTTACGGACCCAAGAATTAATTAAAGTATCTGTTTTAAAAACCGTTAGCATGGAACCAAAAGGTGTTGGCGAAGTGCTTGCAAGCCATTTAGAAGCCGAACTAGTCCAAGTCGTTGGCCGTATTATTACGTTATACAAAGAAAATCCGAAGCAAAGGAAATATAAGTTGCCAAAATAATGGAAAAAACAAAAACATTACTTTTCGGTGGTTCATTCGACCCGATTCATGATGGTCATGTGCTAATGGCCAAAACGGCCGCAAAAGCACTTGACGCTAACCAAGTTGTCTTTATTCTTGCGCGACATCCTCGCTGGAAAACAACAAGCGCAACGCCAGTTGATCGGGCAAAAATGCTTGAAGGTGTTATTATTTCGGATTTAAATTTTCAGATTTCGGATATTGAACTAAAAAGTGAAGATGAAATAAATTATACATATGTGACCGTTGGTCGCTACTTAGCGCTTCATCCGAATGAAGAAGTTGCTTTTTTAATTGGCTCCGACCAAGCAAATCAATTTGATCAATGGTATGCGGCCGAAGCACTCGCAAAAATTTGTCAAATCGTTGTTTATGAACGACCAGATGATGAGCTTAATCTCGATCTTGTTAAACAATATAATATGAAAGCCGTCCATGGCCCAAAAACAAGCGCTAGTTCGACGAATATTCGCCGATTACGTGATTGCCAAACACCATTAACGGTGCTTAGTTATATCGCCCGGGAAAATTTATATTATATGCCGGAACTTCATAAATATTTATCGCCAAAGCGCCTTGCTCATTCATTACGTGTTGCCCGTTTAGCGTATGAAATTGCTAAAGCCAATAACGTTGATTATGGACGTGTTTATGCGGCAGCTTTACTTCATGATATTGGTAAAGAAATGAATGAAGAAGAAGCGTTAGCGATCATGAAAGAACATTTTCCAACCGAATTAGCGAATTTAAATGGAAATAGTGAACTTTATCATCAATTTGTCGGTGCGTATTTAGCAAAAACCCGCTTCAAAATTAATGATGAAGAGATTTTAGACGCAATTGCCTATCATAGTAGTGGTAAAGAAGAGATGAACTTAATTGGAAAAATCTTATATTCTGCGGATAAAATTGAACCAGGCCGGAAATTTGATAGTTCTGAACTCATCAAAGCGTGTATGACCAACTGGGAAGATGGATTTATCGAAGTTCTTAAAGCAAACCAAGAGTTTCTTGAAGAAATCGGTGTAAAAACAGAAAATAAATATAGCCAAGCGTGCTTTACATATTACTTAGGAAAGGAGGAGCGTTAATCAATGGGAAGACGACCAAATTTAGTTAATAAAATCGAACAAGCATTAGAAGACAAAAAAGCGACCGATGTATCAGTTGTCTATATGCGGAATAACACAAAAAAAGCGATTACTGACTATTACATCATCGCGACCGCGAATAATGAGCGGTTACTAAATGCCCTTGCCGATGTCGCAGTTGAAACGATTATAAAAAATGGCGGCAACATTCATCATATCGAAGGGAAGAAAGCAAATAGCGAATGGGTCTTAGTCGATGCTTATAATATAATTGTTCATTTGTTTACACCACAAGCTCGAATCGATTATGATCTTGATGGCTTAGAAAAAAGATAGTTTAGAAATTTTAAAACATCCAGTTAGTGAATTGGATGTTTTTTTATTACATACACATAAATTTAAGAGAACAATCGGAAACCGTTATAATTTTAAATTTGTATTAACTTCGTATAATCTATATTATGTAAACTAAACTATATAAAAGGCGCATTAATAAAGGGTTTTAAACGATTGATTATAAAAAAGTGGATAAGCAACCTAATTTAAGGTACGGACTTATCCACAATTTCACTAACTTATTAACAACTAAATATATACTAATTAACCACTTTAACAGCTTAAACTACTACTATTCGGAATAAATAAGCTTGCCATCAATTGTTGTTTGTTTAATCGCATTAAGGATTTTATCCATTTGTTCTTTCGTTAAAACAGCGACTGGTTCATGATCCGCAAACTCTCTTTTTTCCTTATCTTTTCTAATTAAGCCCCGGCGAAAAATCCGCAACTTATCAATTCCACGTTTTTGATTAAAGACCGCGATTGTTTTCACATTCCCCATTAAGCCAGGGATTGGTCCAATTTCAACGTCGCTTGTTGGGTTGCTATTTGCCTTATGCATCGTTTTTAATGGAACGACTTCAACAATCTGATTCGTTTCTAAGGATGGACGGACAACGACCGCGTAATGACGACCACGTAATTCACTACCGACGCCAATACCAAAATCGACTTCATAAACTTCACCCGGTAGTAAATCATACATTAATTGTCTCGTCATGTTACTTTTTACATAGGTGAGTAATTGCCGTAAGTCTTGGAAATATCTGTTAGCGGTTTCTAGTTCCGCAACATAAATTTCCATTTTTTCATCATTTGTATAACCGTAGGGACGGTTTCCTTTGTCCGACATTCGGCGTTGTTGGCGTAATTTTTCTTCATCGCGATCGTCGTCATCATCATCATCAGCTGGTGGGGCTATTAAGCCTTCTTTGTTTAAAATACTTTTCATAATTATTTTCCTTTCTCCCATTTACGAAAATTTTGGTATGACAAAAAAGTATAAACACTGATGATCTTTTTGATTAAGTTTATTTTGAATGGCTATTAGTTGTTGTAGCTAAAGTTAGATTTAATTCAAATTTGTTTTTTTGTTTAACGTAGATCAATACTCGGTTTAAATGTTTCTAATTTGTCCTCCTTGTTTTCCTAAACAGGTAGTATTTTATATATAAAACTTAACATGAAATGAAACAAAAAGGTAGATGAAAAGTGATAAAAACGCAATTTTATCAACTTATTTTTAAAAAACACGATTTTTCGGAAATTGGTCTAATTTTTGGTGTACCTTAATAGTTTAGGCTCTTTTAAAAAGGGTGAAAAAAGACAAAAAAAAGAGCCAAATCATGGCTCTTCACTTAGCAATAAATTTTTAAAAATTAGTCTTCAAGCAGTGGTTCAATAACTAAACCAATCATATTTTCCGCTTTTTCAAGGCCGAAATTTTCTAAGACAGTCGCGCCTAAGTCGGCGAAGGAAAACCGATCAGCGAGTTTGCGGCCATTTTTATAACTTGATGAATAGGCAACGAGTGGAACCATTTCTCTAGTATGGTCGGTTCCTTTAAATGTTGGATCATTACCATGGTCCGCAGTTACGATTACTAAATCATCTTCATTGAGTTCTTCGATTAATTGACCAAGCCGTAGGTCAAAGGCTTCAAGCGCTTGACCATAACCAATTGGATTCCGGCGATGACCGTATTCCGAGTCAAATTCGACTAAGTTAGTAAAAACAAGTCCTTCAAAGTCACGATTTTTCGCAATTTCAATAACCTTATCCATGCCATCTTCATTAGAAACGATTTTTTGGCTTTCAACAATCCCAACACCATTATAAATATCTTTGATTTTACCAATGGCGGAAACCATGTAGCCATTGTCTTTTAGGATATCTAAGGCCGTTGTGCCACTAGGTGATAAGGCCCAGTCATGCCGATTTGGTGTCCGTTTAAAGTTTGCGGGTGTATCACCAACAAAGGGCCGAGCAATAACACGACCAACTCGCCATTCAGGTTTCATACAAATATCGCGGGCGGTTTCACAAACTTTATATAAGTTTTCTAAGCCAATGACATTTTCATTCGCACATACTTGTAAAACGCTATCCGCTGATGTATACACGATAATCGAGTTATCGCGCATTGATTCTTCGCCTAATTTGGCCATAATTTCGGTTCCACTTGCGGCGATGTTACCAATTACTTTATAACCTGTTCTTTTTTCGAGTTCTTCAAGTAATTCTTTTGGAAAGCCGGTATCCGTAAATGTTTGGAATGGTTCGGTTGTTAATAAACCCATAATTTCCCAGTGGCCGGTCATCGTATCTTTGCCAAAGCTTGCTTCATGCATTCTTGCAACGTAACTATTAGGGTGCACCTTTACCGCTGGTGTCCCAACGATATTTGTTAATTGGCCGATTCCTAACGAACCTAAAACGGGTAATTTTAGACCTTCGGGCATCGATAATGAAATATGCTCAACGGTTGAGGCTCCTTCATCACCAAATTCCGCGGCATCGGGCATCGCGCCGATTCCAACGGAGTCAATTACAATTACAAAGACGCGTTTAAATTGTTTTTTCATATTTTACACTTCCTTTTTTGCTTTTTAATTTTATGCGAACATATTTTAGTTTATTTTCCTTTTGTATACAAATCATAAACACTTAAAATTCGTTTTGAAGAAACATGCGTGTAAATTTGCGTTGTTGCGATGCTTGCGTGGCCTAATAAAGCTTGGACAACTCGTAACTGCGCGCCATGTTCTAAGAGGTGGGTAGCGAATGAGTGCCGGAGTGTATGCGGGGTAACTTGCTTATCAATGCCCGCTCGAAGCGCATATTGCTTAACAATTCGATGAAAGTATTGCCGTGACATCGGTTTTCCGTGTTTTGTTAAGAAAATATATGGTGATTTCGCTCCAATATTTTTAATACGGACATCGCTTACATAGTCATTTAAATAGCCAAGCGCAAATTCCCCAATCGGAATGATCCGGTCTTTATTGCCTTTACCACGAATTTTGACGATTTCTTGGTTTAAATTAACTTGGCTTTTTTCTAAATTAACGAGTTCACTAACCCGTAACCCACACGCATACATAACTTCAAGCATTGCCTTATCGCGTTTTTCATCGTCTTTACTTAAATCAGGCGCTTCTAGTAACGCTTCAACTTCCTCTTCAGTAAGAACACTTGGAAGTGTACGAGCGGGTTTAGGAATTTCAATATTTGGTAATTCATCAAAAAAGAGCCCTTCATTAATTAAAAACATGTAGTAGCGGCGTAATGACGAGTAGCGCCGGACGATTGTGGCCGCCGAATAGCCTTCTTGGGCTTGTAAAAGAACGAAATCGCTTAATTGCACAACAACATACTCATCCGTTGTTTCTAGCGGAAAATACGTGTGAAATAAGCCAAGATCTTCAAAGTAACTTTCGATTGTCGAAGATGCTAACCCTTTTTCACTAAAAAGATACCGGCGGTATTTACTTAAGACATCACTTACTAACATCATTTTTAATGTTCCTTTTTCTTTTTCTTTAATTCGCTCGCGCGCATAAGCTTTGGTTCTTTCAGCTTGCGATTTAGTTCATTAATTAATAACCGTGTAACATTTTCTTCTTCATGCGCTGCAAAATCAAATAACGACATTTGCACGGTTGTTTGATGGATACTACTTAAATTTTGTAATGTCACTCCAACTAAGCGAATAAATTGACCGTTATAGTTATCAATAAATAACTTTTCGGCGTTTTGATAAATTGCATCAACTTCGTTTGTTGGTTCAACAAGTGTAATTGAACGATTAATTGTCGAAAAATCCGCGTTTTTAATAATAATTTGAATCGTTAGTCCAACTTGCTCTTCCTTTTTAGCGTGTGCACTAACTTCTTTTGTTAATTCTAAAACCATCGCTAAAATTTCATCAAGGTTATTTGTATCATTTAAAAAGGTTGTCGAGTTTCCAATACTTTTTGGAGGCGCTGCGACTGCGATGACTTCATCACTCCCACGTCCATTTGCCCATTCGACGAGTGAATAATAATATTTACCTAAAACGGCTTTGATCGCGGGATTTTCGTTTTTTGCGAGGTCACCAATTGTCTTAACACCAATTTCTTGTAGTCTAGGGGCGGTTTTTTTACCAATCCCATACATTTCTTCAATTGGTAAGGGCCAAAGCATCTTTGCTAAATCCCGCCGGCGTAAAATCGTAATTCCCATCGGTTTTTTCATATTCGACGCCATCTTCGCTAAAAACTTTGTCGGACCAACCCCAATCGAACATTGAAGTTTTGTTTCGTTATAAATCGTTTGTTGAATTAGCGTTAAATATTGAATAGGATCTTCAACATCCTTCATTGGCTTTGTTAAGTCCATAAAACATTCATCAATACTCATAATTTCTTGGATAGGCGAAAAGCGGCGTAAAATAGTAAAAAACTCGTCGGAGAGCTTACTATAATACGCAAAATCTGGCGACTTAATGATAAGCCGCGGATATAAGCGTTCTGCCATATATGTTGGCATAGCGCTATGGATGCCATATTTTCTTGCGGCGTAGTTCGCCGTTGAAACAATGCCCCGCCGTCCACTTCCGCCAACGACAAGCGGTTTATTCGCTAACGAAGGGTCACGAATTTCTTCAGCGGTGGCAAAGAACGCATTTAAATCAATGTGCATAATAATTTTGGCCACTTTGTGATCCTCCTCATACGAATAATTATAATATATCTACATTTAGTTTACATAAAAAAAGGTCCTGTGGGACCTTTCATGTTAATTTTTTTACAAATATTAAATTGCGTTTGCTTTTAACTCTTTAGCGAGGGCGAGCGTCGTTTCACTTACTTCATCGCCACTAAGAAGTTTCGCTAGAGCAACAATTGTTTCATCTACATCAAGAAGATTAATTGACGCTTTCGTTGTTTCGTTAATAATATTTTTTTCAACATAATAGTGATTAGAGGCATACGCGGCGACTTGGGCTAAATGGGTAATTGCAATAACTTGGACACTTTCACTAACGGATAACATCTTTTTTCCAACGATACTTGCAATCCGACCACTAACACCGGAATCAACTTCATCAAAAATAAGCGTTTCCGCGCTTCCTAGCGTCTTAAAGACAATTTTGAGCGCTAACATGAGGCGACTAGCTTCTCCACCGCTAATGGCGTTCTTTAGCGGCAAATATGATGAACCAACGTTGGCGGCTAAATAAAAGGCAACTTGATCAATCCCTGTCTTTGCTAAATCTTTACTTCCAAAGTTTACTTTAAATGTGGCGTTATTAAGCGCTAAATCCGCTAATTCAGCATTTACTTCGCGTTCAAGTGTTTTAGCGGCTTCTTGACGGGCAATAGAAAGTTCTTCCGCGACGTTTTGGGCGTCAGCGTGTAATTTTTTAACTTGTGCTTCCGCTTCATTAAGCCAAATTTGATGATTTGCGGCAGCAGAAACTTGGCTTTCCATCGTTTTAAGCGCTGCTAACGTTTCTATTTCCGAATTATGGTATTTCCGAATAATTTTGCGAATTAAATAAATTCTCGTCATTACTTGATCGATACTTTGTGTTTCGCTAAATAATTCTTCGATTTTGCTAAACGCAGCATTTACTTTTTCATCAAGTTCATAGTAGGCATCATTAAGCGCGGTGGCGATTACTTCATAATCTTCACCTAAGGCGGAAAATTCTTTACCCGCTAAATATAAATTATTAAGCGCACCATGGTCACTAGTTAATAAACTTGTAAGTTTATCTTTACTATGGGCAATTTTATCTAAGTTTTTTAATTGATTAGCGATATTTTCTAATTCCGCAAGTTCACCAACTTTAATATCAGCATCTTTAATTTCTTTAATTTGAAATTCAATAAATTCACGTTCACTTTCAGTAATTAACGTGGCTTGAAGCGCTGAAAAATCTTCGACCGCCGTAAGATACGCTAAATAGGATGTTTGAAAACGTTGATAAAGCTCGGGATCAACAAAGGCATCTAAATAATGAAGATGATTTTTTTCATCAAGTAAAGCGATATTTTCATGTTGCGAATGAATATCGATTAAGGTGCCCATAATTTGTTTAGAAATTGTTAACGTTGTTGTCCGCCCATTCATACTTAAGCGTGAGCGACCGGCTTCATCAAGAACGCGTGTGACAATTAAAAAGCGGTCTTCTTCGATTAATCCAGGCACTAATTCATTAATCGTTTCGATATTTTCATCTTGAACAATATAAAAAGTTCCTTCAATGAATGCTTGTTTTGCCCCATGGCGGATTTTATTAAAAGCGGACCGTTCACCAAGTAAAAGTGAGAGGGCATCAATGATAATTGATTTTCCCGCCCCCGTTTCGCCGGTAATAACGCTTAAGCCATGTTCAAAACTAACTTCAATATCTTCAATAATGGCAAAATTTCGGACAATGAGATTACTTAACATCAGTGATTGTCTCCTTAACTAACGCGAGAATACTTTTTTCATCAACTTCTTGGCTTTTAGCTTGCTCAGCAATTGTCGCTTGTTCAATAAATTCAGTTTTAATGCCGCGAATAATGATTTGACCTTGATAGCCAAGGCGGCGAAGTTCGTGTTCAATAAATAATGGAAAGCCAATTTCTGTTCCATAGGCATCAACAATAATGATCCGTTGATAATTAAGTAGCGAAGATAAGACGTTTTTATCATATGGTTTTTGATAAATTGCATTAACAAGCGTTATATTGTTTGGTAAGTTTGGTTTAAGTTCTTCCACTAACGGGCCAAATGTAATAAGTGCGACTTTTTCGTTTGGATCACGATGTTCAATTAGCCATTCACCTCGACTTAAGGTAATAACTTCATTATTTGCTTGAGAAATTTCAACATATAACCGTGGATACCGTAAAAAGACGGGTTGCTTAGTCGATAAACTTTCTAAATAAATTGCTTTTGCAATGCTAGGGGAAGACGCCATCGCGACCGTAACATTAGGAACATTTAATAAAAATGCTTCATCAAAAATTCCTTGATGGGTTTCTCCATCCGCGCCGACTAATCCCGCGCGATCAACTAAAATAATTGAACCTAAATTCATCCGTGCTAAATCATGAATAATTTGATCAAACGCCCGTTGCATAAAGGTCGAATAAATACTAATAATCGGGAGTTTCCCGTTTAATGCTAACCCGGTGGCAAGGCCAAACGCATGCATTTCGGCAATTCCAACATCGAAAGTTCGGGCACTAAATTTAGCGAAAAGATGTTGTAACCCTGAACCAAGTAAAGTCGCGGGTGTAACTAAAACAGTGTCAAGATGTTCTTCCATAATGTCATATGTTAAATTTGCGTATATTTCCGACCAGGACAATAAATTGGGGTCTATGGACTTTAGAGGCAAATTCGATTTAACGTCAAAGGGACTAACGCCATGCCAATTGCCTGTTTTATCATTTTCACTCGCTTCATATCCACGACCTTTTGTTGTTTTTAAGTGAATGACCGATGATTGTTTTAGTTCTTGGGCTTTTTTAAACGCTTTTTCTAAATCTTTAAATGAATGCCCTTCAACTGGACCAATATAAGCAAAGCCCATTTCTTCAAACATATTATTCGAAATTAAGTGACGAGTTATTTTATGTTTTAAATTCCATGTAATCCGATAAATAAAATAGCCAAACCGTGTTCGAAACATTAAGCGTTTATACGATTCTTTTGCTTTAATGTAACGCGGTGATAATTTCATCTTCCGAAATATTTTCGAGATGGAGCCAACAGGTTTCGTAATCGACATTTCGTTATCGTTAAGAACAAAAATGACTTTGTTTCGCAATAAACCAGCATGATTTAGCGCTTCAAGTGATTCGCCATTCATCATTGAGGCATCGCCAACAAAGGCGACAACATCATAATCTTCCTTATTTAGGTCGCGCGCAATCGCCATTCCGATAGCGCCGGACATCGCGGTCGAGGAATGACCCGCTTCAAAATGATCATAGCTAGATTCGGAGCGTTTTTGAAATCCGCTCGTTCCATCTTTTTGTCGTAAGTTATCTAAAGGGCGGCCGGTTAAAATTTTATGCGTATAACATTGATGGCCAACATCAAAAAGAAGCTTATCATGGGTAAAATCAAAAACTTTATGAAGGGCGATTGTTGCTTCAACAACGCCGAGGTTACTAGATAAATGTCCACCATAAATTGAACAGGCATTAATGATTTTTGTCCGGATTTCATTGGCGAGTATGTCTAATTCATCGTTATCGAGGTAGCTTAAAAAAGTTGGATCCGTAATATGATCAACATCGAACGATTCTATTTTTGGATGTTTTTCCTTCTTTTTCTTACACATATTCTAATTCTCTACTAAATAATTACTAAAAAATTACTCTTCTTCTACTTTTCGTGCATCAAGAACAAATTCAACCCGTGTTTTAGCAGTTGCGAGTTCTGTTTCAAGATTATTCAATAATGTAATCCCTTCTTCAAAAAGCAAAAGCGATTGTTCAAGTTCGAGTTCTCCTTTTTCAAGCGTTGCAACGATTGATTCAAGCCGTTTCATCTTTTGTTCAAACGTCATTTTTTCATTTACTTGGTTACTCATTTTGTTGTTCCTTTCCGATGATGCTTACAGTTATTTTACCATCTCTTAATGTTGTTTGCACAACTTCTCCGACGCGTACTTCATTAATTGAACTTATAATATGGCCTTCTTCATTTGTCACATAAGCATATCCGCGATCTAAGACCGCGGTTGGTGAAAGTGAAATAAGGCTACTATGAAGCAATTTTAAATCGTGATCAGTATTTTTGAGTTTATTACGCGCTTTTTCGATTAGTTTAAGTTGAAGTAGTTCATACTTTTGCGTTTGTTTCGCTAATTCTAAGTTAATAAAACCTATTAACTTCGTTTTTGATTTTTCCATTCGTTCAACATATTTTTCATATGTTAATAAGGGATTCTTTAGTTCTGGTCGCTGTTTTAAGTTTTCTAATCCTTGCATTGATTTAGAAATTTGTCGATTAATAGCGTTTACCATCCGTTCGCTTTGGCTAATAAAGTCAAGACGGAAATCTTTAACATCACGGACCGCATGTTCGGCGGCAGCGGTTGGTGTGGAAACACGTAAATCACTAACATAGTCGGTTAAGGTCGTATCCGTTTCATGGCCGATCGCGGCAATTACGGGATGCGGGTATGTACTAATCGCTCTGACAAGTGCTTCATCATTAAAAGCCCATAAATCTTCATTTGAGCCGCCACCACGGGCAATAATCATTAAATCAAGCGGATAGCTTAAACTTGTCTTTAACGCTTTAATTAGCTCTTTTGGGGCGTTTTCACCTTGAACAAGCGAATTAAAAACATAAATGTTTACTAAGGGGTTTCTTCGGGCAATATTTTCTAATAAATCTTTTTCTGCAGCGCTTTTTGAACCCGTAATAATGCCAATGTTTTGGGGATAGTAAGGAAGAGGCTTCTTCTTGCTTACATCAAAAAGGCCTTCATTCGCTAATTTTTTCTTTAATGCTTCGAGTTCAATTAACTTTTGGCCAAGCCCATATTGTTCCGCTTTCGTAATAACAATTTGATAATTTCCACTTGCACTATATAGCGTAATACCCCCAACAACTAAAATTTCTTGACCATTACTTAAATTAAAGTTTAATTTTTCCGCAGCACTACGAAACATGACCGCACTGATCCGGCTATATTCATCTTTTAATGTAAAGTAATAATGGCCGGTAAAGTGTTTCGTTAAGTTGGATACTTCACCTTTTAAAGTAATGTTTTGGAGGCTTACTTCGTTTGTTAGTAAACTTTCAACATATTTATTTAGGCTGGTAACCGTGAAGTAACGCCCACTTTGGTTCATTATAAAACCTCGTTCAGGACAGCGTTTATATATTTATAGTCGTTATCATCTAAATAGGCTTTTGCTTGTTTAACAGCGATATCAATAATTACCGCATTATCAACTTCCGGGTCAATATATTTTTTATGAACGATTGCTAAAATAAAAATGGCTTGGGCAACGCGATTAATCCGATCCCATGACCAGTCTTTTAGTGCTGGTTCAACGCGGTCTTTTATTTCTTGGTAATATTTAATTGTGCCCACCGCGCACGCCTTAACAAAGTAATCCGCATCTTCAATCGGAGTGGATAACGTAGAAGAAATAATTTTTCCGACATCAACGACTAAATTAGCCTTTTGATATGTAAGAATAATATAAATTACTTCGAGAGCTTTTGTTTGGGCTTGATTTCTTGTTAACTGTTCCATGTGCTACTACTTTCTATTTGTCTACGCCTTCGTGAGGCCCATTTAAGGGATGGTCGTTATGATCAATTTTTTGATGTTTTAAAATTAGAAAATAAAAGACAAAACTAATAACACCAATAATTGTAAATAAACTATGAATAATAATTAAACTAAGTAAAACGCCCGAGTCAATTGTTACGTAGGCGGCATAAACGCTAATTAAAATAAAATCAAGTAAATATAAAATCGCGCCAACGAGTAAAGCGGTAAAATATCCTTTGCGGGCAAAAAGGTAACAGGTTAAGAAAATTGCCGCGATGCCGATAATTACTAAGATGGCGAAAAACGTTTTTAAGCCACTTGCTAGCTGACTAGCATAAATTACATGAAGTAACCAGCTTGTTATAGTATAGCCAAGTCCACTTAAGTCACTGCCTGAGCGGTTAATTACTAAAAACAAGTTCATAATTACAGAAAAAATCGCGGAGTAGCTAAGAAACCCCGCGGTTACTCCATAAATCCTAAGCCACAGTTGTGATTTATATGATTTTACGTTATTCATTTTTGGCTAATAAGGGGAAAAATAAGCAATTACGCTTATTTTTCAATACCACTTACCTCAACAGTAATTTTAAATGGAATTAATTCAGTCATACTTCGTAAGGCATCAGCAACTTTTTCTTGAATTGAAAGGGCAACATCTTTCACATTCACGCCTTTTTTAATATTAACGCGAATGGAAACAGTAACTAACCCGTTGCGGATACTACAATTAATCGGTTCTTCCAAAGAAAAAAGACGTTTCTTTGGGCTCGAAACTTCGGCGCCTTTAACACTATTTGTCGCAATTTCCGCAATTTGGTCAAAGACAACATGTGAAATTCCCATATTGCCATTACGAGTATAGTTTTGGATATTTACATAGCGTGCCATAGTTGTTCCTCCGATTGCATTAATTATATGAGAAAAACGCGCTTCTTTCAACACTAGCGAATAGAAAAATTCATTATTTCGTCTAAATGACAATGCGAAATTTATTTTAGCAAAGAAAAGGAGTTAGTTTAGTAACTAACTCCCCAAATTTCGTAATTATTTAGAATTTATTCTTCTTCGTGAGCTTCATCAGCTTCTTCAATTACTTCGTCAACTTCATCAGTTACTTCATCAGTAACAATTTCTTCCTCGCTAACTTCTTCGACTTGTTCGCTAGCGACAAGCGGTTCTTCTTTAACAACTTCTTCGCTACGAGTTTTTTCATCTTCGCTTGTAAGAACAAGATCATGACCATCAAGGCCCCAAACGATATTCGCTAGCGCTAATGGAGTGAAATTAAAGTGTTTAATAATATCTTTATACGGAGCTGATTCACCAAATGTATCAATCCCCATAACGGTTTTTGCGTATTTATACCATCCAACACGGGAGCCCATTTCCACGGCAATCCGCTTTTCATAAGGAAGATCGGCAAATATTTCATCACGGTATTCCGCCCCTTGTGCATCAAATAATTCAACGGAAGGCATTGAGACAACCCGAACGTCAATTCCGTTTTCAAGTAAAATGGCTTGCGCTTCAATGGCGAGACTTACTTCACTACCAGTGGCAATAAGGACATAAGCCGGTTTATTTCCTTTTTCTTTGGAAATAACATAACCACCTTTAGCTACTTCATCCGCACTACTATTTGTTAAGGTTGGTAACCCTTGGCGGGATAAAATAAGACATGTTGGATTTTTAACGCTTTCAAGCGCATTTTTCCATGCTCCGACAGTTTCCCGCGCATCAGCAGGCCGAATGACGTTGACGTATGGAATCGACCGGAGTGCCCAAAGATGTTCGATTGGTTGATGGGTCCGACCATCTTCGCCTAGGGCGACCGAGTCGTGAGAGAATAAATAAATAGCAGGGAGCCGTTCAATTGCCGACATCCGGATAGCATTTTTCATATAGTCACTAAAGACGAGGAAAGTTCCAACATACGTTCTTAAGCCCGAATGTAAAAGCATTCCGTTTGCAATTGAGGCCATACCAAATTCGCGAATACCAAAGTTAATACTCCGGCCATCACGGTTTTTCGGTGAAAAGTCTTTTTCACTGGCATATTTTGTATTCAGACTACTAGCAACGTCTGCGCTACCGCCAACGAGCATTGGAACGTGGCGCGCATAAATACCAAGCATCGAACCACTTGTTTTTCTTGTTGCTTCAACTAAGCCATCAGCAAAGTGCGGATCAGATCTTGGGATTAAATAACGAATATCATTATCGCGGGTTGCTTTTAGTTGATTGTAATGATCAGGGAAGTTTTTCGAATATGTTTTCATATTACTTTCCCATTTCCGGTAAAGCTTTTCACCCCGTTCTCTAAAGGATTTTCTAAATGTTTCATAAACATCATTAGGAATTTCCCATTCTGGGTACGACCATTGATAATAACCTTTGGTGTAGGAACCATCATCAATACCTAATGGTGAGCCATGAACTTTAGAAGTTCCGGCATTCCGACTTCCTTCCCCAATGATGGAGTGAAAAATAATTAATGTTGGTTTGACTTTTGACCGTTTTGCCCGTTTAATCGCGCGGTCGATGGCTTTAATGTTATTTCCATCAAGAACGTGAAGAACATTCCACCCACATGCTTTAAAGCGTTTTGGCACATCTTCACTAAATGAATTCGATAATGGTCCATCAAGTGTTACATCATTTGAGTCATAAAACATAATTAATTTATTTAATTGTTGATGACCGGCGAAAGAAATTGCTTCTTGGGCAACACCTTCTTGTAAGGAGCCATCCGAAGCTAAAACATACGTGTGGTGGTCAATAATCCTGTTAGAATCAGGATAAACGTTCCGTAACATGACTTCACCAAGCGCAAGTCCAACGGCTTGTGCAACACCTTGGCCAAGTGGTCCACTTGTCGCATCAACACCAGGAGTTAAATGAACTTCGGGGTGACCAGGTGTAATCGAATCTAGTTGTCTAAATTGCTTTAAATCATCAAGCGTTAAATCATAACCCGCAAAATGAAGAACGGAATAAAGTAATGGACTTGCATGGCCTGATTCTAAAACAAATCGATCGCGGTTAAGCCAATTTGGATGTGAAGGATCAGCTACTAAGTGCCTAGTAAATAGTGTATAAAGGACAGGAGCCGCTCCAATCGCCATTCCTGGGTGGCCACTATTAGCCGTATTGGTTATATCAATAACCGTTGCCCGGATTGCACTAATCGCTTGTTGGTCGTAATTAATTTTTACCGGCTTTTCTTTCTTGTTTTCACTCATAGTATTTACTCCTTTTCGTTTGTAGTGTTACTAATTTTAAGCTCTTCTAACTGAATCGCATCGACTTTTGTTGGTTCACCGCTCATTGGGGACATACCAGCAAGATTTTTCGGAAAAGCGATGACATCACGAATATTATCGGTATCAGTTAAAATCATCGTTAAGCGGTCTAATCCATAGGCGATACCACCATGGGGCGGGGTGCCATATTTAAAGGCATCAATAAAGAAGCCAAACTTTGCCCGAATATCTTCCTCTTCCATGCCCAACACTTCAAAAATTGCTTGTTGGACATTTTGGTCGTAGATTCTCACTGATCCACCGCCGACTTCTTGACCATTAATAACTAAGTCATAAGCTTGAGCAATAACTGCATCAGGATTACTTCTTAATAATGGTAAGTCTTCGTCACGTGGTCTTGTAAAAGGGTGATGGGTGCTTGTTAAATTACCTTTTTCATCTCTTTCAAAAAGCGGAAAATCTTTAACCCATAAAAAGTCGAAAGTACCAGGTTTCCGTAAACCAAGTGCGTCAGCGTAATATAAACGAAGTGCGCCAAGCACACTGGTAACTTTATTATACCGATTATCGGCAGCAATTACGACAATATCATTGTTTTTTAATGATAATTTTTCAATTAAGTGCTTAATTTCTTCTTCACTCATCGATTTAACTAGGGAACCACTAAGTTCGTTATCAAGATATTTAAGTACCGCCACACCACCTAAACCATGTTGTTTGGCGATTAAGGAGGCTTCATCCATTTTTTTCCGCGAGGTTGCTTCAGCGATATTATTTACGACAATTGCTTGGATATAAGCATTATTGTTATAATAATCACCTAAATTACTACTAAATATCGACTTAATGTCCGTAATTAACATTTCAAAGCGGGTATCAGGCTTATCACTACCATATTTTGCGATGGCATCATTAAAGCTTAAGCGTTTTAGCGGTAGTTCTACTTCGTAGCCGATCGTATCTTTAAAAATTTTCGCAATGAGCCCTTCATTAATTTTCATAATTTCATCTTGACTTAAAAAAGACATTTCAATATCAATTTGCGTAAAGTCGGGTTGGCGGTCCGCGCGTAAGTCTTCATCACGGAAGCAGCGGGCAATTTGATAATACCGTTCGAAGCCACCAATCATTAATAATTGTTTATAAATTTGGGGCGATTGAGGTAATGCGTAGTAGCTACCCGGATGATTACGGCTTGGAACAAGGAAGTCCCGCGCACCACCGGGGGTTGATTTAGTTAAAATTGGTGTTTCAACTTCGATAAATTCATGTTCATCTAAGTATTCATGCGCACTTTTAACAATTTGCGCCCGTGCTATAAAGCGTTTTTGCATAATCGGCCGGCGTAAGTCTAAGTAGCGATATTTTAACCGAACTTCTTCTAAAGCATCGGTTTCATCGGCAATAATTAATGGTGTTGTTGCCGATTTATTAATTAAAATAATTTCACTTGCTTCAACTTCAACTTCACCGGTTAATAAATTAGGATTTGGTTGATCTTTAATGCGGACAACCCCTTTTACGTGAATTACATATTCATTTCTAATTTCCGGGATACTAATTTCATCCGTTTTAACCATTACTTGGACAATACCGCTCCGATCACGAAGATCGATAAAGATAAAGGAGCCGAGATTTCTTTTTTTCGCGACCCAACCAACTAATTCAACATTTTGTCCGGCATGTTCTTTTCTTAATTTGCCATTTTCGATTGTTCTATACATATTCATTTCCTTTTATTCATGATCATGATGACCGTGTTCTTCACTATTATATAATCCATCAATATAATCAATAACGTCACCATAGGCGACACTTACTTGTTCTTGGCTTATGAGGTCTTTAATATTAACGACTTGGTTAGCGACTTCATCATCACCAATAATAATTGCGTACCGTGCGTTAGCCCGTTCCGCTCGTTTAAATAGTTGTTTGAAACTATGTTTAGCGAAGTTAATATCGCCTTGATAGCCATAACCGCGTAACGCGGTTAGTAATGAGAAAGCATCGTCGAATGAGTTTTCCCCCACGCTCATGACGTAAAAATCAAGGCTAGAAGCGATGTTTTCTAAGATTTCATCATCGTTTAAGACACTATAAAGCCGTTCAATTCCAACCGCGAAGCCAACACCTGGAAGGCTTGGGCCACCGACTTCTTCTAGTAAGTGTTCGTAATGCCCACCTGCACCGATTGCACCATAATCTTTTCCTTTACTAGAAACATAATGGAATTCAAAGACGGTGTGTGAGTAATAATCTAAGCCGCGAACGAGTTTATCATCGATTTCGTAGCTTACACCATACCCTTCTAAAATATTAAGTAGTTGGTCAAATTCGCTTTTGGCGGATGGTGATAAGAATTCACTTAAACTTGGTGCTTCTTTAATAATTTCTTGGTCAGAAGGAACTTTACAATCAAGAATCCGTAAGGGGTTCTTCTCATAGCGATTTTGGCAATCACTACACATTTCGTGAAAATGCGGTTTAAAGTATTCTTTTAACGCTTTTGTATATTCAAGGCGCGAAGTTTCATCGCCAAGTGTATTAATTTTTAAGGAAACATTTTGAAGTCCTAAGACGTTTAAAGCGGTAATTCCTAGTAAAATAACTTCAACATCATTGAAAATTGAGGAAACACCAACGCTTTCAACACCAAATTGGTGAAATTCGCGATATCTTCCAAGTTGAGGCCGTTCGTAGCGGAAACATTTCCCTGAATAATAATATTTAAGCGGTAAATCTTCGGTTGCATATAGCTTTTCGCTTACGATGGCGCGCATAACACCAGCGGTACCTTCGGGCCGTAAAGTCATCGAACGATTACCTTTATCGATAAATGTGTACATTTCTTTTGTAACGATATCGCTTGTTTCGCCCACACCACGTTCAAAGAGTTCAGTTGCCTCAAATGTTGGTGTTCGCATCGGAACAAAGCCATAAATTTGCGCAATCGCGGCGAATGTTTGTTCGATATGATCAAAACTTAACGCTTTTGCGCCATAAATATCTTGCGTTCCTTTTGGGGTTGTAAATTTTGCCATATTTCCTCCTTTTAAAGTAAAAAAAGTGATACAAAGGACGACATTAGCCGCGGTACCACCTTAATTCGTAATTGTTTATTACGCACTTATGAACCTTAACGCGGTTAACGGAATTCTTATGAATTAAATTCTCGTCTCCATAGTGTCCGAGCGTCACTTCATCTTATTTCGTTCCACCAGCCCGAAATTCTCTAGATAGATTCAGTGATATCGTCTATATCATCGACTCGATATATTGTAGTCTTTATTGACATTAAAATCAATTAAGAGGCCTATTTCCATCGGAATAAATTTAGTAAAACTAGCAATACAACTAAATATATAATAAATAACTACTATAAAACTACTTAATGGATTAAACGCGTTATTTTTTCGACCGCGGGGACATTATTAATGATATTAAAAATGGTTGTGAGGTGTTGCTTGTCTTTCACAAGAATTGTCGCTTTAATCGTTGTCTTCCCTTCTATTGGCATTAAGTGCGCACTAATTTTATTAATTCCAACTTTATTTGAAGTTAGTAAGGTCATAACATCCACTAATAAATTATTCCGGTCATCCGCTAAAATTGCGATATCAACAGGATAATCTTGAACGGGTAAGTCGCTATTCCACGCGACTTCAATACAGCGCATTGGTTGATCTAAAAGGTTTGGACATTCTTTCCGGTGAACGGTAACACCTTTTCCTTTTGTGACATAACCGATGATTTCATCGCCAGGAACTGGTGTACAGCATCTTCCAAGCGTAATCGCAACTTGGCCGGCCCCTTTAACCATAACGGGGTTGGAGCTAATTTTGCTCTTTTTGAGCATTTTCGAGATATCAACTGGTTTTTCAATATTTAAAAAGTCAATAACTGCGCTTGGCGCGGGATTTCGATTAAAAACAGCGATATAAAAGTCTTCTAAAGATGTAACATTATACTTTTCAAACACTTTTTTGTTATCAACTAATTGCACCATCTTCTCTTCAGTAATATTTCGGTCTTTAAACGCATCGGCGAGTGATTGTTTACCTTTAGCAATCCGGTCTTCCCGCATTAATTCGCTATTAACTTTAAACCAGTATTTCCGAATATGATTTTTTGCGGACCGGGTAAAGGCAATATTAACCCAGTCTTCATTAGGACCTTTTGATTTATTTGATGTTCGAATTTCGACAATATCACCTGTTTTTAAAACCGTTCCTAACGGCACAAGAATGTTATTAACACTCGCACCGACCATCGAATCACCAACACCAGTGTGGATTTTATATGCAAAGTCAATCGGAGTTGAACCATTTGGAAGTTCAACAACCTTTCCTTTTGGGGTAAAAACATAAACGTTCGCATCAAAAATTTCTTCTTGAAGCGTATCCATGTATTCTTTCGCGTCTGATGACATATCTTTGGAAACACCAATAAAATCACGGAACCAATGGAGCTTTTCTTCAATTTCCTTTTGTTCGCGGCGCGGATCGTAGTTTGTTCCTTCTTCATACCGCCAGTGAGCAGCAACCCCACCTTCAGCGATTTTATCCATTTCTTCCGTTCTTATTTGAATTTCATATGTTTGGCCATCACCAGCGATAATTGTCGTATGTAAGCTTTGATACATATTGGGCTTCGGCATCGCAATATAGTCTTTAAATCGGCCTGGCATCGGTTTATATGTCGCATGAATTAAACCAAGGACTTCATAACAATTAAGTTCACTTTTCGTAATTACCCGTAACGCCATAATATCGTAGATTTCATCGAATGTATGGCCACTATCCGTCATCTTCTTATAAATTGAATAAATTGATTTAACACGACTTTCAAGCACAAACGGAATTTTATTAGCGTAAAGAATATCGGCAATCCGTTTCTTTAATTCTAATAAAGAACGTTGGCGATTTCTCGTCCGTGCTTCAACTTTTTCAACAATTTCAGTATAAATTTTTGGTTCGGTATATTTTAAACAAATATCTTCCATTTCGGCTTTAACTGTATTCATCCCAAGGCGATGGGCGATGGGAACATAAACTTGTAAGGTTTCTTTTGCCATTCGTTGTTGGCGGTGGGGTTCGAGATACCCAAGTGTCCGCAAATTATGGAGGCGATCAGAAAGTTTAATAATAATAACGCGAATATCCTTCGCCATGCCTAAAAAGATTTTCCGATAATCTTCATATAAAAACTCGCCGCTACCTTCCGTCCGTTTGGATAGTTTCATCGCTTGAATCTTTGTTAATGCTTCCACTAACATTGCAACATCGTGGCCAAATATTTTTTTTATTTCGTTAATACCAATTTCCGTATCTTCAACAACATCATGGAGTAATCCGGCGATAATTGTCGATGGACCAGCTTGAAGTTGGGAAAGAATATAAGAAACTTCAATTAAGTGATGGATATATGGTTCGCCAGATTTTCGAAATTGCCCGTCGTGAGCTTTATTAGCAAATTCATATGCTTCACGAATTTTTTTCCGATCTTTTTCATCCTTAATATAGCCATAAAAAAGTTGCTCCACTTCTTCAAAGGTGTGGAGGATGATTTTATCTGGCTGAGGAGTATATTCAGCAAGAATTTCATTACTTGAAATGTCGGTTTCAAGAGCCGCTGCACTTTTTGGCAGTTTTGGATCCATACTCATAAATACACTAAAATTATAGCATTATAAAATGTTAAATTGTAATAAATCGGCTTTGGAGCACTTCGTTTTAAGAAAAAGAATCTCCTAGTGTGCAAGAATATATTTAGTCGTTTAAAAAAAGACCTAGGAATTTCTTCCTAAGTCTTGAATCTCTATTTAATAGAGTAAGGATTACTTGATTAGTAAAACTTATTGGAACATAACGTGGCTAACAATAATTGCTGTGTTTTTGTCTGTTGTATGTTCGTTAGCGAAAATAATGCGGAAATAGTGATCAACTAATGGGGCATCTAATTCAAATACTAAATCAGAAATGCTTGTTGCTTGATAACCGACTTCGATTGGAGCTGTGAATGCAGCATCAACAGAAGCTTGCACATAGACACCATGAGTTGTTACTCCAGATGTCCAAATATCGATAACGCCAACAGTAATCTTGGAAACGGAACCAACGACTGGAGCTTTTGAAATAAAGTATTCAGCTTGAACTTTAGCCGCTAATTCGGCATCAAATGGTAAACCACTTGTGATAACAGTGTCAATTGTAGCATTGGTTGATTTCCCACCAACTCTAATACCAGGTTTCGCCCAATTATTTGGGTTAATTCCGCGCATTTTCCAATCTAAGGATGTACCAGCAGCGTTACCAACTTTAACATTATATTCTGTCGCGTAACTGTAGTTAGAGCCAGTTTGGTCAGATTCTAAGAAATATTTAGCATCTGATAAGTCAGCGTTGTAAACAAAGCTTGCAGCTTCTTCAACTGTCACAGTTAATTCACCTTTGATTTCGCCAACAGCGGCAGTAATCTTAGCAGTACCAGCAGCAACAGCGGTAACTTTACCAGCTGCATCAACAGTTGCGACTTCTGGATCGCTAGAAGCATAAACTAAACCTTCAATCGGTGCACCGTTAGGTGTAACGACTAATGTAGCAGCGGCATCATATTCATCTTCAACTGTGATTTCTTTGGCGGCTGGGTTAAAGCCTAAAGCTGATAATGTAACAGCTTCACCTTTAGTAATTTCAACAGTTTCAGCCCGTAATGGATTTAATTGATAATTTTTATACATGCCAACTGCACCAGTAAATTTAATGGTGTCATTAATTGTAACTGAATCAAATTTTGCTTTTAAAGCTTCTTGGATTTCTGTATCAATATAGCCGGACATGTAGATTTGGAATTGTTTTTCACCTAATTTAACATCAATTGGGCTATTTGTGCCAACAGTAATTTTACCACTGACGAATTTTAAACCATCGACAACGACTTGAGCGCCATCTTTGCCTTCTAAAGCTTCATTACTCCATTCGGTAATTACCATAGGAGTAATAACAGGTGCATCACCTTCTAATTTTGTGATTGTGCTATTGCTTAATTGATATAAACCATTAAAAATTTGGGTTTTACCAGTAGCGGAAACGTAATCACCAATTGCTAGGTCAGTGACATCTTCAACAAATGATAGAGTAAGTGCGTAATTTCCTTCTTGGACAATTACGCCAAACTTGCCGGAAGCCATGCCGTAAATTTCAGTAACGGTACCTTTAATAGTAACATTAGTATCGGCTTCTTTAGCAGCGATCCGAGCTTCTTCGATTGTAACGTAATCAGTGTCTGGAATGCTTTCTTTTTCCGAAGATGGATCTGATAACGGTTCTTCTGAACTTGGAAGTTCGATTCCGCCTTCTGACGACGATGGTGGGGCGCTCGTATCTTCGCTAGGTTTGTTTACGCATCCAGCTAATAGAAGCGCGAAAATTGGTAATAGAATTAATTTCTTTTTCATATTATTGAATTCCTCCTTTTTCTTTACCAAAATAATTATAGCATAATGCATTTTGCTCTGCTTACCTTATTTACTTAATAAGCTTACTTAATTTAATTAGTAATCAAAGCAATTACATTTAAAACTCAAAATAAAATAGACAACAACTACTAATCACGATTTAAATAACTTTTTATTGAATATTGGAGTGTTGCCACCTCCTTAAATATATTTACTTCTAATTCACCAATTAAATCGACATACGGTGAAGAGAGAAATAGTTCGTAATCAAGATTCCAGCCAATAATTTTAAAATCCTTCGTAATGGATGTAATAATATGTGTTTTTGCTTTACCCCAACTAAAGATACTTGTTGGTAGACGTTCCAATTTAAACTGGGGGGCAGGGAAACCAACACCGAATGGTTTTAGCTTCGCAAGAAAGTTATAATTTTCAAAATTAAATTCATTTATATCTTTAATTATTATAGCATTTTCTTCTTCAATGTCAAAAAGATACATAAGCGCTAGCGCATTAAATTTTTCTTTAAATAGGGGGAAATTTTCTTTTAAAAGGGAACAGCCACCCGCAGCCCCATGACCACCATAAGAAATAAATAATTCACTCATTGATTGAAATGCTTTGGCGATTGAAAAACCACTTCGGGAACGAGCACTTCCCTTTAAAACATCAGGGTTTTTCGTATCTTCTTTAAAAACAACGGTTGGTTTATCATATGTATTTAAATAGCGTGCCGCCAGTAACCCAATCAAACCTTCTTTTTCATTCGTAAAAACAATTAATGCTGGGTCATTTAGATTTACTTCTTCTTTGTTTTCAAACGCGGCATTCATACTTGATTTACGGTCTTCATTTATCTTATTAATCCAGTGGGCCGTTCGCTTAATCGTTGGTAAATCATCAGTTGTAAAGTAGGTAACTAATTGATTTATTTCAATTTTTTCTAACATTCGGCCAATCGCATTAATTTTTGGGGCAATTGAAAAGCTAATTGTTTTTTCATCATATAACGAGGTATTCGCTAATAAGTTAAATTGTGGGTAGTTATGTTTATTAAGTGCTTCAAGTCCTAACCTGGTAATTGTGCGGTTATACGAGCTTAATTCCATCATATCGCTAATCGTTGCGGTCATGGCTAGCGTTGCGTAATATTCGTCATAATATCCTAATAAGGCACTTGCAAGCATAAAAGCTACATACGTCCCACAACTAATTACATCGCCATATCCACTAACGGAAGGGTGTAAAATCGCGTAAGCATGAGGTAGGACATCTAAAACTTGGTGATGATCAGTAACAACGACATCAATCCCCAGTTCATTTGCTTTATCAATTGCCTCGTTTTGGGCAATTCCGTTATCGACAGTTATAATTAACGAATAATCTTTGGCTTTAAATTCTTCAACTTTTGTGGGATTTAAGCCATAGCCATCTAAATAACGCGAAGGTAAATAATAACCAACTTGGGCGTTAAGTTTACGAAGCGCACTAACTAAAATGGAAGTTGCCATGACGCCATCACAATCATAGTCGCCATAAATAACAATTTTTTCATTATTAGTAATCGCCGCTAAAATACGCGCGGTAACTTTATCCATATCCGTAAAAGTAGTTGGAAGCGGTAAATCAACCCACTTTGCGGGCATACAAAAAGATTGATAAGTTGCTTCATCTAAATTATAAAAATCTAAAATTTGTTGTTTAAAGCTCACTAATCTACCTCAGATTTCTTTATAAAAAGGGTTGCTTAAGTGCAACCCCTTTATAATTAATCGTTAATGCCAATAATAATGGCTTCTTCTGGTTCAGCAGATTTCCGCCGTTTGTCGATATTTTTCTTCGTTGGCGTTTTCTTCTTCCGTTCAAT
>DIQT01000015.1:141745-162811 GCA_002427365.1 Caryophanales bacterium UBA5455
AGTTTTCTTCTTCCGTTCAATCTTTGGTAATTTCGCAATGACTTTGCGTACACCATTTTCAAAGGGAACCGCTAAATAAATCGTTAAGGCGAAGCTTACCGCGCCCGCGATAATTAAGCCAAAATAAATAAACATTGATAAGTTTGGACCTAAGCCAAATAAATTAAGCGCTGCTACTAAAGTAATAATGCTAATTAATGTAAGTGGAGTAATAACTTGGCGTAAACCATTTTCATTCGCGTCGATAATACTTAATTCTGGATAATCTTTCTTTTCACGTTTCATATAGCCAAATAAGTAACTAACTAGGACGCCGCTAAAGTTAATTGCAAGAATGACACTAACTAAGGCCATTGGGGTAACGGCAATGCGCGTGATAACAAAGAAGCCAAGGGTAATTAAGCCAGCAACGAGTCCGCCACCTAAATACACAAGTCCTTTTGATAAACCATAGCGAATCATTAAATAAACGCCGATGATAACTAAGGAGATGCCCGCACTTAAGTAAATTTCATTAATACTTGGTGAGGCTGATGTAATTTTGACGGGGTTGACCGACACAATCGCATTTGGATCACTATCTTCAAAGACCGTACTTAATGCTTCATGTAATGGTATCGAAACATTATTGTATGTAACAAGTGTTTCAGGGGTTAAGTCTAAGTTAAAGTTCATAACATAATATGTTTTATTAACGTAAAGTTTATCTAAGCCTTCGCCTTCAGGAACTCTGTTATATTCGATTTCTAAGGAATCGTAGGCGAGGGGTTCATCTTCATACGTAATTAAGGCAAGAATACTACTTGGCCGGGAGGGCTTTTCATTTTCTGTATCTTCTTTAACGGTGGAGATGGTTGTGTTATCAGTATTAACTGTTAAATAAATTCTCGTATAAGTATCGCTTTCAATCGCCCGATTAACAACGTTAACCGAGGTAAATGAGAAGATAATTGTTAATAATAAGGAAGTAAACGCTAACGCACCACCACCGATACCAACCCATTTTGCGGGTTTTTTGGTTTCAAGCGTTGCTAAGCGACCTTCATAACTTTCCGCTTTCTTTTCAAACGTTGGGTTAACTTTTTCAGGATTAATGCCAAACAATTTATAGTTCGAAGCAGTTCTTACGTTATTTGCTAAGAGCCAGAAGATTCCTTTATTAAGCAAGAAGGAAATAAAGAATCCAACGAGCGATCCTAATAAGGTAAAGGTTGCAAATCCTTGAAGTGCAGGTCCACCAAGGAAGTATGTAATAATTCCAATTAGTAAGGTGACAACGAATGAATCAGTAATTGCAGCATTTGTTTTCTTGGCCGCTTCTTGATTCGCTTTTTTCATCGTCCGTCCACGATATACTTCGTTTTTAAAGGCGTAATAATGAATAAGACTCGCCGATAAACTCACAAGGAAAACGACAATTAAACCAACAACGGTTGAGCTAGAAAATTCAACGCCGATAATGTTATAAAAAATCAGTGTTAAGAATGTCGTTAATAAACTTGTGACACCCATATGGAGGGCGGCTAAACGATTAAGAGCGATTAAAATAAGCATAATAACGATAAAACCGATAACAATACCGATTAAAGTTTTAGAAATTTTCACGGTAAGTGGAATATCAAAATTAAATAAATGTTCAATTGAAGGTTCAACAATATTATAAAATAAGACATCAACTTTAAAGTGTTCGGCTTCATCATCAATATTTTCATTAAAGCTCGAAGCATTAAAGATATTTTTTAAATATAAAGCGTCTTTATTCGCTTGGGCGATTTTAGCACTATCGTAGCGGCCAGTTGTTTCATCAACTTCACCAATATTTAAATATAAAGCGATAGTTCCATGTTCTGTTGCCGCGTTATCATACCAAATGTGCCGAGGATCAAAAGTCATAAAGATTTTAGCTTGAGATTCACTATCTTCACCATTTTTACCTTTAATAAAGTCATCAGTATCGGGATCATAATCGGACCAAATAACAATTGTTGCTTCATCAGTTAATGAGCTTTCACCACCATCTTCACCTGCCGTGCCCTTTTTGTCTTGAATTTCTAAAGCTTCATCAACAATTTTTTCAAGTTCTGAAATTGCATCCGCGTCTTTTAAATCAATTAAAACAACGGGAATTGAACTTTTTTGAATATAGCCAATCCGAGCGGATGTGAATAAGTCATCACCGGCTGCAGTAAGCGATTTATCAGGATCACCAATTGCAACGGTAAAATCAGCGTCATAACTTAAAAAAGCTGCTACCCTTGTATATTCAGTCGTATTATCTTGTTTAAATTTAACCCGTAAAATATCATTGCCTTCTTCTGCAATTTGATATTTGGTTACACCATACAATGAAAGACGTTCTTCCATTGTTTCGCGAACTTCTTTTTGAATACTCGCACCAATTTCATTTGCGGTATCTTCATTCTTATAAGCAATTCGGTATGTATATTCACGGCCAGTATCGTATTCATAGTTAGGATTGGTTTCATTTAGGGCACTTGTTAAATTAAAAGTTACCCCTAGTAAGATTCCTACACAAGTTAAGATGTATGCAATTAGACGACGCATGTTATTTCCTCCACAACTCTACATTACTCGTTAATAATGACAATAAACAAGTTAAGTTTACCGATTTTAACCCTTAAAGTAAACAAGAACATTTCGAACTTCGTAAATATTAGTAATGTGTAATTTTTCTTTCCTTTCTTAAAAACCTAGAATAAGGTTTCTTGATGCAAAATGCTTAAATGTTCATAAGCTTTTTGTGTAACAACGCGGCCGCGGGGCGTCCGATTAATCATCCCAATTTGTAATAAATAAGGCTCTAAAACATCCTCAAGATTTGTCACTTCTTCTCCAATCGCACTCGCGATTGCTTCTAAACCAACAGGACCGCCGTTAAACCGTTCAATAATTGTTAATAAATACCGTTTATCAACATCATCTAACCCAAGTTCATCAACTTTTAACGCATTTAACGCTTTAATCGCGCTACTTTGTGAAATGAGTGTTTCATTTGCCACCGTCGCAAAGTCCCGAACACGGCGATATAACCGATTGGCAATTCGAGGTGTGCCGCGAGCTCTTTTAGCAATTTCGATACACGCCGCCTCATTAATGGGTGTTCCATACACACGGGAAGTCCGCTCCACGATTTGATAGATTTCTTCTTGACTATAATAATTGATCTTTTCGCTGATTCCAAAACGGGCGCGTAAGGGGGCGGATAAATCACCGTTTCTTGTTGTCGCCCCCACTAACGTAAAGGGCGGTAAATCGACAGTTAAAGTTCTTGCTTGTCCATCACGATTAATAACAATGGAAATGACGAAATCTTCCATTGCGCCGTATAAAACTTCTTCCACAACGCGGGGTAAACGGTGAATTTCATCAATAAATAAAATGTCACCTGCAGAAAGAGTTGATAAAATCGCGGCAAGGTCACCCGGACGTTCAATCGCCGGGCCATTAATTGTGCGGATTTTTCCTCCCATTTCATTAGCGATAATATAGGCAAGTGTTGTTTTTCCTAAACCGGGTGGCCCATAAAGTAAAGTGTGATCAAGTGTTTCGTTGCGCTTTTTTGCCGCATCAATAAAAATTCTTAAATTATACTTAAGATCATATTGGCCAATGTAATCACTTAATAGTTGGGGACGTAAAGAAATTTCTTCTTCACTTTCCCTTTGATCAAGGATATCTTTTCTTAATAATTCATTCATTGTTATTTCCGTAACGCTTTAAGCGCTCTTTTTAATAATTCATCATCATTTAGGCCCGAAAGATAGACACTTTCTAAGGCGGCATTTGCTTCCGCAGCTTTAAAGCCTAAACGAACTAAAGCTTCGGTGACATCAGGGTTTAAGGACCGTGATGAAGCAACTTTTTGGCTACTTAACTGGCCTTTAATATCTAAAATAATTTGTTGAGCGGATTTTGGCCCAATGCCTGGCAAAGATTTTAAATAGCGCACATCTTTTTCGCTAATCGCATTGTAAAATAATGCAGGTGTCGTCGCACTTAAAACGTTTAAAGCAGTTTTCGGGCCAATGCCAGAAACTTTAATTAAATCGAGGAAAGCGTTCTTTTCTTCTTTTGAAATAAAGCCAACTAAATATTCATCATCTTCGCGGACAACTTGATACGTATAAACAAGGCGTTCATCTTGATATATAAAATCTTCGGGGTGGGAAACAAGTAATTGATAATAAATATCACGAACATTGATGATAATAAAATTATCGCCAATTTCTTCAATAATTCCTTTTAATGCATAAATCATCGTAATTACCTCCCAATTAAAATTACTGCAATTAGGACAATGATTCCGAGCCCAATCGCTACAAAAGCGGCTATAAAGTTCTTATTTAGTGGTTTCTTGTCCTTCATTTAGTATATACCTAGTAGTTATTCTCTTTCATACGGAATTGGCCGGGGAATTGGAACCCGTTTATGTTCGCTTTTCCGGTGGAGTTCTTCAATTCGTTTTTTACTATCTTCATTAATTTCTTTACCTAATAAGTAGGCATCTAAATCTTCATATGTCACGCCCATATCGTGTTCATCTGTTTGGCCAACGTATAAACCCGCACTAGGAATTCGTTTGGCAAATTTATCTGGTAAGCCATAAAGTTGTGATGCTTTAATAACTTCTGCTTTCGTTAAATAGATGAATGGTAAGATATCGGCGGCTCCATCGCCCCATTTCGTAAAGTAGCCCGTATAATATTCATCCGCGTTATCGGTTCCGATAACTAATGCGCCCCGGGCTTGAGCAAAGGCATATAAAGTTGTCATTCGTAAGCGAACTTTAATGTTTTGTTTAACTGCTTCGCTAATTTTTGTGCCAGTATTTGGGGCAATTTCATTATATTGCGCGACTAATAGTTCATAAGCAGAAGTTAAATCGATTACTTCATACGCTAAATCGAATTGTTCCGCGATTTTAATCGCATCTTCTTTATCTTCAGGGATCGATTCGCATGGCATTATTAAGCATAAAAGCTTGTCGCCCATTACTTTTTTCGTTATAACTGCGGCGAGGGAAGAATCAACGCCTCCACTTAAACCTAAAACATAACCCGAGAATCCTTTGGCTTTATCAATAATAAATTGTTCAATTACAGCTAAATATTGTTTAAAAGTCATCCTTTTTCCCCTATCTAAAGTATTCAAATTCAAAGTTATCTAAAATGACGATATCGCCATCTTCGAGTTCCATTTTATCTAATTGATCATCAACCCCAATTTTCCGTAAGAATTGGAGCAAGCGTAACATCCCTTCCTCGGTGGAAATATTAAAGCGCCGATAATATTTAACGACTTCTTCACCTTTTATTTCATATGTATGAGCGTCAAGTCGAATAATTTCAAATTGAGTTGGTTCATCGCTTAATGTTGCATCATAAACCTTCATTTTACTTACTTCTTCCCCCGTTTGTTCATATAATGGGAACGCTTCAGTAACTTTTAATAAATCATTAACGTGATAAATAAGTTCTTTGATTCCTTCATTAGTTAAGGCACTAATAGGATAAACAGCAACATCTTCCCCAAGTTGTTCTTTAAACTTAGCTAACCGAACATCAGCATCGTCATCATCCATTTTAGAAGCAACGATAACTTCGGGGCGATTAATAATATTATAGCCATAACTTTTGATTTCATGACGAATTGTTTGATAGGCGTCATAGGGATCGCTTACGCCATCCATCGCGACTAAATGCACAACAATTCGACATCTTTCTAAGTGACGAAGAAATTGGAGCCCTAAGCCTTTACCGCTTGCCGCACCTTCGATTAATCCAGGTAAGTCCGCGACAACAAAACTATCATTATAATCAACGCTAACTACACCTAAATTTGGTGTAATAGTTGTAAAAGGGTAATCCGCGATTGTTGGTTTAGCGGCACTAATAATTGATAACAACGTCGATTTACCAGCATTTGGTAGTCCAACAAGTCCAACATCCGCTAAAAGTTTTAATTCAAGAATTAATGAGCGTTTTTCGCCATATTCACCGTTTTCTGCAACACGTGGTAACCGGTTAACTGATGATTTAAACGAAGCGTTCCCGCGACCTCCGCGGCCACCTTTAGCAATGACAAATTCTTGCCCTTCTTCACTTAAATCGACGATTAATTCGTGAGTATCACGGTCATAAACAACCGTTCCAACCGGTACTTCAACCCGGACATCTTCCGCGCCTTTACCGTATTGGTTTTTACTTGCCCCGTTTTTTCCATTTTCCGCCCGAATTGTACGGGAAAACCGGAAGTTTAATAAGGTCGAAACATTTGTGGAGGCGACAAAAATAATCGAACCACCGCGTCCACCATGGCCGCCGTCTGGTCCACCAAATTCAATATACTTTTCTCGATACATCGAGATCGCGCCGTTACCGCCGTTACCAGCTTTTACGTCGACGAGAGCTTTATCCATAAACATAAATATGTTATTTTTCCTCTTCTAAGTTAACTTCAATAACTTCATTAATGACATAAAATGGCCGGCCTTGGACTTCATTAAAGATTTTACCAACGTAAATTCCAATAAGAGCCAAGACAATTAAAACAAATCCGGTTAATATAAGCGAAATATTAATAATTAACCATGTTGGATGCATAACACCAATGAGTAAATTGTTATTTACCGCATGAATTATGTATAAAATGATTTGAACAAGCGACGATAGCCACGCTACCATGTTGAGCGAAATTGCTAATGTTACCGGCCACCCTAAGGGGCGTAAGGAACTCGAAACAATCGCGTTAATGGCTAAATCAAACATTGATTTAAAGTTATAGTGGGTTTTACCCGCTTCCCGTTTCTTCCGGTCAAAAATAACTTCAGTCGTTTTAAAACCAACATAAGGAACTTCGACGCGTAAGACCCTAGTTTTTTCGGGTAACGCATTAACTTCATCAACAACGCGCCTTGACATTAAGCGATAATGACCAACGTTCGCTGGAACTTTGATTTTTCCACTAATTTTTGTCATAAAATCATAAAACATTTTCGCAGTCGTCCGCTTTAAGAACGTGTCTTCTTTTCTTGTAGCACGGCGCGCATTAACGACTTCAAACCCATTTTCCCATTGTTCGATTAACGCCGGGATAATTTCCGGCGGATCTTGTAAATCGGCGTCAAGCGGAATAACCGCATCACCTTTAGCAACGTGTAACCCGGCACTAACGGCGGGTTCATGGCCAAAGTTTCTTGCTAAGTCGACAATTCGTAGGTGTGGGTGTGTTTTTTGTTGTTCTTTTAAGATTGCTAACGTTTGGTCTTTGGAACCATCATTAACCGCAACAATTTCAAAGTTATAGCGCTCACTTAAGTCACTAAGCACCTTATCGATATGTTCAAAAAAGATAGCGACCATCGCTTCTTCGTTATACATTGGGACAACGATTGAAATAAGTTTCATAATTTGCACCTCACATTATATTATAACTTAATTACACAATTAAAAAAAGGACACATCGTGTCCTCTTTCGTGCTTATTAGTTGGCTTCGATTGGGTAGACACTTGCTTGTGTGCGGCCATTACCAATCTTTTCGTATTTAACGATTCCATCGGTCTTTGCGAAGATTGTATGATCTTTACCAATCCCAACGTTAAGTCCGGGATAAATCTTTGTTCCGCGTTGACGGTAAATAATTGCACCAGCTTTAGCGAATTGACCATCAGCTCGTTTGGCGCCTAAGCGACGACCAGCAGAGTCACGACCGTTTTTCGTTGAGCCAGCACCCTTTTTAGAAGCAAAGAGTTGTAAATTTAATTTAAATTTCATTGAGCTGTTTCTCCTTATCTTGTGAATGGTTTGAGTGAAATATATTCGGGTTCACTCTCCACGATTGTTTGTAAACTAATTAATAGTGTTTCTAAGACAATATCATCATGCGCGTTTGGTTCACCTATTAAGAACACTTGCACATAACCATTATCGATATTAATGTCGTAGTCGTCTTCTTCTTTTAAAGCATTTAAAGCGCCAATTGTTACAGCACTAACCGCCGCACATACTAAGTCATGGCCAGGTTCACCACTTTCGGCGTGACCTTGAACACGGATATGTGTTATGCGATTGTTTGTTTCTGTATAGCGGACTTTAATCATTACGCATTAATCGCGTCGATCGTTAAGCTTGTGTAAGGTTGACGATGACCGTATTTTCTTTTGTAATTGCTTTTGGCTTTGTATTTGAAGACAATAATTTTTTTGCTTTTGCCTTGTTTGACGACAGTTGCTTTAACAGTGGCGCCTTCGATATAAGGATTACCAACGGTTAATTTGTCATCACTAATGAGTAAGACTTTGTCAAATGTGTAGGTTTCATTTTCATTAACATCGAGTTTTTCGACGTAAATGGTATCACCAACAGCGACTTTAATTTGCTTACCACCTGTTTCCAAAATTGCGTACATAACTTGCACCTCCTATGTATAATTCACTGAGACTCGCTATTGAGGTGTACTTTCGTAACTTTAACCTGGCCTATGCGGTTGTAGCGCGTGAGGCAACAACGTCAGTAATATACCATAAATCCACTCTCATAGCAACGAATTTCGCTTTTTTATGTAAAAAAACTCTTCAAGGCGCTTTTGGCCACTTATTTAGGGCAAATGAATAGTAAGTTTCCTTCGTAATAATGACGTGATCAACAAATGTTAGATCAAGTTTCTTCGCTTGGTCACGGATTTGTTTCGTTGATAGTATATCACTATTTGATGGTGAAGCGATATTACTAGGATGATTATGGACGATAATAAACCCACTTGCGCCACTAATTAGAATTGGTTGAAAAATATCTTTTAGTTCAAGCGAAAAGCCTTTTGAAGTTCCTTCATAAATCCACTTCTCACTAATCCGCTGATGGGAGGCATCAAGCATAATTAATAAAAGGTTTTCTCTTTTTCGCGCGTGAAATTCACTTGCGTAATGTTCATAGACAATCCGTGGATGATCAAATTTAATACTTTCAGTTGGTAATGTCTGTTGGAGGCGGCGCGCTAACGTTAAGGAAGCTAAAACTTTTAGGGCTTTTGCATTGCCAATTCCTTTTACTTTAATTTGATTTGGGTGTTCCATTAACGCGAGATTTGCTAACCCATGGTGAAAATAAATGAGTTCGTAGGCAAGTTGGAGCGCATTTTTTTCTTTAGTGCCACTACTTATAATAATGGCGAGGAGTTCAACATTAGATAGCGAGTTAATACCATAGGTTAGCGCCTTCTCACGGGGCCGTTCATTTGTTGTAATATCTTTAATTCGCATTAATTCCACGTAAACTTAAAGCCACCAGGAATTGTCGCGGTACCTTTATTTGACCTAAATAAGCGATAAATAATAACAATCATCACGCCAATCGATAAAATCGCCATGACCGTGGCAATTGTTACAAGTTCCCCAGCTTTAATCGTGCTTGCTTCTTCACTTGTTAGTTTTCGCATAAAAAATCCTCCTACTCATTAAATAGGAGGATTAAGGTAATTGTTTCTAAAATTATTGTAAGGCCGCTAGTTTTGCTTTCGCATTTTTTAGTTGCGCGGCATAGTTTTCTTGCTTTAGTTGTTCTTCTACAATTTTAGCTTCTGGCGCCTTTGCGATAAAGTTTGGATTCGAGAGCATTTTTTCACTCCGGATAAGTTCGTTTTCTAGTGTTTTAATTTCACTAAGTAATTTTCCTTTTAATGCTTCAAGATCAATATGCATTTCAATACCCATTTCGGCATCGATATAGTAGTACGTTGCGTATTTTGGATCAATCTTACTAACGATATTAATATTATCCGCAAAGCCGAACCGTTTTAAATATGGTAAGTAGGGCGTAAAGTCATAATTTAAATGCGCAAGGTATAACGTAATTGGTTCACTTGGTGTTAATTCATTTTCGACGCGGAAATTACGAATATCTTGAATCATCGTTAATAAAATATTTGTTTCTTTGATGGCCGTTTCATTGAAAAAACTCGCATCCGCTTCAGGATAACTTTCAAGCATAATCGAATCTAGATGTTCGGGCAAATGTAAGTAAATTTCTTCACTAATAAAGGGTGAAAAAGGATAAATCATCAGAATAATCGCTTTTAAGACATGATATAAGACATTATGGGTCACTTCAATCGCCTTTATGTCATCGCCTTGAAGCGTTACTTTTGCTAATTCCAAATACGATGAACAAAAATCGTTATAAACGAAATTGTATAAATAGTTAGAGGCGACCCCAAAATCATATTTATCCATAAATTCACTAACACTAGCGATAACTTCATTAAGGCGGGCTAAGAGCCAAATATCAAGAGTATTTAATTCTTGAACTTCAATTTTTCGCGGTGAAAAATCTTCCGGTAAATTAAGTAAGACAAAGCGCGCGGCATTCCAAATTTTATTTAAATAGTTTGCACTGCTCTTCACTTTTTGTTCAATAAAGCGCATATCTTGACCGGGGGAAGAATTTGTTGCTAAGAAGTAACGAAGCGCATCAGTGCCGTGATGAGCAATTACATCAAGGGGATCAATGCCATTACCTAGCGACTTCGACATCTTCCGGCCTTGTTCATCTCGAATTAAACCGTGTAAAACGACATCTTTAAACGGCGCGCGACCAGTAAAATGTAAGCCCAAGAAAATCATTCTTGCGACCCAGAAGAAAATAATATCGTATCCCGTCGACATTACATCAAGCGGATAGTATTTAGCTAAATCAACTGTGTCACTTGGCCAGCCAAGCGTGGAAAAAGCCCATAAGCCACTAGAAAACCATGTATCAAGGACGTCTTGGTCTTGCGTATAATTTTCATAATCTTTAGGCGGGTCCATACTAACGACAACTTCCCCGGTTTCGTTATGATAATACGCTGGAATCCGGTGTCCCCACCATAATTGCCGCGAAATTGTCCAGTCTTCAACATTTTCCATCCATTGGGTAAACGTTTTTTCAAATCGTTCGGGGTAAAAATTAACCCGGTTACTAGTTTGTTGATTCGCTAACGCGGCATCCGCTAGTGGCCGCATTTTTATAAACCATTGTTTACTTAAATAAGGCTCAATAATCGCATCACTCCGTTCACTATGACCAACTTGATGAACGATATCTTCGATTTTAAGAAGATTTCCTTCTTCTTTAATTCGTTCAACGAGTAAATCACGGCAAACAAAGCGGTTTAATCCTTCATAAGGACCCGCTAGAGCGTTCATTGATGCGTCTTTATTTAAACATACAGGCATCTTTAAACCATGCCGTTCCCCAATCGCAAAGTCATTTGCGTCGTGAGCGGGCGTACATTTCATCGCACCGGTACCAAATTCAATATCAACGTATTCATCAGCAATAATCGGAATTTCTTCGTTATTAGCGGGGTTAATAACACTTTGGCCAATATACTTTTGATAACGTTTATCGTTAGGGTTAACAACTACACAAACGTCACCAAACATCGTTTCTGGGCGTGTTGTTGCAACTTCTAAATAGCCTTCACCGGTACTAAGAGGATATTTAAAATAATAAAACTTTCCGTGTTCTTCTTTATGAATGACTTCAATATTACTTAAGGCGGTACCTAAGACGGGGTCCCAGTTAATAATCCTTTCCCCTTGATAAATAAGGCCTTCATTATATAAATCAACAAAAACTTTTCTAACCGCGTAATTAAGCCCTTCATCAAGCGTAAACCGTTCGCGGCTATAATCGACCATAATTCCCATTTTCGCCCATTGGGAGTGGATAATATCGCTATGTTCTTCTTTCCATTTCCATGCTTCGCCTAAGAAAGCTTCGCGGCCAATTTTAAAGCGGTCGGTTCCTTGAAGCGCTAAGCGATGATCAACCCGGGCTTGGGTCGCGATACCAGCATGGTCCATGCCAGGAAGCCATAAAACATCATAGCCTTGCGCTTTTTTATAACGCGCTAAAATATCTTGAATTGTATTATCCCAGCTATGACCTAAATGTAAAACCCCTGTTACGTTTGGAGGAGGAATAACCATTGAAAATTTTGGCTTATGGCTATGTTCATCGGCTTTAAAATAACCGGATTTTTTCCATGCTTCATATTTGCCTTCTTCAACCGCGGCGTGATCATATCTTGTTGCTAGTTCTTTTTTCATTGTGCACCTCGCTTTATAAAATAAAAAAACGTCCATTAAGGACGCTTAGCGCGCGGTACCACCTTACTTCATCATTCTTGATGCACTTCATTAAATCCTTATCGCGGATCACGCTAGTTCCCTAGAGGCTCGATTACGACTTTCAATTAAGTTATTGATTCAACTTTCACCTTTGTTGAACTCGCTATGCAATAGAGCTTAATTTACTCCTTAATGTCAACGCCTATTTATAAGTATACGCTGTTTAACTAAAATCAACAATCGAATATTTAACAACTTTTATTAAATATCTACTAATTAATTACTATGAATTAACCAATAAACAACTTAAGGGCTAAATTGATAACAATTTCACTTGGAGCGGGCTTTAAAATGATAAAAAGCATTGGGAAGAAACCAAGCGCAATTAGTAAATACATCCCAATTAAAATATAAATATTATGCTTCCTTTTCGCTTGTTCTTTGGGATCAAGATAAAGAATTAACATAATACTATAAATTATAATTAAAATTGAGGCACTAAAAATACGTAACCATAAAGGAATCCATAAGGTGAATTCGTGCGTGTTAAATAGAAAAATAACCGCCATTAAAAGTAGTAGAGCACTAACAATTGTGTTAATTAATTCCGAAGTCCGGAGTTTCTTCGCTTTCACTTTCTTCCTGCCAAGCTTCGATTTGTGCTTGGACTCCTTTCATTGATGATTTATCTAAGGCACTCGTTAAAATTATCGGAACATCAATATCACCAAAAGCATTAGTTAAATTTTTCTTAATCGCTGCCTTCTTCTTTTGATTTAATTTATCACATTTTGTAAGGATTAGGGCAAAAGGAATACCTTGTTCCATTAAAAACTGGTAAAAATCGATATCATCACTTGTTGGGATGTGGCGTGAATCAACTAAAAAGAGGACACCGTTTAAATAAGGATTTTCAAAAAAATAAGTTTCCATCATCTTGCCAAAGTTAATTAACGCTTGTTGACCCCGAGAGGAATATCCATATCCTGGAGCATCAACGATATAAAAGGCATTATCAACACTAAAATAATTTAACAGTGTTGTATGACCTGGCTTCGAGGATGTTTTCGCTAAATTTTTATTATCACAAAGCGCATTAAGTAAGGAAGATTTACCTACGTTGGATTTTCCAACGAATAAATATTCACGCTCAAAAGCATCTGGCCGCTCATTAAACGTCGGCGCAGACTTAATAAATTCGGTTTTACGAAAATTAATGGCCATTTTACGCTAAGCGAGCGCGGTTGCCCTTTTCTTTTCCGTTCTTAATATTAGTTGTTAATTCAATAATGTCATTATTTACGACAACTTCATCGGTTAACGCTAATTCAACCGCATCACTAACTTTATCAATTAAGACGATTTCTAACCCTTTTGTTACTTCTTCAGGTAATTTTTTCAAATCGATTTCGTTTTGCCGAGGGACTAAGACTTTTTTAATGCCGGCCCGTAAAGCACCGGTGGCTTTTTCACGGACACCGCCAATCATTAAAGCGTTACCCATTAAGGAAACTTCGCCCGTCATCGCGAAATCCTTATTAACTTTTCGACCAGTTAAGGCACTAACAATCCCAACGGCCATTGCTACACCGGCGCTATTACCATCTTTTGGTGCCGCGTCAGGGAAGTGAATATGAATGTTAATTTCATCAAAAATCCGTGGATCAATGCCATAATTTCTGGCAAATGAACGAACGTGCGCCATCGCAATCGCACCGCTTTCCTTCATCATATCTTTTAAGTTACCGGTCACACTAACTTGACCGCTGCCAGGGACTTGTGTTGTCACTTCAATTGGTAAAATATCTCCACCAACGCCACCAACAACTGCCATACCCGTTACAACACCAACTTTATCTTCGGTTTGTTTCCGATTACTTCTCACAAGTTCATCGCCTAAGTACGCCCGTACTTCGTCGACACCAAGTTTAAAGGTTGGCTTTTTATCTGTTAAGATTTCAACGGATAATTTCCGTAAAATCATCGCAATTTTCTTATCTAAGCCGCGGACACCCGCTTCAAGCGTGTAGTGGCTAATAATTTCGATGACAGCATCACGCGAAAATTCAATTTCATAGCTTTCTAAGCCATGTGCCTTAATTTGATTAGGAATTAAATGATTAAGCGCGATATTTATCTTTTCATCTTCGGTATATGGTGGTAAGTAAATTAATTCCATCCGATCTTGTAAGGCGGGTGGAATGTTTTCAACGTAGTTTGCGGTCGCGATAAACATAACGTTACTTAAATCGTATGGTTCTTCGATATAGTGATCGACAAATTCATTATTTTGTTCGGGATCAAGTACTTCTAATAAAGCGCTAGAAGGGTCACCTTGGGCGCTTGAAGATAATTTATCAACTTCATCAAGGACAAAAACGGGGTTAATCGTACCAGCTTTGGTCATTTCTTTAATAATCATCCCAGGAGATGCGCCAACATATGTCCGTAAGAAACCACGGATTTTTGCTTCATCATCCACGCCACCTAAACTTGATTTAACTAATTTCCGGTTTAATGCGCGGGCAATTGACTTGGCAAGCGAGGTTTTACCAGTTCCTGGTTCCCCATAGAAACAAATAATTGGGGTATGCGAGTCATTTGTCATCTTTTTAACGGCAATATATTCGACAATCCGTTCTTTTGGTTCTTTTAAGCCATAATGGTCTTCATCAAGCACCTTTTTAACGTTTTCAATATCGTTATTATCTTCACTTTTTTGCCAGTATGGAACTTTTAATAACCAATCAATATAATCTAACGCTCTTGAACGGTCATTATCATTTCCACCAAGCCGCCGCATTTCTTTTTTAACGCGCCGTTTGATTTCTTTGGGATAAGGGTTGTTATTTATTTTATTAAGAATTTCTTCGGTTGTATCTAAATCGTCGTCGTCATCATCTTCTTCAAGCCGATCTTCATTAGCTTCTTCTTTAACTTTTTTGCTTAACGAGGAAGCAATCGAACGAACGGTATCTTGTTGTTTGGAGCCGGTTAAAAAATCAAGAACAGTTTGAAGCCGTTTAATTACATCAAGTTCTTCAAGAATAACTTGTTTTTGTTCGGTACTATTAATGACGTAGGCGCCAGCGTAGTCGGCGAGTTCACTTGGTGTTAACGCACCACTAAGCATTTTATTAACTGTTTCACTTGGCGCTTTATAATTAATTTTAGAAGAATCTTCGAGTAAGGAAATTAAATCTTTCGCTAGAGCTTTTTCTTCTTCCGCATCCAAATGAACTTCTTCAAGAATTTCAATATCAGCTTTCCAGCCTTCATTTTCCGTTAAAATAGCATTAGAAATATGAACCCGAGCAATTGGTAAAACTTCAATCGTTATATATGCATTCCGTTGTTGGCGTTCAACAATTTTAACAATCGTTCCAACCGCAAAAACATCTTCAAATTCCGGTTCTTGGGTCGAATATGTTTTTTGGGCGGTAACGATTAAATACTTGTCATCTTGTTCAAAAGCGACATTAATAGCTTGAACGGTCGCATCACGGCCGGCATCAATATTTGTTACTTCGTCAATTGGTAATAAAACTTGACCGCGTGTAAAAATAATTGGGACTTGTTTTAATGGGGTTTGTTTTTGTTTTGACATAATTTTCCTCCAAACTAGTGTTTTTTTCGTAAGATTAATCATATTTATCAACTAGTGTATTCTATCATATCTTAAGTTTAATTAATAATAAGTGATAATCAAAATTTAGTGCATTTTTTTGTGCATTTTGTTGCTAAAGCGTACGTTTTTATTTTTTAGTAAAAAAAACTGCCGTTACACGGCAGTTTAGATTAAGTTAACTTTTGCTTAGTCGTTTGAACTAGCGAGTAATTTATAAACGTTTTCGTGTAAGATGGAATTTTTGAATTGATTAATTCCGTTTTCATCTTGGAAGAAAATTTTCCGAACTTGGTCTTCTTCCATGTTATATTGCATGGCAATTTTCGAAATTTCAAAATCAACAACTTCATCAGTAACTTCTAATTCTTCAAGTTCGGCGACTTTATTCACAATTAAGAAGTTTTTAAAAGCGATTTCGGCTTCTTCATGATATTTATTATGGAAGTCTTCTTCGCTTGTATTCGTGTAAGAAAGGTAAGTGGCTAAATCAAGACCTTGTTGGCCTAATTGTTCACTAAATTGATCAATCCGGTGATGGGCTTCATTAGCGATAATTTGGTCCGCAATTTCAAATTTCGAAGTTTCGCGGATTTTCGATAAGACTTCGCCTAAGTAGCGATTGTCTTCGGCTTTCTTTGCTTCTTCTTCAAGGTCATGTTTAACGTGTTCACGTAATTCCTCAATAGTTGTAACGTTTTCATAACCTAAATCAGTGATAAATTCTTCATTAAGTTCAGGAACGACCCGTTGTTTAATTTCGTGTAAAGTAACTTTAAAGGTCGCATCTTTGCCTTTTAATTCTTCATGATATTCTTGGGGGAATGTCACATCAACATCAAAGGTTTCGCCAGGTAAATGACCAACGATTTTTTCTTCAAAGCCAGGAATAAATGAGCCTGAACCAAGTTCTAAGGCGTGGTTTTCGGCTTCGCCACCTTCAAAAGCAACACCATCGACAAATCCTTTAAAGTCAATAATCGCGGTATCACCATAATCAGCTTTACCTTCTTTTAAGACTAATTCAGCGTTTTGGTTCCGTAATTCAAGAATTTTTAAATCAACTTGTTCAGGTGTAACGTTGACTTCTTTATGACCAATTTCTAAATTTTTATATTGACCGATTTCAATTGTTGGTTCGGCCGCGACAAGAAACTTAAATTCTAATTCGACATCACTTAATTTGCTAATATCAACACTTGGTTGGGTATAAGGAACTAAGTTATGTTCATCAAGGGCGGCACTGAAAGCATCATTAATGACTTCGCTAATTGCGGCATCAAAAATCTTTTCTGGGCTAATATGTTGGCGAGCAATTGCTTCAGGAACATGACCCTTCCGGAAACCTTTAACTTCGAGATCTTTGCTTAAGTTATTGAAAACTTTATTTTGCGCATCGCGCCATACGATTGGATCGACTGGTTGAATGATTTCATACGTTGAATCTTCTAATTTTGTAAGTACTGATTTTGACATTTTTTTCCTCCGATATGTTCATACAGTTTATTTTATAACTCGTCTATTATAGTAGTAAAGTCAAATTCTATCAACTAATAAACGCTTTTAATTGACTTCTCCGTCATTTGGCTCTTCCATGTACTCTTCGATAAGTGGTTTTAGCTCCGCAACTTCATCAAGTGAGGCTTCACTTAGATCGCTTAAGTAAATAATTTCCCCTTCATAGCCAATTAAATCCGCCGCAACTTCACTAATCGCCATAAGTAAGGAATCATGGCGGTAATCGCTTAAATTATCAGGAAATAAATTAAACGTCACGAGGACAAAAATTTGTAAGCCGAGTTTATTAAGCGTGATATCTTTTGTTAACGAGTTAAATTCATCTTCAACTTCATTGAAGGGGACTTCACCAAAGGGATTAATAATCGTATGCATATCGAGTAACCGGATATTACCGTGGAAATCTTTAAACGCTACCTCTTTTGTATAGCCAACGCCATTTAAGATTAAGACCGCGTAATTTCTTACCGACATATTGCTGGCACGTAGCGGTATTTCTAAAATAAGCGGTAAATATTTTTCGACGGTTCCTTCTTCCGCGATCGAGGTTAAATCTTTGAGTAACCCTTGTGCATCTTCATAGTTTTGAAGTCGTTCTTCGAGGGGCACATTTTGCCGTTCTAGCCCAGAAATATATTCAGCTTGGCGATGTTTAATGTCCTTCGGCGCACTTTTTAAATATTCTTCGACTTCTTGACTAACATATGGTTCTTCTTTATAAATATCGACTTCATCAAGTGCATCTTGAAAACGATTTAAACTCACTAATAAGTTTAAATGAATTGTCATATATTTAAGCGGATTAGTTTCATAGGCATCACGATGAAAAACTAAATATGTTAAGGCTTCTTCATCACGGCCAAGTTTAATTAGTGTTACGACATATAAATAAACTAAATCCGGATCCGTTTGATCCTTCGCGTAAGTAAGAATTTCTTCATTACTCATCTTTGCGATTATTTCATCAATTTTCTTCATAATTTTAACCTCGGTTAATTTTAACAAGTTCGCCTTTTAAAGTCACGAATAAGCCTTGTTTTAATGAAAAAGAGTTCCAATTTATGGAACTCTTTGAGTTTGCTTTTTTTAACTAGCGGTTATCTACGATGCTTAGCGATTTCGTTAGCAAATCAAATTCATAAAAGTGGTTATCAGCGTTTACATTTTCGACCCCGTAACTAATAAAATATAGTTTATTGTTGAGGAAGAGAAGATTTTGCCCATAGTTATCTTTTGTTAGTAATTCACCTTCGTTACCACCGCTTGATAAATCGTATTTAAAGATACCTGAAACGGAAAGCGTAACTTCATTTGTGTAGTAAACTACATCATTAACAATCGTAAAGTTAGTGGGGTCGGTTTTTGAACTGACGAGATCACTAAATCCTTTACCATCCAAATCGCCTTTCGCAAGTGCCTTACTTCCCAATACGCCATATAACCGGCGGAAATAAATATTATTATTGTAGATGACAAAGAACGTTGAACGGAAATCATTAAGTTTTGTTTGTTTTTGCGTCGTTAAATCGTAGTAATTAATATAATTACTCGTAATGTAATAAAGGCGATTATTATGGGCAAGCAAATTTTCTGCATTAACTTTTAATACGACTTCATCGTCACTTCCATCAAGATTCATCCGGTTAAGACTATTCGTGCCACTACGGTTATTATAATAAATCTTCCCGTTAAGAAAGGTTAAATCCGTACAGTCATTTTTTGAAATATGAAGCGGATCGCCACCATTAAGTAAATCGAGGCGATATAAATCTTTATTAAATAAATAAGTCGTGGTCCGGTAGTATAAATAATTTTCATATAAATAGTAATTATCCGCTTCGGTTGAAGTCACGCGGTCATTCGTATTTGTTAGCGTATTATAAACATACATCACCCCATTATCATAGGCATTTTGATAAAAGATTTGATTTTTATATGTCACAACCGCTCCTTTTGTATTAATATGCGATGTATCAACGGGGGGAATAAATTCCGCGAGTAAATCACTAAGCGAATTCGCTAGTAAATTATACCGATAAAGTTTTTTATTATCGGTCCGATAAAAATAAAGGTTACCAGCTAAATAGGCAAGGGAACTAAGTTGTTCGCTATCATTTTTATTACTTATTACTAAAGTGCCCGGCAAATGATGGTCCGTTACGGTAAGCGTACTTACTTTATAAATACCATTACCTGACAAGAAACTTTTGGTTAAATCAACATTAACATAATATAAATCATCTTCAACAATCGTTAAATATTCACCGGCATCACTTGTTAATTTAACAACCTTAAATGAGGAGACATCCATTTTCGCTATATAGTTACCAAGTAATTTATTAACCGTAAAATATAAGGTGTTTCCACTAATAACGAGGTTATTAATTTTTTCGTCAAGCATAATCGCCGCGGATGTTTGATTTAGTTTGGTTTTATTAATGCGGGCTAATTTGTTTCCGTTATTTCCATCCGCAAAATAAATATAATTATGATCAACTTGAAGATAATGCGCTTTGCCCGTATAAAGTTGTTCTTCGCTAACGGATTTAACCCCGTCGACTGTTGATTCTTTGGCCCGGAAAATGCCGGATTTATCCGATGTTAAACCGTTTTTAGCGTAATATTTATACACTCCATCACTTACTAAATACATCGCATTAGTTGTTAGGAATGTTTCTAAGGTGTCACTATCTTTTTCTAAATAGGAAATCGCATCACTAAATAAGGAATCACTAACAAAATAAAGCCGATTACCTTCAGGCACAAAATATTTTGGCGTACTATTATTTACTTTTACTACTTTTTCATCTGGAGCCTTTTCATCATAAACATAAAGGCGGTCTTTATCTAACGAGTTTTGAAAGTAAATTTTTTCATCAAATGATGTAAGGTACCGTTGCTTTTCATTACTATAAATAGTTAGTGTTGCACTTAATGTTAAATCTTCATAATTTTTATGCGTAATGGTCGCGGTAATTTCATAAGTTCCTACCGCAATCGCTTTGTTATTATTATTTGGCGTTTGGTTTGAAGAATACGTTACTTCATATCCAGCGGGAAGGAAACCAGTGATAACAAGCGCTTTTTCCGTTCCATCAAATTCATAGCGGTCATTTTTAAATTCAACCCCGGTTAAGGCGGCGGGTGCTTTAGTAATTGTTAGGGTTGCGTTTAGCGCTAACTCGGCATATCCGACTTTAGTAATTAACGCACTTATTTGATAAACACCGACATCAATGTGCGGTCCAGCGTTTTCATAAGTAATGAGCGCATCACTTGGAGCGCCTTCAACTTCTAACGAATGCGAAGTTCCATCATAAGTGATCGTTTGGTTAGTGAATGTGACACCTTGAAAACTTTTGAGTTCATCGCTTAGCGATGGTTTATCACTAGTAGATAAAGAAGTTTCGTCGCTTGGGAGCATCGAAGATTTCTCCGATGAAGAATCGCGATCACCTCCACAACTACTTAATAAGATAACAGATAACATTACAGCACTAAATAAGTTCTTCTTTTTCATATACCCTCTTTCTATCGTTGTTGCGGTGCAATTAAGATAATTAAATTTACCTTATTTTATAATACTACGCAATGAATATTTTGTTTATTTTCTAAACAAAATGTTGAGTTTACTCTTTCCTTTAAAACAAGGTGCTTTTTGCGTATTTAATATTTATTTCCAATAAAAAAAGCCAACCGAAGTTGGCTTAGTTTTTTTATGGCATCCCCGAGGCGACTCGAACGCCTGACCCACAGCTTAGAAGGCTGTTGCTCTATCCAACTGAGCTACGG
>DIQT01000015.1:162981-163164 GCA_002427365.1 Caryophanales bacterium UBA5455
TTGCTCTATCCAACTGAGCTACGGAGACAGCGCTTTAATATAATAGAGAAATTCAACGCATTTTACAACTAATAAAGTAGTTTTTTTCGTTTAATTTTCTTTTTAAATAATCGCCCGGCGTTTTCTTAAATAAATAATTAGGAATATAGTTCCTCCGATGAGGAGGACGCCGCCGATACTTAG
>DIQT01000015.1:163462-192170 GCA_002427365.1 Caryophanales bacterium UBA5455
ACGGCTAAATATTTTCCTTGGAGTGCTTCCGCTAACGGATTTAAGGTAATTCCCACCGTTTTATTTGCTCCACCATCGGTCGAAGGAAGTTCAACGCTACCAATAAGCGTTTCACCACTTATTTGATCATCAATATTATTAAGCGCGTATAAGTTGGCTTGGCCTTTACCAACATTATTGTCAGTTGAATAAACAAGATCAAACGCTTCAATTTTTTCATAAGTTCGACTAGTCGTGAATAAGATATTATCTTGTTCTTCTTCAAGAACAATCCCGTTTTTCCCCATTTTTGTCGGTTTATTCGTCGAAGTAACATTCCACTTTGTTGTATCTTCATCATCGGTTGTTACATTTCCTTCGATATCGGTAAATGTATAATAATTTGTTTCAATCACGACTACCGGAGTTTCTTCACTACTTGGCGGTTCGATGACTGTTTCTTCAGCGATATTGATTGTAACTTCGGCTTTAATTGAACTATTAATAAGTGAAGTAACAGTTATCGTAACGCTACCGACTTGATGGGCTGTCACAACGCCCGCTGGGCTTACGCTTGCTATGGAAGGATTAGAACTTTCATAGGCGACACCTTCTGCTAATCCGCCTTCATAGGCAACTTCAAGCTTAACGGTGTCATTAATATTTACTTCACTTGATGAAGGAGTAACAACAAGTTTTTGGTCTTCTTGCATATATTTATTACAAATATTTTTTGTATTGCTATTCGTATCACCCCAAATTTTACAGGCAAGCGTCGGATCATCAATGAAAGGATTACGATTATATTTAAGTGAAATATCTAATGTTTCATTGCGGATTATTTCACTAGGATCAACGGGATATTCAAAATTCCAAATTAAGAGATCACCAAGTTTTCCCATTTTGCTTTTAGTTCCAGTACCTTGACCACGGCCAACATCTTCGAGTTGTAAGCCGGAGGAATAGCCAATAACCGCACTATAAAAGATAATCCGAGCCGCAATACCGCGGTATTTTTTATCACCCCATGATTCAGCACCAGGGTCCCACCCTTTATTTGGGGCTTTCGCAAAATACATATTTCCCCGTGCGGAGTTTTCACTACTTAACGTAGGACGCACCATATGTGGGTCATTATCAACAAAATTACCACCATGAGATTTTGGCCATGTATGTTCTTTATTCATGCCCGAATAACCTTTAACAGGGGTTCCTGAATAAAAACTTACGATATATCCATCATTAGGCCGTAACGGATCAACATCGGTATAGGGAAACGCATCATATTGGAGTGACTTATATGTAAAGTTTGCTTTCCTTTCCGCTTTGAGTAATTTTTCTAAAGCCGAAGTAAGCGATTTACCGGTTAAACTTTCATCAATTGTTTGATAGTAATTAGCAATATATTCATCACTAGCTTTTTTAACAATTGTTAGAGGGGCGGCACTTAAAATCGAACTTTCCTTACCACTTCTTAATGCACTTGTGGTTGCTAAAACACCAGTTACAAGCGTTAGTAAAAGTAAACTATTTCGCATCGTATTTTTATTTTTCATATTATTACCACTTTCTGATATAAAATTTTGGTATGTTCCATTCATCGGCTCTTATTATTGCACATTTATTTATAAAAATAAAGTTCATATTTTTATTTCTAAATTTAAAGTTAAAACTCGAATCAATAGATGAAAGATTAATTTTCATCTTCTTCATTTTGGAGTTTATTATATAAATTTATTGCAACTTGGTGGGGAATTAATTGGGATAGTTCGGAAACACTCGCTTTTTTTAAGTCGGTCATTGTCGGATAGGCGGAGCGAATAATTTGTTGCCGTTTTTTTCCTAAGCCAGGAATGTCATCAAGAATTGATGTAAATACTTTCTTTTTGCGAAGTTGGCGGTGAAAAGTAATCGCATAGCGGTGAACTTCATCTTGCATCCGCATTAATAAGAAAAATAAAGGCGATTTGATATTAAGGTTGATTTCTTCTCCTGTTTCGTTAATTAACCCTTTTGTTTGGTGTTTATCATCTTTAAATAAGCCAGCGACCGGAATGGCTAATTCTAAGTTTTTAAGTACTTCAACGGCAGCGTTAACTTGACCAATTCCGCCATCAACAATAATTAAATTCGGTAAGGGTTCGTTTTCCTCTTTAATTCGTGTATAGCGGCGACTTAAAACTTCTTTCATTGCTCCAACATCATTACCAGCATTGGCTTTCGAAATATGATACTTCCGATACATCGCTTTAACTGGTTCGGCATTAATATAAATAACCGCCACACCAACAGGATTACTTCCTTGTAAATGAGCGTTATCAAATAAATCAATACGATATGGGGTAGGAATTTGTAGATGATCACCAAGTTCTTCTAATAAGGATAAATTATCATCACTTAGGCGCGCAGTTAAAAAGTGTTCATCTAAGCCGTGGACAGCATTTTCTTGGGCAAGACGGATTAAATCTTGCTTTTCTCCAAGTTGGGGGACGCTAATCGCTACATCAAGAAATGGCGTTATTTTTTTAGCGACTTCTTTATTACCAACGATAATTTCATTCGGTAATGGGCGTGATAAATAGTACTGCGTAATTAAGTTAGCGGCTTGTTCGTTATTACTTTCAAATTCTTCCACGATATAAAGTTCTTTACCTAAAAGTAACCCTTGCCGAAACACTAAAACGGCAAGCGCAAAATAGCCATCACGCTTGGCATATGCAAAAATATCACGGTTAATTTTAACTTGTGATTCGACACTTTGTTTAGCGGTCACATTTTCAATCGCGGCTAAAATCTTTTTATATTCAAGCGCGGCTTCATAACGCATTTCTTCGCTTGCTTGGAGCATTTTTTGGGTGATTTCTCCTTTAATTTCACTATCACCGCCACTTAAAAAGCGTTCAATTTTATTAATTAATTCGTCATATACATCCTTATTGATCTCATTAATACATGGAGCTAAACATTGACCCATATGATAGTATAAACATGGTGTTTTAGGGATGTTTTTACATTTCCGCAGTGGAAAAATTTTATTTAATAAATCGACAATTTGGTAGGCACTACTACTATTTGGAAAAGGACCAAAGTATTTATATTCTTTTGGTTTATCCGCTTTTCGAACAATTCGTAAATAAGGGTCATTGCCTTTTTTTCGTATGGCAATATATGGATAATGCGAATCATCTTTTAATAAGACGTTATAGCGCGGCAAATGTTCTTTAATTAAGTTCATTTCTAAAATGAGTGCTTCCACTTCATTTGATGTAATAATTGTATCAAAATGGACGACTTTACTAACCATCGCGGCGACTTTACCGCTTTGGGGGCGTAAAAAATATTGGGCAACGCGCTTTTTTAAGTTTTTCGCTTTGCCAATATAAATGATGACATTTTGCTCATCATACATTAAATAAACACCAGGTTTATTTGGTAATAAAAGGATTTCTTGTTCTAATACTTTATTCACGGAAATTCACCACTGTCGCCCCGGCACTACCTTCACCTGGGCCACCGAGTCGATATGATTTAACATATGACTTTGTCGCTAAATATTCATGAATAGCTTTTCGTAAGGCACCGGTACCACTACCATGGATAATTCTTACAGACGTATAATTTTTAAGTAAACATTGATCAAGGTAGCGACTTACTTCATTAAGTGCTTCATCGACCCGTAAACCGATAACATTTAATTCTAAGCCAACACTCGGACTAGCAAGCGCGGTTTCAACGTGGTGGACAACTTTTGGTTTTACTTCATCTTCAATTTTTGCGTGGACTAAGTCACTTTTTTTAACAGTAAAAGTTAGTCCTTTTGATGTAACTAAGCTAATTTTATTACCTTGTATGCGCTGAATCTCACCATAAATTTCTAAGTGGGGCAAATAAACGGCGTCACCAATAACAAAATCTTCATCGGCTTTAGTTTTATCGATAATAATAATTGGTTCATTAAGTTCTTTTAAGGCGGTTTTTGCCGCGGTTATTTCATGAGGCTTCGTTGCATTTTTAATATCTATAATAATTTGATTAATTTTTTCTTCTGCTTCGCGAGTATAAGCTTCCATTCGTTCATTAAATTCTTCGCTTAACTTCCGGCGTTCCGTTTCATATTTTTCTTTTTCTTTCGCGAGTTTATTTTGTTCATTAATTAACGCTTGCTCTTTTTCTAGTACGGACTTATTTAAAGCGACATTTTTATTAATTTCTTTTTCGAGTTCGTGATAAATTTTAGAATGATCAATACTTTGCGTCGAAGCAATAATTTCTTCGGCATGCGCGACAATTTTGGGGTTTAAACCATAGCGTTTTGCAACCACTAACCCATAGCTTTGGCCAGGAATATGAAGTTGTAAGCGATATGTTGGTTCAAGTTGTTCCCCATTAAATAACATTGAACCGTTAAAGACACCCGGTGTCGTTAAGGCATAATTTTTTAACCCACTAAAGTGCGAAGATACTAAGCCAAGCGCGCCACTAGTAGCGATATATTCACATACAGCAATTGCGAGTGCTTCTCCTTCTACCGGATCGGTGCCGGTTCCTAATTCATCGATTATGACAAAATCGTTCGCCGACAAATCCGCGGTCATTTTTGTTAAATTCGCTAAGTGACCAGAAAACGTTGATAAGTTATCACGTAATGATTGTGAATCACCAATATCAACAAATAAGCGGTCAATAAAGGGGACTGTCCCAATATCGCTTGTTGGTAACGCTAAGCCAACTTGATGCATATAAACAAGTAAGCCAACTGTTTTTAAGGCAACTGTTTTTCCCCCAGCGTTAGGGCCACTAATAACCATTAATCGTTCATCGTTAGTAAGTTTAAACGTATTCGCAACGACGATTTCGGGGTCAATTAATGGGTGGCGAGCAAGTGGTAAATATAATTCGTGCGCAAAGGACGTTTTAGCAATATTTGCGTTGGTCATCCGTGCGTAGCGGGCTTTTGCATGAATAAAATCAAGCTGGCCAATAAGTTCATTATTTTCTTTAATCGGGGATTGATAAGCAACAACTTCACTAGTTAATTTACGTAAGAGGCGATTAACTTCTTCCATTTCATCACTATGAAGACGAGCTAATTCGCTATTAAGCGCCATGACTTCATCGGGTTCAATAAACGTTGTTGCCCCGCTATCGGAAATGGCAAGGGCAATACCAGGGACTTTATTTTTGTTAACAGTTTTAACGGGTAAAACATAATGTCCATCCCGCATTGTTACTAAGTTATCGGTTAAATACCCACTATATTCACTAACAAGGCGATTAATAACACCGGTTATTTTACTATCAAAGGACAGAATTTTTTGGCGAATCTTATATAGGTCGTGTGAAGCATGGTCATTAATTGTTAAGTCACCATTAATAACTTTTTGAATTGATTTTTCTAAGGGACTTAAGTCAACGAGTTCACTAACATAGTTATCAAGTAAGAGATAAGGGGTCGCTAATTTATTCATAAAAGAGATTAACATTCGTGCGTTCGCACTATCGCGGCCAATCCGGTCTAGTTCTTTCGGCGTTAAAATGCCACCTTTAACCGCGTGAATGATATATTCGCTTAAGTCAAAAGAAACCGCTAATGGGAGTTCCCCATATTCGTTAATTAACCGCATCATTTCATCGAGTTCATTTAACGACCGTTCAAGTAATTTAGGGTCACTAAAAGGCACTAATGAATTTAGTGCGGTGGCGCCCCGTTCACTTTTCGCTAGGGGAATAATTAAGTTTAGAACGTGATCAAATTCAAGTTTGCTCACTATGTCAAATTTATTTTCCTTCATACGTTATATTATAGGCGAAAACAACTGATTATGGTATGATAAGTACATGAAATATTTATCTTACAAATTTAATGAAGCGGAACTTTCGCGCCTTGTCGAGGTATTTAAAGATCATGCCCTCGACCCCGATGGGAGTTATGTTTTGTTTTATGCTCGCGTTGGTGATACGCAAATCCGTGCTTATCATAAAAGTAAAAATCATGATTATTATAAAGTTGTTTTTGGTGGCCCTAATCCTGACCCCACAGTTGATTTATTTGATCCAACGTTATCAAAAGAAGTAAAGCAAAAAGCAAAAGGCGTTCTTCCTGATGAATATTTAGATATTAACGAACAAATCGGAAGCGATGAAGTTGGTTTTGGTGACTTCTTTGGCCCGATTGTTGTAAGTGCCGCGTATTTAAAAGATGGGGATATCGATTTGGTCCATCGCTTAGGAATTAGTGACTCTAAATTACTTAGTGATGAACGCATTTTACAAATTGGCCCGCTTCTTTTAGCGGCGTTTGATGTGGAAACACTTGTAGTAAATAATTTAAAATTTAATGAATTAATTGCCAAAGGTTACAATATGAATAAGATTAAAGCGATGCTTCATAATCATGCGCTCGGGAAATTAAAAATTCGGCATAAAGGTCATTATCATGCATATATTGACCAATTTGTTAGTGAAGATAAATATAAAGAATATTTAGAAACACCAATGATTAGTAATGTTGTTTTTCAAATCAAAGGAGAACATTATTATCCCTCTATCGCTGTTGCTTCGGTTGCCGCGCGCTATCAGTTCTTACTTGAAATGGCGGCCCTTGGGAAAAAATATAATGTAACTTTCCCGCTTGGGGCATCTAATATCGTTGATGAATTTGCGAGCGCTTTTCTTAAAAAATTTGGCGAAACAACTTTTAAAAATGTGACAAAAAATAATTTTAGTAATTTTCAAAAAGCGTTAATGATAAATAATATAGAGAAATAAACGCGCTTAGCGTTTGTTTTTTTTTTAAAAGAAAACGACTTTAGAATCTAAAGCCGCTTTCCTGGAAGTTTTACACCTTTTCCACGGTGATAACACGCCACCGACTAAATCTTATTTTTAGAAGGGGGTTCTGTAAATCAACAAAGCCGATAGCGAGTTAATAAATTTAGGGTAATTTTTATTCGTAGTAAAAATTACTATAAATAGTTTATACAAATAAAAAAATAATAGCAATTTAAATACAACGCCGAAATAAATTTTTACATTCAATAATTATTACGACAGTTAATCTAAGTTGTCTAATATATTTTGAAAATAAGGAGGCACCGGAGCGCTAAAGGTAAGTTTTTCTTTACTCCGGGGGTGAATAAAGCTAATTTCATGAGCGTGTAAAAGTTGCCCCCCTTGATAAACATGGGAATTATTTAGGCCATATAGTGGATCACCTTCAATTGGGTGATAAATATAATCAAAATGAACACGAATTTGATGTGTCCTTCCGGTAATTAGTTCGGCCTCGACAAGGGTATGCTTGCTAAACCGCCGTAAAACTTTAAAATTAGTAATTGCTTCTTTGCCGTTTTTTGTATCAACAGCGATTTTAAAGCGGTCACTTACATCGCGGGCAAGCGGCGCGATAATTTTTCCTTCTTCTTCATTAAAGGTCCCCGTAACAAGCGCGTAATATTTTCGTCCCATCGAACGGTCCGCGAGTTGCGCAGCAATATAGTTATGAGCATAATCATTTTTACAAACAACAAGTAAGCCCGAAGTATCTTTATCAAGCCGATGAACAATACCAGGACGCGATAGTCCGTTAACATTACTTAAGGTTTGAAAGTGATATATTAGAGCATTTACGAGTGTGCCACTTGTATGACCAGCACCCGGATGAACAACCATCCCCGCCGGTTTATTAATGATAACTAAATCGTCATCTTCATAAATAATATCAAGGGGGATATTTTCCGGTAAGATTTTTGTTTCTTGTAAAGGTAAGTCACCCACTTCAATTTCCTGTTCATTACTAACCCGAAACGAAGGTTTAGTTATAACTTCTCCATCAACCGTCACAAACCCGCCTTTAATTTGATTTGCGGCATGCGTGCGGGAGTTCTCATTAAAAACCGCGGCAATCGCTTGATCTAGCCGCGCGCCTACGAGGGTATCATCAACATAAAAGATTTTAGAGCTCATTCTTGTCTAAATCCTTTTCATTTTCATCTTCACGAGGATTATTTTCTTCGCTAACTTCTTGTTCTTCGATCGATGTAATATCGGATGATTCGTTAACGAGTTGTTCTTCGGCTTTTTTATCTTTATCGGGTGTTACCAAAATAAGAATTAATAAATAAATTACCCCAATGACTAACATCATATCCGCGATATTAAAGATAGGGAAACTATATGTACCAAAATCAAAACTAATAAAATCGACAACCCCCGTGAGTTTATTAATCACAGTTAAAAAGCGGTCAATTAAATTACCAACCGTGCCCCCGATAATTAAGGCGGAGATGATTTTATGATTTGTATTAAACATCTTGCCCCGGATAATCCGAAAAACAATCATTATAATCGCGGCCACTAAACTAAAAGCCATTAATAAACCAGTTTTTCCCGCTAAAAAGGACCAAGCTGCGCCGGTATTATAAGTTAGGCGAAAGTAGAAGAAATTTTTAATGACTTGAACTTCAACTTGATGAGCAGGTGATAAATATTTAACAGCGAGAAATTTACTTACTTGATCAATACCTACAATTAAAACGATTAGCCAGTACCAGCTATGAAATATTTTTTTACTTATTTCTTTAAATTTTTCTTTATTCATTGTTTTTTTCCGTTGCCGCTAAGCAGCGTGCACAAACGTGTTCTTCGCCAAGTTGGGTAAGGGGTTCATGGAAGTAATTCCAGCACCGATCGCATTTTTTGCCGACATGTTTTGTAACGACTACTTCACGTATATCCGCAAGTTTAACTTCACTAACGATAAATAATCGTGCTAATTCTGCCTTTGAAAGTTCTTTAATCGCTTGCGTTAGTAAACTAGTAGGAACCGTTACGCTTGCTTCTTGGGCACTACCAATAATCCCATTTCCCCGAGCTTCTTCAAGGGCTTTTAAGACGATTTCCCGTTGCTTGTTAAACTCATTATAAGCATTTAGGAGTGCGTTATCAACGTTATGAACTAGCGGCATATCTAAAAGTTGAACATTACTAACTTTTTCACTCGCAGGGAAATGCGCGTACACTTCATCCATTGTAAAGCTTAAGATTGGTGTTAATAGCCGCATTAGGTGGTCTAAACTATGATATAAGACATATTGGACACTTTTCCGGCGGGAAGAGTTATACGCTTCGCAGTATAAGATGTCTTTAGCAAAATCAAGATAAAAACTACTTAAATCACTACTAATAAACGTTGAAGCCAAAGAAATTACGTTCCCAAATTGATATTTATCATAAGCCGCTAATATTTTATTTGAAACGTCATAGAGTTTATTAAGCATTAAGGAATCAATATAAAATAATGAAGGGGTATCACTTACGCTAAATGGCCGGTCACCATCTTGAAGATTACCTAACATAAATTTCATTGTATTACGAATTTTACGATAAATTTCGGACGTTTGTTTAATGACTGCTTCACTAAGGCGGACATCGCTTTGATAGTCAATATTTGCGACCCATAAGCGTAAAATATCACTGCCATATTGGTTAGCGATTTTTAATGGATCAACAACATTTCCTTTTGATTTCGACATTTTTGCGCCATTATCATCCATGATAAACCCATGCGATAAGACTGCTTTATATGGTGCTACCCCATGAGTGGCCACGGATAAAATAAGTGACGAGTTAAACCAGCCCCGATATTGGTCGCTTCCTTCTAAATATAAATCGGCCGGATATTTTAAGTTACGGCGATTGACAACCCCTTCAAACGAGGAGCCGCTATCAAACCAAACGTCCATCGTATCCGTTTCTTTATAAAAGCCATTATTTGGTGAACGGGGATTTGAATAGCCCTTTGGTAAAAGTTGTTCGACAGTTGAAGAAAACCAAATGTTTGAACCATGTTCTTCAACTAAAGCAATAATATGATCAAAAACATCTTCATCAATAATCGCGGTGCCATCCTCATTATAAATAATGGGAATTGGTACACCCCAAACACGTTGCCTTGAAATGACCCAGTCGGTCCGTTCCTTAATCATGTTATACATCCGTGATTCGCCCCAACTTGGCGTCCATTTAACAGTTTTAACCGCATTTAAGACATCTTGACGAACTTTATCTAACGACATAAACCATTGTGGGGTCGAGCGGAAGATTAATGGTTTGTGCGTCCGCCAGTCATGCGGATAGGAGTGAACAATCACGGTATCTTTTAAAAGCATATTGTTTTCGTTAAGCCAGGCTAACACTTCATCGTTTGCCTTTTCATAAAACATTCCTTCTAACCGCGGACCAGCCTCATTTGTCATTAACCCACGGGCATCAACGGGAGAAAACGGCGGTAAACCATATTTAACCCCAATTTTATAGTCATCATCACCATGTCCAGGCGCGGTATGAACTAATCCCGTCCCCGCATCATCTGTGACGTGGTCTCCAACGATAACAACTGATTCACGGTCATAAAAGGGGTGCGTGGTCGTGACGAATTCTAAGTCTTGACCGACAACAGTTTGTAAAAGTTTAACATCACTTAGCCCAAGTTCTTTAATAAGAACGGGCGCTAATTCAACTAAAAAGACGAGTTTACCAACATTAGTTTGATAAACGCCATACGTAAAGCGAGGATGGGCACTAATTGCTAAGTTTGCGGGTAAGGTCCACGGTGTCGTTGTCCAAATGACAAGGCTTGCATCATTAGGTACGATGCCTTTGCCATCTTTTACGGGGAATTTAACATAAATTGCGTGTGATTCGACGTCTTGATATTCGATTTCGGCTTCCGCAAGAGCGGTTTCACTACTTGGTGACCAATAAACTGGTTTTTCACCTTTATAAATTAAGCCATTAAGAGCAAGCTTTTTAAAGATCGTTAATTGACTTGCTTCATATTTTGAATCTAGTGTTACATAGGGATGATCAAAATCACCAATAACACCAAGCCGCATCACTTGTTGTTTTTGTTTATTTACTTGCTTATACGCATAATTTTCACATAATTTACGGAAATCCGCGGGCGCCATATGTTTCCGGTCGACGCCATCCATTTTCGTTACTTGGACTTCAATTGGTAAGCCATGCGTATCCCAGCCAAAAACAAACGGGGTATCGTAACCTTGCATATTTTTATGGCGGATAATAATATCTTTTAAAATCCGATTTAATGTATGGCCGGCATGAATATCACCATTCGCGTACGGGGGCCCATCATGAAGATGAAAAGTTTCGTGGCCCTTATTTTTCGCGCGCATTTGTTCATATAAATGCATTTGTTGCCATTTTTCAATTTGGATTGGTTCCTTTTTTGCTAAATTACCCCGCATTTCAAAGTCGGTGTGGGGCATTAAGAGTGTTTCTTTTAATGACATAATTTGTCCTCCCTTAGTTTAAATAAAAAGCGTCCTCGTATAAGGACGCTATTAACGTGGTACCACCTTAGTTCAAGAATTACTTCTTGCGCTCTTAGCACGATAACGGGTGCAACCGTTTAAGCTTACTATTATTCAGCCTAACTCCATGAAGTGATATGTTAATTAGGCTTGTTTCTACCTTTCACCAAACGGTAGCTCTCTAAGAACAAGTGGCTAATCACACGTGTCTTCACGCTGATTTATACATATTATATCTTATTAATTAGGTTAATAACAACTAATAAGAAATCAACTATTCACCAAATTTATTTAAGAAATCCGGCAAAATGTTATCGGTATCTTCACTAATATCATCATCTTGCTGATCATCAAAGCGAATTGGGTCAACCGGTTTAATTGGACCACTGACCGTTGGCACTTCCGTAAAGTCAATTTCTTGTTCAAAGTCAGTTGCAATAACACTAACAAGAATTTGATCATCTAAGAAGTTATTTATCGAAATACCAAATTTAATATCAAGAGCGTTGCCACTTGTTTCAATAATTTGATAAACGGTATCTTGGGCTTCATATAAGGAAACGTTTTTCCCAGCGGTGACGGAAATAATTGCTTTACGCGCACCTTGAAGCGATGCTTCTAATAATGGCGAATTAACCGCATTTTGGGCGGCTTCCTTCGTTTTATTAACGCCGCTTCCGGAGCCAAAGCCAATTAAAGCGACCCCCGCATCTTTTAAGGTGTCGCGAACATCCGCAAAGTCAAGGTTAATAACCGCTGGTAATAAAATTAAATCAACAACGGTTTTAACTGATTGGGCTAAGACTTTATCTGATTCAGCGAATGCTTCACTAATTGGAGCATTGCCACTTACCATTAATAATTTATCGTTACTAATTACAATAATCGCATCGACAACTTCTTTTAAGGCATTAAGACCTTCCACGGAGTTAGCAATCCGGCGATTTCCTTCAAACGTAAACGGACGGGTAACAATCGCGATCGTTAACGCGCCGGCTTTTCTTGCTTGATCAGCAATAATTGGTGCGGCACCCGTTCCCGTTCCTCCACCCATTCCGGCGGCAATAAAGACAAGGTCAGCGCCTTCGACAATTTTCGCAATTTCTTCGGTACTTGCTAACGCAGCTTCGCGGCCAACTTCGGGTTTTCCGCCCGCTCCTAAGCCATGCGTATAATTTTCACCGAGGACTAAGCGATTTCTCGTCCTGGAAGTCGATAAGGCTTGTTTATCGGTATTAGCAACCCAAAACTCGACGTTTTGAATTTCTTCGTCAATCATCCGGTTGACGGCGTTATTACCCGCGCCCCCAGCACCAATGACTTTAATGATTGCGACTGGTTCAAAGTTATCTAAGTCACTTGCGCCAGCGCTGGGGTGACTTAAATCTTCTTCATAATCTTTAATTAAATCAAGCATTAGTGTTCCTCCTATTAGATGCGGGGCTCATTGTTACGAGAAATGTTCGTAACTTTGACATGCTCATCGCCAATTTCGTTTTTGTAGCGTGTGTAAGCTTTAATTAAACCTAACGTTACCGCATATGTTCCGTTCCGTGCCCCAAAACTTGTTGGAGTAATAAAGGAAACGTTTTCTTTTGTTTCGTGTTCATAGAAATAAGTTGTAAAGCCATTAAGATCCGCTAGACCACCAATGATAACAAGCGGATAATCGCCTAACGCTTCATTCCCACCTTGTTCAGCAATTAATTGTTTTAAGCCAACGTGGAATAAACTAATATATTCACTTAACCAGCTAGTAATCGCTTCGCCAAGTGTATCAACATAAATTGGTTGTTTAATGTTTGTCGAGGAAACGCCATCGGCAATTTTTGTTTGATAATTTAAGATGCGCGCATCATAACCATATTTAATAATTAGTTCTTCCGCGAGTTTGGCGTCAAGGTTAAATGTTTTTTGGATGTGGCTAATTAGATCATCGCCACCTTTATTTAAAATAATTGTGCCAAATAAACTGTCATTCGCGATTAAACTTAATGATGATTTTTGCGCGCCTAAATCCGCAAGAATGTATTTATTTGGAACATTTGGATATGATTTAAATAGTTCGCTCACCGCATATGTATCAAGGAAGGCTTTTACTAATTGATAGCCTGCTTCTTCAATGACATTTGCGTATTCGTCACAAAGTTTAGTCGGAAGTAAATGAATTTTTGCTTGGATTGTTAATGTTGGTGATGTATAGCCAATTGGTGGTTCGATAAACCGTTTGCCATCTTCCAGCGCGTATAAATCAGGAATAATACCAACAATTGTTGTTCCTTCAAGTTGGGCGTCGCGGCGAATAATATTAATAACGTTTTTTACATCAATTTGTTCAACGCGCGCGGCTGGGGAAACAACGGTCGAAGATCGATTTGCTTGGAAAATTTGTTGACCGTTACTAGGTAAGGCCAAGACAATTTCTTTAATTGGAAGTTTTGTCCTTTGGGCGGCTTCATCAAGTGCTTTTTTCACCGCACCAACTAATAAAGGTGCATTAACGATATGTCCTTCGCTAATGGCTCCCCGTAATGGTGTTTTCGAGGCATATAAAACAATTGGTTGGTTACAAAGTTCATAACCGATGAGTACTTTAACAGCACTATGTGATAATTCAACGACGACAATTGGTTTACTCATAAGCCCTTTCCTAACTACATTCATTTCTATATACATTATATAGAAACCGAACTATTTATACAATTGCAAAATTAGTAATTTTTTATTAGATTATTTAAAAAAATACCGCATCATTAGTAGTTATTTAGTAAAAAACCAGTTTAAAAATGGGGGAAATTTTAAACTGGCTTTAATAACACTTTGAATGATGCTTATCGTCTAGGCTAATATTCAAGATGTTCTTCAACTGGGGATGATGTTTCTTCGCTCACGATTTCGCTTTCAGCTTCGTGGGCTTCGGCAGCTTTAATTTGTTCGGAAACAGAAATATAAACTGCTGTGCCACCCGACAAAATTAAAATGAAAGCGCTCGTAATTAATGTTTTACGTAAGCGATAGTAACCGGCTTTACGACCGAATTTTGTTAGTTTGTCCTTCATGTTGGTTACCTACTTTCTTTCAATAATTCTTAGTTTTGCGCTTGCCGCGCGGGGATTTTGTTTTAGTTCATACTCACTTGGTATAATGACTTTCCGGTTCACAAGAACGTAACTTGCTTCTTCTTGTATTGGGAGATGGCGATTACCGATGACGACCGCATATTCTTTAAAAATATTTTTAACGATCCGGTCTTCAAGACTATGGAAAGTAATAACAGCAAGCCGCCCACCACTTCTTAGTAAGGGAAGCATGGCATGGAGTGTTTCACTTAAGACATTTAATTCGTCATTAACTTCAATTCTTAAGGCTTGAAACACTTGTTTTGCGGGATGGCCTTTTTTGGCTAATTCCCGGGCCGGCTTTGATTTTTTAATAATTTCGACTAATTCGCCGGTTGTTGTAATCGGCTTAACTTGACGCGCTTTAACAATATTCTTAGCGATTTGATAGGCGTATTTTTCTTCACCATATTCGCGGAAGATTTTTGTTAATTCACCAAGAGTATAAATATTAACGATATCAGCGGCGGTTTTTCGACCGTTATATTGATCCATCCGCATATCAAGGGGACCATCATAGCGATACGAGAAACCCCGTTCTGGTTCATCAAACATTGGACTTGAGACGCCTAAATCAAGGAGGACGCCATCGACTTCTACGACACCACGTCTTTTTAATTCATCAGCGGCATTAACGAAGTTCGTATGAATAAGTGTGTAATTTGGTCCAATCTTGTCTAAGACTTTTTTCGAATAACTTAAGGCTGTTTCATCTTGGTCAAATCCATATAAGGCGCCGCGATTTACTTTACGGAACATTTCTGCGGCATGGCCAGCGCGACCAAGCGTTAAATCACAATAGATTCCATCAACTGGGAGTTGTAAGTGGCTTACTACTTCATTGAGTAAGACCGGTGTGTGGGGATTCGCTGCCATTTTAGACGCGTGGTAGACGGGCTGCAATTGCTTCAAAGTCGCCTTTGATTTCACTTTGATAAGCTTCCCACGCTCCTAAGCTCCAAATTTCAAAGTGATCATTAAGTCCAATAACGACAACATCTTTCGAAATATTATATTCAGCAACCAAACTCGTTGGTAAGGCGATCCGGCCATGGGAGTCAACTTCAATTTCGACAACGCTTGGTAAGCGGAGCCGCATAAAGGCCCGGGCATCAGGATCGTTATAAGCAAGGGCGTTTGTTCGTTCAATAAGCGCGTCGAAGGTTTCTTGTTTATAAACTTCAAGCGCACCATCATACCCTTTCATGACGTAGAGAAAAGAGGATCCAAGGTTACTACGAAACTTGCTTGGTACGACTAAGCGATTTTTACTGTCCAAATTATGTTTAAATGTACCAAAGAACATTGTCCCACTTCCTCCCACTTATCTTGTAACCATATTATAATAAGGAAAAAGTAATTTGTCTAGTTTTTATTTCACTTAACTTCTTACTTAAATTTAAAATTGTATTTTTCCTTTATTAATGCACGTTTTTATTTTTTTGCTTTATAAAACTTTGTGCATGTTGCACTAAAAAGATTGTTTCTTAACAAAATAAAAAAGTGGGACGGAAATCCCACTATATTTATTATTTATTCTTTTTTGCGTTAATCTTCGTCGTCAAATTCTAATTCATCAAGAACCGCAAATGCTTGATTTTTTCGTTGTTCTTTTTCTTCTAAATATGTCGCATAATCAATAACGCGGTAGCCTTCGCCACTTTCAGGAAGTTTAGCGCCTGGTTTAATAACGCGAATTGGTATTTCCGTAAGAATTAACCCATAAATATATGGATCTAAATCTAAGATTGGTTCATCATGAAAAAACACTTCGTCGCTCACATTCTCTTCATTATTTGTAAACGTTAAAACATCTTCAATTTCATATGTTTGGTCAAAATGTTCAAGTGAATATGCACATTCAAGAATAACTTTTACGCGAATAAAAATATCGACATCGATGAAATCATCTGTTTTCGAAATAGCGAGTTCAACATATGTGTTATCGACTTTAACTAAGCCAAGGGTCTTGGACGTATCCATCGCGGTTAAATCGATTTCACCGCTAATTTCTAAAGGTGTTTCAGTTAAGTTGGCAACTTTAAATTGCATAATTATTTTCTCCGTTTCGCATTATACCGTCGAGCAAGTTCATTCATAATATGTTCTTCCGCTAAGTTAATTTCTAAGTCAGTTAATGTTTTATTATCATCGCCATACATTAAGGAGAAGGCGACAGATTTTTCATTACTTTGGGCGTATTCACCAACATAAATATCAAAGACTTCGACTGCCCGTAAAATTTTATTAGCGCTTCTACGAATAGTTTGGATTAAATCACCAACACTGACATTATCTTTTACGACGATGGCTAAATCACGTTTAATCGCGGGGAAGCGACTAATCGGCGCAAGTTTAGTAAGTGACGTTTTCATCTTAAATAATTCGGTTAAATTAAGTGTTAAAACACTAACAGGGGTTTTACCAAAATCGTAACTAGTTAAAATACTTGGATGAAGTTCACCAATTACACCAATACAAGTTTTTCCGGCATAAATCGCCGCTGAACGACCTGGGTGAAGTTCGTCGTGGCTTAATTTAAACCGTTCTATTTTAAGCCGTGATTCAGCAATCCCATATAAGGCAAGAATACTAGCTAAAAGACCTTTAACATCATAAAAACTATATGGTTCGACGTTTAATTGGCCTTGGACTTGCTTATTACCGACTAAAACAACGGATAATTGACTTTGAATCGGTTTATCAAGCGCATATACATCACTAACTTCAAATAAACCAAAGTCACTATTTTGCCGGGCATAATTATAGCGCGCGGATTGAATAAGACTATTTAATGTATTAAGGCGCATTTCTTTATGATCAGGGGTTAATTGATTTAATAAGACATATGGTTTGCCGTTATTTAAATAAGCAAAGTTAGTTTGTTCGTTGTTAGCGACTAATGAATACGTCAAGGCTTCATATAAGCCATGACTTAAGAGGTGATTTCGTAAGAGTTTAGCTTTAGTGTTATGTTCGCTTCGACTTCCTATCGTCATTGGAATTTTGGGAAGCGTCACGTTAATTGAGTCGAAACCTAAAATTCGAATTACTTCTTCGCTTAGATCATCCGCGCTTGTAAAATCAATCCGGTGGGCGGGAATTGTTGCATTAAACGTGTCATCCGCGAACACTTCTAAGCTAATACCAACAGCGCTTAAGGCTTTCGTAATTTCATCGTTAGAAAAGGCGGTGCCTAAGCGATGATTAATTTTATGGAAACTTGATTTAATAACTTGTGGCGTATGATTAACTTCATCAACACTTACAATTTGACCAACTTCAATGTGATCACAAATTTGGCCAAATAAGCTTGTCGTTAAATCTAAGACATACGAAGCTTGATGGGGGTTAATACCTTTGGCAAACCGTTGACTTGAATCACTAACTAAGCCTAACCGAAGCGCGGTTGTTCGAACTTGCGCACTATTAAAGTTGGCGGCTTCCACAACGACATTTGTTGTATGTTCATCAACGGCGCTTGCTAGGGAGCCCATTACGCCACCTAAACATTTAATGTCATTATCAACCGTAATAACAATATCTTTTGGAAGAACATGATATTTTTGTTCATCTAACGCGACAAAATTTGGCGCATCAACATCATCTTCAACAACAAAATTAAGTGAATTAAGTTTATCTAAATCGTATAAATGAAGCGGTTGACCTGTTAATAACATGACATAGTTACCAAAGTCAACGACCTTATTAATACTTCTTATGCCACTTGCCATTAACCGGGCTTTTAACCAAAATGGTGATGGACCGTTTTTAATATTCCGTAATTCGCGCAGTGAAAATTGTGGGCAATTAGGTGTTTTGCAAATAACACTAACGTTTGAATGAAATGTTTCGTTAATCGAAACGTGTGGTAAATTATGCGCTTGACCTAATAAGCCTTGAAGTTCAAACGCTAAATATAATAGCGCACTGGCGTCCGCGCGATTTGCGAGTAAATCGATTTCAAGCGCATAGTCATCAAGTCCTAAATAGTGTAAAACGTCTTCATTACCAACGACTGCATCGCTAGGAAGTTCTTCAATTCCTTCAATTTGATGTTTTTCTAAATACTTTGCGGGAACACCGAGTTCATTTAACGCACAAACCATCCCGTTTGATTGTACACCACGGAGTTCAGAAACGTTAATTTTAAAGTTGCCACTAAGAACAGCGCCTGGTCTTGCAACGATTACTTTTAAGCCGACTTTAACGTTTGGCGCGCCACAAACAATTTGACTAACGCCATATTTTGGACCTAAGTCGACTTGAAGAATCGATAAAGTTTCAGCATTAGGATGTTTTTCAACTTGTTTAATTTCGCCGATGACTAAATTAGTCGCTTCGGCGAGGGGGGTAATTCCAACAACTTCTAAACCAGCATTTGTTAATAAGTTGGAAAGTTCTTGGTGAGTTAAATTTGTTAAATCAACGAATTCGTTGAGCCAATTAAGTGAGAATTTCATAGTGTACTCCTTATGCTTGTTTCCTAAATTGGGCAAGGAAACGAATATCATTTGTGTAAATGCGGCGGATATCATCAATACCATAACGAAGCATTGCGACTCGTTCAATACCGATGCCAAAGGCAAAGCCGCTATAAACTTCGGGGTCATAGCCGTTCATCTTTAAAACATCAGGGTGAACCATCCCGCCCCCAAGAATTTCAATCCAGCCGGTATGTTTACAAACAGAACAGCCTGTTCCATTACATTCAAAGCAGCTAACATCTACTTCAATACTTGGTTCAGTAAAGGGGAAATAACTAGATCTCAAGCGAATTTCCCGCTTTTGGCCAAACATTGCTTTGACAAATAAATCAAGCGTGGCTTGAAGATGCCCTAAGTTAATATCTTTATCAATTAAGAGCCCTTCAACTTGCGCAAATTGATGCGAGTGGGTCATATCATCATCATCACGGCGATAAACTTTACCAGGGCAAATAATTTTAACTGGTTGACCGTGCGCGGCCGCCATCACGCGGGCTTGAACGGGCGAGGTATGTGTCCGTAAAAGTGTTTTATCATCAATATAAAAACTATCTTGCATATCTCGGGCAGGGTGACCTTTCGGAATATTTAATAATTCAAAATTATAATGTTCTTCTTCGACTTCGGGTCCTTCTTCAACGGTATAGCCTAAGGCAATAAAAATATCTTCAATTTCATCTTTAATTAAATAAAACGGATTTCTTCCTCCGGATAAATAGTTAACTTCTGGTAACGTTAAATCAATTTTTTCTTTTTCAAGACGAGCGTTTAATGCTTGTTCATGAAGAAGTTTTAATTGGTTTTCATACGTTTCAAAAACACTTGCCCGTAATTCATTTAACGCTTTCCCATAACTTGCCTTTTCGCTTGGAGCAAGATCTTTCATCTTACTTCCTAGGCCGCTAACAATTCCTTTTTTTGCGAGGTATTTGTTATAGACGACACTTAATTCATCAAGCGAAGCAGTCGCTAAAATCGCTTCTTTTACGCTTGATTCGAGCTGTTTTAATGTTTCATTTTCCATATGATACTCCTTATAAATAAAAAAAGTCCCACTAGGGAACGATTGCTCGCGGTACCATCCCTATTCGTAAGACTTACGCACTTGATTAGCCGCTTAACGCGCGGTACGAGGCCATTACAGCCTAGACTAAACGGTGAATTCACTAAGCCATGAACGGTGCTTTTTCACTAAGCAGCACCTCCCTAAGAACATGGGGGTTTAGTTACTATGTCGTTATTTTCGTCCTTTGTTTATTATACTTGAAATTACTCACTTTTAATAGTGAAATAATTTTAGAGCTTATTTACTCGTTATCCGCGTAAATGATATAAGAAAATTGCACCGGCGGCGGCGACATTAATTGAATCAACTTCGTGCATTGGTAAATAAACTTTCTTATTCGCCTTAGTTAATAAATGTTCATTAATTCCTTGCCCCTCACTTCCTAAAATTAAAACAAAGGGTGGATTAATATTAAGTTCATCTAGCGTTAATGCTTCTTTATTAATGGCGGTAGCAATAAGCGTATGGGTTTGGCTAAATTTAGCTAGTAGTTCTTCATTTGTATATGTTAAACAAGGGATTTTTAAACTTGCTCCTTGCGCGGCCATTAAGGCTTTTTGCGAAAAGAAATTCGCCGAATTAGGGGACGCAATAACCGCATCAAATTTAAAAGCGAGCGCGCTTCTAAGTAAAGTTCCAACATTACCTGGATCTTGAACATCATCTAAATATACAATTCGTTTCAGGTTCGTTAATGTAAATGTTGGGAATTTACCAACCCCAATGACTTTTGGAATTGACGATAAACTACTTAGTTTTTCAATGATTTCTTTGGTCACTAAATACGTTTTAACATTTTCATATTGTTCTTTTTCATCAATTACAAGCACTTCAAGAAGAATATTTGCTTCGAACGCCATTGTAACGAGATGTTCGCCTTCAAGTAAAAATATTCCGTGTTCGACTTGGACACTAGGCTTCTTTAATGAGGCTAAAAATTTAATATGTTCATTTTGCCGTGATGATATTTTTATGTAACTCATTTTGCAAATTCTCCTTTTTTTAATTGGTGATTAAGTAATTGATAGTTTGGACAATATTTTTCAAGTAAGTAATAAAAATCTTTTTGATGGCCACTTACATAGTAATGGACTAATTCATGAATGATTACCATATCAATAACATCTTTATCATAATGAATAAGCGTTTGGTTAAACGATAATGAATTTGTTTTTTTCGAATTAGATCCATAGCGTGAGGACATTTTTTTAACACGGACTTGATAACTTATTGGGATATCCATGATTTTTATAAAATGAGCAACTTGCTTTTTTAAATAAATTAATAGTTCACTGGTTAAATATTTATTTAGTTGTTCATCATTAATAGACGGGTCTCGGGCGATTAATTTACCAAACAAATAATAATATTCATCCGTAATTGGACGAGCAATATCCCGCTCGACAAGTAATTTAGGTAAATATCCTTCTAATAAATCAAGAATTTTTCCTTTCGTAACTACCAAGGGCGCAGAAACTTCAATTACCCCATTTCGATAGCGAAAAATGATATTTTTCATCCGTTTGCGGGAAATTTTAACAGGATAAGTTGTGTTTTGATAAGTAATCGTTGCGTGTTGTTCTTTCATATTAGTAAGTATAACGAATTTAACGCTCGTACACTAGTTAAAGCGCATTTAATTCGCTATAATATATACGAGGCAAAACATGGAAAAACTTTTAATCTCAAGATGTTTTCTTGGCGAACTGACAACATATAATGAAAAGCATCATCTTTTAGTGCAGCTTAAGGCACTAGAAGAAAAATATATTTTAATTAGCGTTTGTCCTGAAGTTGATGGTGGTTTACCAACCCCCCGGCTACCAAGTGAACGAATTAATAATTTGGTCCTCATGAATAATGGAACGGATGTTACAAAAGAATATCATTTAGGTGCGCAAATCGCCTTAGATATTTGTAAAAAAGAAGGAATAACGAAAGCATTATTAAAAGCAAAGTCCCCATCGTGTGGAAGTGGCAAAATTTATGATGGTACGTTTAGTAAAACTCTAATCGAGGGTGATGGGGTTACAAGCGAATTACTTAAAGCGAATGGAATTCGCGTTTATAATGAAATGGAAATTGATGAATTATTATGAGAAATATTGTTATTAAAAAAATGTCGCTCATTGCCATTTTTGCGGCGTTAATGTTTGTTGTCACGGCTTTTTTACAAATTCCCCTTCCAGGTGGAGCGGGTTATTTTCATTTTGGCGATGTATTTGTCTTTGTCGCTGCGGTCGCGATTGATCCTCTTAGTGGCGGCATCGTTGGGGCGCTTGGCGGCGGCTTAGCGGATTTAGCAAGTGGTTATGTTAATTATTTACCGTTTACGATTATTATTAAGTTTTTACTTGGAATTATCGTTGGTTACTTCTATCGCTTATTTAAAAAGCGGCGCGTGATCGGCTATAGTGGTTTTATGCTTGGGATGATTTGGAATGCGGCTGCGTATTTTGGTGTTGATGTTTTATATTTTACTTGGCAAGCTGGGGTTGTAAATATTATCCCTAATTTAGTTCAAGGCTTAAGTGGCGCGGTCTTAGGAATTTTAATTTTAGAATTAACAAAAGACTTTAAACTCATGCGAATGGATGAAACGTCCCTTCCAAAAAAGACATCAAGTAGTAGTGAAAACGAAAAAGAAAATGAAAAAAAGCCTGATTAATTCAGGCTTTTAATTTAACAATGTTCTACGTTTATTCGTATTTTGTCGCTTTAATTGCGGCGAGTTTTTCTTTATCTAGGCTAATAACAACTTCGGTCATTAAGTCCACTAATTGGACATAATCATCATAATCGATAATGGAAACGTGCGAGTGGAAATACCGGCATGGTAAGCTAACAGTCATGTTAACGATCCCATCATAAGTTTTATGGATTGATCCACTATCGGTACCACCAGCGGTTAACATATCGTAAGTGTATTTAATATTGTTTGCTTTCGCGATGTCTTCAACGTAATCAAATAAGCCGCGGTGAGCAATAACACTTGAGTCCATAATTGATAAGGCCACACCATTACCTAATTTTGTATCATTATTTGGTGAACCAGGTAAGTCATAGCTCATCGTAACGTCGGTCGCAAAAGCGATATCTGGTTTAACTTTATACGCGGTTGTACCAGCGCCCCGTAAACCAACTTCTTCTTGCACAGTGCCCGCAAACACAAAGTTTACTTTATGGCCCCGTTTCCGTAAGTTTTTCGTAACTTCAATCCCGACTGCCACACAAACGCGGTCATCCCAGGCTTTACCTAATAAGGCTTTACCGTTATTTAAAACACTAAAGCTTTGTTTAGGGGTAATTGTATCACCAACGCGAACGCCTAAGGCTTCAACTTCAGCTTTCGAATAGACACCTAAATCAAGATACATATCTTTAAGTTCCATGACTTTATTCCGTTCACTTGCGGGCATGCCATGGGGCGGTTGCGCGCCCGTAACACCTAAATATTCTTTGCCCGAACGGGTTTTAACAATAAATTCATGCGCAGGAACAACGTGTCCCCACCAGCCACCAACAGGTTGAAGACGGAGGTAACCATTTTCTTCAATACGACTGACTAAAAAGCCAATTTCATCCATGTGGGCGGTAAATAAGACCGTTGGTTGATCTTCTTCCCCGTTTAAATATGCGAGGGTTGAACCAAGGTTGTCAAATTCAAATTTGTCGACATCGTCTTTAAGATATTTTTGAATTAAGCGGGAAACTTCGACTTCGTGGCCAGAAATTCCGTTAACTTCACTAACATCTTTTAATAATTGTAGTCTTTCTTCTTTCGTCATAACTAACTCCTTCTCTATCATTATATTTTAATAGTTATTTTCTTGACGTGTGTAATTTATGCTTAACTTATTTTGATAAGCCGCAATAATATCTTCATGGCTAAACCCTAAGGCATCACCAAGGTTGAGGAATGAGCGGAATGCCGCTAAATAAGCGCGTTGATCATTTGTGATCATAAATTCGACGAATAATTGATAAACATTTAAGAAGTGAGTTGTAAGTTTACTATCATCACTTTTTATGTATGAAATTTTATCAACAACAATTCCTGTGGCAAGCCCTAAGGATAGTAAGAAATGTAAGCCATCCGCATATTCATCAAGGAGGCGGAGACGGTCTTCGCTTCCTTTTTGGGACCAATATTTAAAAGTTCTTGTCGCATTTGCGAGTTCGCTTAATTCAACTAAAAAGGCAAGTTTCCGTTCTTCAAGCGTTTCACTATACGTTAAATGATGTTTGGAATTAATTAACGCATCAAGCTTTTTTTGCGCGGCGTATAAAATAGCTAAATCAATTGTTTTACTCATCTTCACTCACCGTCTCAAGATGCCAAATATCTTTGTTATATTGAGCGATGGTCCGATCGGTTGTAAAGAAACCTGACCGGGCGATATTAATAACAACGGATTTCGCCCACGCGGATTTATCTAGATAATGTTTATCGATTTTCCGTGTCTCATCAACATATGCTTGTAAGTCTTCAAGCACGAGGAATTCATCACCCCGATACATAATTTCATCAAAGATTGACCGGAATTTATCTTTATCACCATTCGACCATGTGCCATCAATTAAGGAATCGATGAGCATTTTGACATCGTTATCGCGGTGATAAACATCCCATGGATTATAGCCGGCTTCTTTTTTCGCAAGAACTTCATCTTCTTTTAGCCCAAAGATAAAGCTATGGTCATCACCAACAAAATCGTGGATTTCAACGTTAGCGCCATCAAGAGTTCCTAGTGTTAACGCACCATTCATCATAAACTTCATATTGCCAGTACCCGAAGCTTCTTTTCCGGCGGTCGAAATTTGTTCACTAATATCGGTTGCGGGAATAATAATTTCGGCATTGGAAACCGAGTAGTTTTCAATAAAGACAATCTTAATATATTTATTTACATCTTCATCATTATTAACGACTTCCGCAACACCATTAATTAATTCGATAACTTGTTTGGCAAAGTAATATGTTGGAGCGGCTTTTGCACCAAAAATATATGTTTTTGGGAATGGCCGGAAGTCCGGGTTTGTTTTAATTTCACGGTACACATACATAATTCTAAACACGTTCATTAATTGACGTTTATAAGCATGGAGCCGTTTAACTTGGGTATCAAAAATGGAATTAGGATCAATATCAAGATTGTTATGAACTTTGACATAATCCGCGAGCCGTTGTTTATTCGCTAATTTAATTTCAAATAAGCGTTGGTGAACATCAGCGTCATCAGCGTATTTTTCAAATTCACTAATTTTCCGCATATCATATGTCCAGCCATCACCGATTTTTTCGGTAATTAAACTTGCTAGTTCAGGGTTCGCATATAATAACCACCGCCGGTGCGTTACACCGTTTGTTTTGTTATTAAATTTTTCCGGGAAAAGATTGTAATAATCTCTAAATGTTTGATGTTTTAGGATTTCCGTATGTAAAGCCGCGACGCCATTCACACTAAAGACGGTGTAAAGCGCTAAGTTAGTCATATGAATCATGCCATCTTTAATAATGGCCATATTGTTTTTTGCATTTTCACTAATCGCCCGTTCATTGAAAAATAAACGCGACCGGCGATGAATTTCTTCAATAATCATATAGCACCGTGGGGTTAATTTTTGGACATACCGAACGGGCCATTTTTCGAGTGCTTCGACCATGACCGTATGATTTGTATACGCCATAATGCTAGTAACTTGATCCCAAGCACTATCCCAACTCATATTGTATTCATCCATCATGATCCGCATGATTTCAGGAATTGCCAAAATTGGGTGCGTATCGTTTAATTGGAAGACATATTTATCTTTAAAGTTATCAAGTGTTTTATATCTCCGATAATGGGCGCGGACCGCACTTTGTAAACCGGCGGAAACTAAGAAATATTGTTGCCGAAGCCTTAACATTTTGCCGTGTTCCGTCGTATCATCAGGATATAAACCATGACATAACTCTTTTAAGGTTCCTAAATATTGTTCGAAACTTACGTTTGTTGGTAAGTTTTCTTCACTTGGTTCCGCACTCCATAACCGTAAGTTATTAGCGACCCCATTTTTAAATCCGACAACGGTCATATCATAAGGAACCGCTCTAACGTGCGTTGCATCAACCGTTCTTATGCCATACGTTCCATCAGCTTTAGGATATGTTTCGGCATGGCCATAAAATTTTACTTCAACCGCGTGTTTGGGTTTCCTTACTTCCCAAACGTTACCATTAACTAACCATTGATCAGGAATTTCAACTTGCGCGCCTTTTTCAATTTTTTGTTTGAAAAAACCATATTCATAACGAATCGTGTTTCCATGGCCTGGTAAACCTAAAGAAGCCATCGAGTCGATAAAACAAGCGGCAAGGCGGCCTAAACCACCATTACCAAGCCCAGCATCGGGTTCTTGTTCTTCTAAATCATGAATATTAAGTCCTAATTCATTTAATCCATCTTTGGCAATTTGATAAATACCAAGGTTTTGCATGTTATTAACGAGTAAGCGACCAATTAAAAATTCCATTGAAAAATAAATCAATTGTTTCTTTTCATTAGTTCTAATCGTTTCACGGGTGTTCCGCCATTCAAAGTTAGCGTAATCGCGTACCATCGATCCAAGAATATCATACCGTTCTGTTGGGTGCGACCGTTCCACACCATGACCGTATTTTTCAATTAAACGTTGTAAATATTCCTTTTTAAAGTTTTCTGTATTTGCAAACATCTCACTTCTAATTTTCATGTATTTCTCCTTTTTTAACGAATTTTTTCCTTGCAAATTAATCATTTTTTTATTTTTTATCGTGGGGATCTTCAAGGCCGAATTTCGCCGCGATGGTCCGTTTGACAACGACGCGTTTTAATTCAACTTGCGTTTCCCTTGCTTTAACCGCTTCTTCAATTGCTTCCGGTGTTATCCGAAACAATGTATCTTCATCGATTTCAACGGTTTCGGGCACTAAATCTTCTTCGACGGGTCGAATATATTTAAAAATCATCGCTCCATAGGACGCTAATTTAATACTCATTGAACTATAGCGATTTTCGGGTCCGTGCCACGGGTTTGTTTTAATTTCAAGACCGTTATATTGGTTCCAGCCCCCATAAACATCTTTATCGGAGTTAAAGATTTCTTCATAATAGCCAGCTTTAGTTAAACCGATTTCGTAGTTATCGTAATAATTACTTGTCATATTAAACACAAAGACAAGGTGGGAATCGCCATACTTCCGTTCAAAGGCATATACCGATTGGCTATTATTATCGACCATTAACCAATTAAAATTCGCTTGGTTATATTCTTCAACGTGTAACGCTGGTTCAGCCGCATAAATCAAGTTAAGGTCACGAATTAGGCGCGAGACACTATCATGTTTCGGGAAGTTTTTTAACTCCCATGGTAAGGAACAAAGTTCATTCCATTCATCAAAGGATGCGAGTTCATTACCCATAAAGTTAAGTTTTTTACCTGGGTGAACCATTTGATACGTGTATAAGTTCCGTAATAAGGCAAACTTTGTATCGTAATCACCCCACATTTTATTAATAATTGTGCCTTTACCATGGACAACTTCATCATGTGATAATGGCAACAAGAAATTTTCACTAAAGAAATAATGCATCGAGAATGTTAATTTATGGTGCTCATAACTTTTGTAAATTGGATCAAGCGCATAATATTTTAACGTGTCATTCATCCAGCCTAAGTCCCATTTATAGTCAAAGCCTAAACCGCCCCATTCTAAGGGTCGGGTAACACCGCTATAATCAGAACTATCTTCAGCGATTAGCATAATTTCTGGGTGACGTAAATGAATTTTGCCATTTAAGCGGCGTAAAAATTCTGTCGCTCCATGGTTTTCACCTTTACTCCGGTCACCATCCCAAAAGACACAGTTACTAACCGCGTCAATGCGAATGCCATCAAAGTGGAAATAACTTAAGAAATAGTTAATTGCACTCATTAAAAACGAACGAACGGGGTCTTTGCCTAAGTCAAATTGAGGTGATCCCCATTGTGAAAATGTGTGTTTTGGATCACTATATTCATACATTTTTGTGCCATCAAAATTAATTAAACCGTATTCATCAGCGGCAAAGTGAACGACAACAAAATCAAGAATAACCCCAATGCCGGCTTGGTGAAGACGGTCCACAAAGCTCATTAATTGGTGCGGGTTGCCATAGCGCGAATCAACGGCATAAAAGCCGGTTGCTTGATAGCCCCAGGATCCATCAAAAGGATATTGGGTAATTGGCATAATTTCAACATGCGTATAACCCATTTCTTTGACGTAAGGAATTAAATAATCCGCTACTTCTTCATAACTAGGATAACGCCAGCCATCGACTTTACCTTTCCAACTACCGATATGAAGTTCATAAATACTCATTGGCGCGTCAAAGTTACGGTTTCGTTTTGCTAACCACTCTTCATCATGCCAAATAAAATTTTCAATATCGAACGTCCGCGAAGCTGAGTATGGCCGAAGTTCGGAGAAAAACGCAAAAGGATCAGCCTTATCAACGTATTGACCTTGCGCGTTTAAAAAATGATATTTGTACCGTTGATATTGTTCAACATCAGGAATAACAATTTCCCAAACACCAGCTTCATCAATTTTATTCATGTTATGAATGCCTGGTTTCCAATCATTAAATTCACCAATTACACTCACATCACTTGCCATTGGAGCGTATAAGCGGAAAGTCGCTACGCGCCGAT
>DIQT01000015.1:192326-192897 GCA_002427365.1 Caryophanales bacterium UBA5455
GGAAAGTCGCTACGCGCCGATTTTTTTCTTTTTTGTCAACTGGATCAATATATTGTTCATCAATAAAGTGACAACCAAAATATGTATGGGCATCAATTGTTTGCCCCGAGAGATAATCATAAAGTAATCCGTATGCCATATAAATCTCCTTTCACAACGTAGTAATTATACCTAAAAAACGCAATATTTAAAAGAAAATATAGCGGGTTTGGTCGCTTTTGCTTATTTATATTGTTTATTTAAGTAAACGCTTTTATCTCGACAATAAAATTAATCGCTTTTGATATACATTATTAAGATTCTTTGTTGTTTTCGAATATTTATTTATGGTAAATTTAAGTGCGACTTTGAAGAGTGTTTTGTTTTAATTTATCGTGATTTTCAATGATTAATTAACAAAACGCAATTTATTAAAAATGCTTTTTCATAGAAATCACTAATTTATGAAGTTTAGTTCTGGTAATTTTCATTGTTATCCGAAGTTATTTATGTAAAAATAGTGTTCTTAATAAAATACAAAAGTTAGGAAACGAATTATGAAAAAGAATAAATTAATTGGAATAGCTTCATC
>DIQT01000015.1:193061-196132 GCA_002427365.1 Caryophanales bacterium UBA5455
CATCCATTGTGCTTGCAACTACGCTTTTACTTGGCGCGAGCCTAAAAAATGAAACTAGTAGTTTTCAAGTTTTTAGCTCTACCGAAGAAGCTGTTGATTGCAATCGATATTTTGATGAAAAGAACGGGTATACCTCACTATACGAAATTGTTGATGATTTAAATAATGGGGCAAGCGATAAAGTATATAAAACGTGGGGCACGGTCACAAAAGCGTTTACTGGTTCAAATAATTCAACTAATTTTTATCTTCAAAGTAGTGATAAATATAGCCGAATTGCTGGTATTTTAGTTTATAATAGCCCCGTAGCTTACGAAGAAGGTAACGTTATTACTCTTGTAGGAAAGCCGCTTCTTTATGATAATATTCCCGAATTTTTAAATCCACTTCCTAGTGATATGACACTTGATTACGCAGTTAATAGTTCGCCAGTTGAAGTGCTGGAAACTTCAAACAGTTTTTGGAAAAATTCCGATGATTCGTTAAGTAATGAATTCTTAAATGCCCAAATGATGGGGGCCCGAATTGTTTGCGTAGATAATGTGACAATTAGTTACGCAAATAATGGAACGGGAGCGGCATATTTTGCTGATGGAACACTGGTAAGTTTATATTATGCATCAGTTAAAAATACAACCGAAATTAATGACTATCTTGTTAGTTTAACTGGCAAATTAGCTAAAATTACCGGCATTTTGCATAGTAAAATTAAAAATGGCGTGGCCCAGTTAACCTTATTACTTCGTGATGTTAGTGATATTACACCGCAAGGAAGCGACGGTAATGAAGAAACAAAAACGGAGCTAGTTATTAATAGTTCAAACGCAAGTATGAGCGGACGTTTTCCGACCGGGAATTATGGTACGACCTATGTTAATAGATACGAATTTGAATATTATCGGACCGTTTATTCGAGTGGCGGTTTTGTTGATATTTTACCAAATTTTGATAATAATTTAACAACAGCGGCGGGCGCAATTTATAATCTTGACCCGATTGTTGGAATCAAAAATATTTCCATTACTTATCAAACTTCTTCTTCAAGTGGCGTCGACCCCATAATTGAATACGGTGAAAATAATTTTTCGTTTAGCGCTAGTTTACCCTTATCAACGTATACAACAACGGCTACCTATAATGTATATAACGCAAATTACTTTAAAATCTCGACAAGTGAAAGTGTTCTAACGCTAGAAGAAATTGTTATTAATTACACTAATGAAGCAAGTGAATCAACCAAATTTATGTCTAGTAGTTCAGGAGCTGATGAATTTAGACTTAACCCAATTACCTATGTCGGTACTTTATATGAAGGAGTTAGTGTCGATGTTCCAATTGAAGTTATTGTTGATGGAAATAAGGTGATTAGTAACTCTTATAAAACATATACATATTATTCAACGAATTATATTTATGATAATCCCCGTTTAGCGGACGCGGCTAGTTATGTGGACCCAATCGATGTTGCAAACTATTACACGATTTTTAAAAAAGCACCCGCGAACTATGTACTTAAAAATAATTATCGGACCGCTTATAATACGTTTGGTGAAAATACACGTTGTGTTTCTTATTACACAAGAACAGATGGATATGCGACAAGTGTTCCATATAAAGCTGATGGAACTGATAAATATGGAAATCCCATTCCTAGTTATTATGAACTTGATATTGCGCTATCTTCTTCTTATTCATCATCTAGTCGCGGCGTTGGCCGGGTTGTTGCTTGGGAATATGGGTTTGATCCTTATAAGGGCGCGGTTAACTATGATTCTTCACCGGTTTGTGTATATACCGATGACCATTATTTCTCATTCCAAGAATATTTAAATACTGGTGCCTTTGGTAAAAGATTTAACGCCGAAGGTCATTTTACAAGTTATATTTGGGGCGCTGCTACTACGTTAACTTTATAATATTTATACCTTTTTTATAATTTATTCATTTTATTGTCTTTTCACTTAACTTTCCTATGCTTAATGCACTTCTTCACTTGAAAAAAGCCTAAATATTTACTACAATTTTCGTGGTAAAAGGAGTTAGCAATGAATAATAAAATTATGGTTGTTAATGCGGGTAGTTCCTCGCTCAAATTTAAATTGTATTTAATGCCGTCAGAAACAGTTTTATGTTCCGGTATTTTTGAAAGAATTGGCATCGATGATGGGATTTTTAAAATCGATTACGGCACAAAGTCCCAAAAGAAAATTTTAGATCTTCCTGATCATGCGATTTGCGTTCGGTTATTAGTCGATGCATTAGTGGAATTAGGCATCGTTAAAAGTTTAGATGAAATTACGGGTGTTGGTCACCGGGTCGTTCAAGGCGGCAAATACTTTAACGATAGTGCGGTTTTTAACGAAGAAAACGCTAACTTAATTGAATCAATGAATTCCCTTGCCCCCTTACATAACCCCGCTCATTTAATCGGTTATCGGGCATTTAAAAAGATTTTACCAAATGTTCCCGCGACCGTTACATTTGATACTGCTTATTTTATGGATATGGAACCCGAAGATTATTTATTCCCAATTCCTTATGAATATTATGAACAATATGCGATTCGTCGCTATGGGGCCCATGGTACTTCGCACTTATATTTAGCTGAAGAAGCCGCGCGTGTTGAATTAGCGGGTGTGAAAAATCCGCGCGTTATTACATGTCATATTGGTAGTGGTGCTTCGATTACTGCTTCGCAAAATTGTAAAAGTGTTGCGACATCAATGGGTCTTACCCCATTAGGTGGCATTATGATGGGAACTAGAACCGGTGATTTAGATCCAAGTGTTTATATGTATGTTGCTGATCAAACAAATAAATCCGTCGCAGAAGTTTATGATGTGTTTTATAAACAATCGGGTCTAAAAGGTGTTTCAGGCGTTTCTAGTGATACGCGTGATATTGAAAAAGCCATTTCAGAAGGTAACAAACGGGCCATAATTGCTGGTAAATTATTTGCTCGGCGGATTGCTGATTATATCGGCCAATATTTTGTTCGCCTTGGTGGGGCGGATATGATTATCTTCTCCGCTGGGATTGGCGAAAACTCCAACTACTTCCGGAAAGCCGTC
>DIQT01000015.1:196385-229571 GCA_002427365.1 Caryophanales bacterium UBA5455
ATTATTTCGACGCCTGATAGTAAAGTTTTAGTTGGTATTATTCCTACGGATGAAGAAATTGTTATTGCCCGTGATTGTATGAGAATTTTAAAACTCAGTTAAGGACGAGAATGGAATCATTATTAGAATTATATAAAATTGGGCATGGACCTTCGAGTTCACATACAATGGGTCCAATTAAAGCATTAAACCATTTTATTGCTAATTTTAATGATGCTACAAGTTATGAAGTTGTGTTATTTGGCTCCCTTGCCTTAACTGGAAAAGGTCATTTAACCGATGTCGCTTTACATAATGTTTTTAACGAAAAACAAAAAAAGGGTAACGTTATCTTTAATTACGATTTAGATAACTTATACCATCCTAATACGCTTATTATTAAAGCGATTAATAAACAAGGATTCGTTGAACATCAAACAACATACTATTCAATCGGTGGGGGCAACTTAGCGATTGATGGGGTTAATTTGAATGAAGAAAATAATGTATATCCTTTTGCGCATTTTAAAGAAATAAAAACATATTGTCATAATAACGATTGTTCATATGTCGATGTGGTCAATAACTTTGATGTTCCTAGTATTAACGAAGATTTACTTCATATTTGGCAAATTATGAAGGAAGTTATTGCAAAAGGTTTAACGACTTCTGGTACGTTACCAGGCACGTTAGCCTTAGAACGTAAAGCGCATGATTTATACAATTATTTTGCTGAAGATGAATCACCAGTTGATGAAGCAAAACGGAAATTATTTGCCTATGCTTACGCCGTTAGTGAAGAAAACGCTAGCGGGGGAATTGTTGTAACGGCCCCAACTTGTGGATCAGCGGGAATTTTACCATCGGTCTTATATAATGCCCAACTTACTTCAAATTATCATGATGAACAAATTGTTGACGCGCTAAAAGTTGCTGGTCTAATCGGCGTTACCGTTAAACAAAATGCTTCGATTAGTGGGGCGGAATGTGGCTGCCAAGCGGAATGTGGCGTTGCTGCGGCAATGGCCGCTGCCGCGTTAGCGTATTTAGCGAATTTTAATTTACATCAAATCGAATACGCGAGTGAAGTTGCGCTTGAACATCATTTAGGTTTAACTTGTGATCCAATTGGTGGGTATGTTCAAATTCCTTGTATTGAACGAAATGCCGTTATTGCGGGGCGCGCCTATGACGCTGTTTTAGTCGCGAAACACTTAACGATGAACCGGCGGATTAGTTTAGATGATATTATTCAAACGTTGTATGAAACCGGACTTGACTTAAATACGGACTATAAAGAAACAAGTCGCGGTGGGATGGCAAAACTACTTAAAATGTAATCTCCTTGCTTAATGGTTACTTTTTATATATTCTATATGGTCACGTAAAGGAGGAGACACATGGATTTAAAAACCCCCCTAATTTTAGCTAGCGGTGAACGATTCGCTAGTGAATATGAAACTATTTATCGTTTAATAACTGAGTTCGACCGAATTGCGGTTGTTGCCCATACATTTCCTGATTTTGATGCCTTAGGAACTTCTTATGGTCTTTATGATTGGTTAATTACTTCTTTCCCAAATAAGGAAGTTATTATTTTAGGTGAAGACCATCATGACTTTTCCCCATCAATTTATCCAATGATTCCTGAAGTTAAGGATGCGTGGTTTGAAAAAGACTTTTTAGCAATTATTGTTGATACCGCAAACACCGATCGGGTTGGCGATAAACGGGCTTTACAAGCAAAAACAATTGTGAAAATTGATCATCACCCCGCAGTGGAACAATATGGCACTATCAATTTAGTCGCGACTGATATGGTGGCGTCGAGTCAATTAGTCGTTGATTTTATTTTAAACACACCAAAATATGACCAAATAACAAAACAAGCTGCAATTTATTTTTATTCAGGTATTGTTGGTGATTCCGGAAGATTTAAATATGCTTCAACTTCCCCCCATACATTTGCGATTGCGAGTGAATTAATTAAAACAAACTTCGATTTAAATGATATTTATAACAAAATGTATATTCTTAGTTTAAATGATTTATATTTACAAGCGCATATTTTACAAAACTTTAGTATTTCAAAAAAAGGCGTTGCATATTATATTGTTACCGAAGAAGAATTTACCCGCATCGGGGTTAATCCTCTAATTGGTAAAAGTTACGTTAATATTTTTAGCGATATTCGTGGTGTTCCGATTTGGTTTAGTGTTACCGAAGATAGTGAAGCTCATGTTTGGCGAATTTCCCTCCGGTCGAAAGGAATTCCGATTAACGGTGTCGCAACAAAGTATAATGGTGGCGGTCACGCGCAAGCAAGTGGGTGCCAAGTCAAAACACTTGATGAGCTCAATGACTTTATCGCTGATTTAGAAGCATTAATTGAATAAAACGGAGTTCGCTCCGTTTTTTTATAAAGTGACCCCCCACTTATGGTATAATTTTTTCTAGGTAAGTATATGAATTTTATCCCGTTACACATTTATACAGGCTACACCTTCCTTCGTTCCGGCTTAACGATGGATCGTCTTTTTAAAGTTGCGAAAAAGCGCAATTATAAAGCGCTAGCGATTACCGACCTTAATAGTTTATATGGACTCGCAGAAGCGGAAAAATATGGAAATGACAGCCAAATTAAACCATTATATGGGATGGATTTAAGTTTTGATGGGTTAATTTTTACGTTAATTGCGAAAAATGAACAAGGATATCTAGATTTAATTAAATTAAGTTATTTAGTATCAAAGGATTCGTTAACGAGTGAACTTCTTCTTTCGTTAGCTAATAACCAAGTAATGATTGTTGGCACGAACCAAGAAAAACTATTTTCAATTTATGAAGAAGGCGAACATTTTCTTGCAAAATATTTACGAACTTTTAGCGTTACGATTACGGATTTTTATTTAGGGTTAGCTATAAATTCAACCGATGATTTAGCTCATGCGGAGCTTGTTCGGGCGTTCGCAAAAAAATATGGCTATTCGCTTGTTGCCTTTCCGTTAATTAAATATGCAGAACCCGATGATGCGATTACAACCGAAATTACTGAAGCAATCGCAAGTGGCAGGTATTTAACCCCACCAAGTGAAAAAATTATTGGTCCATATTATGCCTTAAATGACGAAACGATTAATACTTTATTTTTAGAAGATGAAATTGCTTTAACAAACCTTATTGCCCAAAGCACTAATATTCGTGTTAATAAAGTTCGCGGAAGTTTATTAAAGTTTCCGCTACCAACTGACGAAACTTCAAAGTCATATTTGGAAAAATTAACGGTAGAAGGCTATCAAAAGCGGGGTCTTGATTTAAGTAATGAGCAATATCTTAAGCGCTTAAATTATGAACTTGCGATGATTGATAAACTTGGCTATAACGATTATTTTTTAATTGTTCAAGACTATGTTAAATATGCCAAGTCGAAAGGAATACTTGTGGGACCTGGGCGTGGCTCAGCAGCGGGGTCACTTGTTAGTTATGCGCTTGATATTACGCAAATTGATCCACTTCCTAACCATTTATTATTTGAACGGTTTTTAAATCCGGAACGACAAACAATGCCCGATATTGATATTGACTTCTTAGATTATCGGCGTGAGGAAGTTGTCGAATATTTACGAAATAAATATGGTTATGATCATTTAGCAAATATTGTGACCTTTCAAACAATCGGGGCGAAACAAGCGCTTCGTGATGTTGGGCGGGTGTTTGAATTAAATACGGATGACATTAGTCGCTTATCGAATACACTAGGTACTTCTAACTATGGGCTTCACGATGCATATCGATATTTACCAGCATTTCGGAAGCTTATTAATGATGATAAGTTTTATTTAGAACTTGTTACATACGCGAGTAAAATCGAAGGATTACCCCGCCAAAGTGGACTTCATGCGGCTGGAATTATTTTAAATAACGCACCAATTAAGGATGGTTTGCCAGTAAAAAGTGATCAAAGCAACCATTTAATTACCCAATATGAAATGGGTTATTTAGAGTCGCAAGGATATTTAAAAATGGATATTCTTGGTTTAACAAATTTAACCGTCATTGAAGAAATATTTACATCGGTAAAACATAACTATGGGCTTGACCTTAATTTAGATTCGTTACCATATGATGAAGAGGCGATTTATGAATTAATTGCTAGTGGCCAAACAATGGGGTTATTTCAACTTGAAAGTGCCGGGATGAATCAAGCGATTCAAGAAATTAAACCGAATTGTTTTAATGATATTGTCGCGGTAATTGCTTTATTTCGCCCCGGGCCAATGAAAAATATTTCAACCTATGCACGGCGAAAAAACGGTTTAGAAAAAGTTACCTATATGTCACCTGATTTAGAAGAAATTTTAGTTTCAACCTATGGAATTATTGTTTATCAAGAACAAATTATGCAAATATGTCAAAAGTTTGCGGGAATGTCACTTGCAAAAGCCGACTTGTTCCGCCGGGCAATATCGAAAAAGAATACTGAACAATTAAGTGCGTTAAAGGAAGAATTTGTTGAAGGCGCTGTTAAATTAAACCATTCGCTTGCGGTCGCTACGAACGTTTTTGATGAGATTTTTGAATTCGCGGATTATGGCTTTAATAAATCGCACGCGGTTGGCTATGGCCGCCTTACGTGCCAAATGGGCTATTTAAAAGTTCATTATCCGGCGGAATTTTACGCGGCTATTTTAGGTTCGACGAATACGAAAAACCCGAAGTTTTCGAAATATCTTAGTGAAATTAAAGCGCGTAATGTAAGCCTTAAGGCGCCAGATGTTAATGTTTCAACAAATCGCTTTAGTGTCTTTACTAAAGCCTTAGTTTTCCCGCTTAATTCCATTAAAGGGTTACCACAATTAAGCGCGCAAGCAATTATTACGGAACGAAATAAAAATGGCAAGTTTACTTCGTTAGCGGACTTTGTTGGGCGGATGTATCGCTATGACTTTACACTTCTCCAATTTGAACGATTAATTGATGCGGGCGCGCTAGATAGCTTAAGCCCCAATCGAGCGACAAGTCGACTTAATTTAGCAAAATTAATTACATATGCGTCAATTGTTGCGGTTGATGAAAACTCCTTACAATTAGAGTTATCAAAAACGCCACCACCACGGTTACTTGAAGCGGAAAGTGATTTACTTTTCGACTTAAATAAAGAATATGAAGCGCTCGGAATTATGCTTAGTGGTAATCTTCTTTCAACAAAAAAAGACCTTATTAAAAAAGAAGGTTTAGAGCCACTAAGCGCATTAACAAAAGATTATTCATTCCATCATGTTGTCGGGATGATTCGCGCGGTTAAAGTTATTAAAACGAAAAAAGGTGATCAAATGGCGTTTGTTATGGCGTTTGATGGCGATACGGAACTTGATTTAACGATTTTCCCTAAACTATTTGAAGAAGTTTACCCCTTACTAGAAACAAACCAAATTGTTAAAATTAAAGCACGTCGGGACCGTAGCCGTGATACGACGTATGTTGTTGAGACGCTTTCTTTATTGGAGGAAAATTAGATGCAAAAGATGATTGTCATTGATGGAAATTCACTATTATTTCGGGCGTATTATGCGACCGCTTATGGTGGAAGTATTATGCGGACTAAAGCGGGTGTTCCAACGAATGCCTTATTTGCTTTTTCGAATATGATTGGAAAAATTTTAGGTGATTTAAGTGGGGACGAACATCTTCTTGTCGCGTGGGATACGGGTGAAAAAACGCTTCGCCATAAAGAAGATGAAACGTATAAAGCGAATCGGCCCGATGCACCAATTGATTTAGTATCCCAATTTGCGTTAGCGCGCGAATTTTTAAAGGCGCTAGGGATAAAAAGTTATGAAACACCTGATTATGAAGCCGATGATATCGCAGGAAGTATTGCTAAACGCGCGGGGAAAGACGGTTTTAGCGTTGAAATATATACATCTGATCAAGATTTTCTCCAACTAGTCGATGAAAACATCGTTGTTCAATTAATAAAAAATGGTTCAAAAATTGAAACAATGGATGTTAAGGGCGTCCTTGAAACATATGAAATGACCCCCTTACAAATTATTGATTATAAAGGCTTACGTGGTGATCCTAGTGATAATATTCCTGGTGTTCCTGGGGTTGGAAAAGTAATCGGCACAAAACTTATTAAACAATATGGTGATGTCGAAGGCGTTATTGCCGCGGCTCCTAATTTAAAAGGCAAAGTATATGAAAATATCGTCACGTATGCTGAACAAGCACGGTTTTCCAAAAAACTTGCGACGATTATTACTGATGTTGAAATTCCTTTAACTTATGATGATCTTAAGTATAAAGGCTATAATTACGATGAAATTTCTTCATTTTGCCAAACCTATGAATTACGGCAATTTATGAATCGATTATCAGGTCGATTTGAAATTAAAAAAGAAAACGCATCTTTAATAAATGTTAAACACATAACTTCATCTAATGAAGTCGACTTAGTTTCGATTAATGCGCTGCAAGTTGTCTTAGATGGGGAAGATTATCATCACGCTTCCTTAAAAGGTGTCGCGCTTGCTAATAAAACTGAAGCATATTTTATTCCAACTTCTTCGCTTGTTAATGATTTACTCTTTCAAGCATGGCTTAGTGATGAAAAAGTTAAAAAAAATGTTTTTGATGCGAAATTAACCGAAGTTACTTTAGCGCGTTATGGCTTAAGCATTAAAGGAATTAGTTTTGATTTACTCCTAGCTAGTTACTTATTAGATGCCTCCTTACAAAATGACCCCAAAGCGATTTTGGCGTATTATGATGTTAATTTACCACTCGTAAATGAAACGACTTCACTTATTGATATTAGTGGATTAATCGCCCACTACGTTTCACTTATTAAAGAAAGTGTTTTAGCACAATTAGAAGTTAACGATGCGCTTAAGTTATATTTAGAAATTGAACTTCCCTTAAGTCATGTTTTAGCGAAGATGGAAATTGAAGGTTTCCCGCTTGATAAAACGACTCTATTAACAATTGGGGAAGACTTTCGCCAACAATTAGATAATTTAACAACGGATATTTATGCTTTAGCAGGGGAAGAATTTAATATTTCCTCGCCCAAACAAGTAGCGGAAATCTTATTTGATAAACTTAATTTGCCTGATTTAAAGAAACGTTCGACGGCGGTTGGTGTGCTTGCTAAACTTGAACCATATCATCCGATCGTTGGCAAAATTCTTGATTACCGTAAATATGCGAAGTTAGTTTCAACATATATCGATGGCTTAGTTGAGGATATTCAAATAGATGGCAAATTGCATACAACATTTAATCAAGCTTTAACGACAACCGGCCGGCTCTCATCAACAAAACCAAACTTACAAAATATTTCGGTTCGTGATGAACAGGGGCGTGAAATTCGGAAAGCCTTCTTCTATGATGATCCAAATTTATCCATTGTTTCCTTTGACTATGCACAAATCGAATTACGGATTATGGCGGCCTTAGCGAAATCACCCCGACTAATTAATGCGTTTAAAAATGGTGAAGATATTCACGCGGTAACCGCTGAACATTTATTTAAGAAAGAAAGGGTTAGTTCACTTGAACGGCAAAAAGCGAAAGCGGTTAACTTTGGAATTATTTATGGGATTAGTGACTGGGGATTAAGTGAACAAATATCGTCAAGTGTATATGAAGCAAAAGAAATTAAGTCTTCGTTTTATGAAGCATATCCGGAAATTAGCACGTTTACGTTATCAATGATTAATAATGCGATGAAAGAGGGATATGTATCAACATTACTCGGACGGAGACGCTATTTGCCAGGCTTAAATGACCAAAATTACCAAGTTCGTGAATTTGCAAAACGGGCCGCTATGAACGCTCCTATTCAAGGAACGGCCGCCGATTTAATTAAACTAGCGATGGTTAAAATCGATAAATTTTTAAGTAAACACGACTATCAAAGTAAACTCGTCTTACAAATTCATGACGAATTAATTTTTGTTATGCCAGATGAGGAAATTGCTATTTTAAGTCCAAAAATCAAAGAAATTATGGAAAATGCGTTAGAACTTGATGTTCCACTTGTCGTCGCGATGACACAAGGAAAATCGTGGTTTGATTGCTTATAAAGGAGAAAACGATGCCAGAATTACCAGAAGTTGAAACTGTTAGAGCGATTTTAAAACCGCATATTGTTGGTAAAACCATTGCCAAAGTCGATATTTTAGTTCCGCGAATTGTTACAACAACAACAACGGATTTAGAAACATTTAAATCTTCGTTAGTGGGTAAAACCGTTAGTGATGTCACACGAATTGGAAAATATTTAATATTTCACTATAGCGATGATGTTGTCGTTATTTCGCATTTACGGATGGAAGGTAAATATGTGAAATTAAAACCAGGCGCGCCAATATCAAAATATACTTGTGTTGTTTTTACCTTTACGGATGGAAACCGACTTGTCTATAATGACACAAGAAAATTTGGCACAATGGAATTAGCAACTGAGGCAACCTATCGCTTAAGTAAGTCACTTGCAAAACTAGGACCGGAACCATGGGATATAACGTATGACCATTTTTATCAACAAGTTACTTTGAGTAGCCGCAAAATTAAAGAAGTTTTACTTGATCAAAGTGTTATAACTGGCTTAGGTAATATTTACGTTGATGAAATCTTATTTAAAAGTAAAATTCATCCAGAAACAGCGGCAAATACATTAACGAAAATAGATGCCGATTTAATGCTCGATAATACGCGGACAACGCTAAATGAGGCCATTTTAGCGGGGGGTACGACTGTTCGCTCCTATCAACCGGCCGAAGGAATTACCGGCCTCTTTCAGCTTAATTTATTTGCTTATGGGCGCGCTGGTGAACCGTGTTTAAAATGTCAAAACTTATTAAAAAAGATTCGCGTTGGGGGACGAGGCACAACATACTGTCCACATTGCCAAAAACATCGTAATCGGCCAAGTGTCGTTGGGATTACCGGCGTTGTTGGTAGTGGTAAAAGTGCGTTATTAAAGTATTATCATGACCACGGTTATTTAACATTATCAAGTGATGAAGAAATTGCTTTAATGTATAAAGATGAAGAAATTAAGCGGGGTTTGGTAGCGATATTTGGCGAAAACATCCTTTTATCAAGTGGGGAAGTTAATAAAGAACTTCTTCGCGGCCTTATTAGTGAAAATGGAGCACTTAAGAGCGAACTTGAAGCCTATTTATATCCGTTATTAAAAGAGCGCTTACTAAAAATTCGCGATGAAAGTAGCGCTAAAATCATCTTCTTTGAAATTCCATTATTATATGAAGGCAAATTTGAAACGATTTGTGATTATGTAATTGGGGTTAAGATTTCCGAAGAAAACCAAATTAAAAATCTAACTAAGCGTGGGGCGGACGTTAAAAAAGCCTTGGAACTAAACGCTACGAATAAATTTGAAAAAAACAGCGCTCGTGTCGATTTTCTAATCGATAATAACGCTGATTTAGCTTGTTTATACGCCGAAGCAGAAAAGATTTTAACAAAAATTAAATAGTTATAACGGTAAGCCGGTTAAATAAAATTCTTGATTAATTTTCCCTTTAATTAAACGGGTTAATTGTTGAGCGCGAATTTCACCGGCTTTTGTTTTACCTGAATATAAGACACCAATTTGATTTAAGGTGTTGCCTGAAGTAAATATCGTTAATAAGTTATGATCATCGCGGGCATTTAACAAGGGTAAAATAATCGTATCACGAATAAAATCATTAATATATTCATCGCCAAACCCATCTAAAACAAGAATATCGACCATTTGAAGTTCTGCTAACCGGCGATCAAATTCGGCTTTATTTGTGAAGTTTAAATCATTAATTTCGCGGATTCGTTTAGTGGTATTAATAAAAGCAACACTCCCTAGTTTTTTACTAAGCGCTTCATTAATAAACGCAGTCACTAAAAATGATTTACCAACTTTTGGTTGGCCCGCAAGATAAATCCACGCCTTATCGCCTTCTAGCGCCTTTAGTAAACTTTTAACAACGAGCATATTATTACGGGTAATACTAATACGCTTCGTGTCGGATAGACGCAAGTCTATTAGTTCACTTGGAAAATCGTTATACCATAAATTTTCTTGTCGGGCTTTATGTTCTTCCGCATATGGGCATGGTTCATAAATTCGCACTAAGATGTCATTTTCTTTCCGTAATTTCGTTAGTAAATGTTCATCAGGACTTAAACAATGACCGGCTTCATGGCACTTTAAATACGAATGATAACTTGCTTGAAAGTCAAGCACTTGAATAATATTTTTAAGCGCAATTTCTCGATTTACTCCTAGTAACACTAATTGATTCCAAACGGCTTCATCACTAACAACTTGATCAAGTGTCCGGTGTAAATCCGCTAAAGCGGCATCATTTTCCGTTGCTCCGACTATTTTTTCATTTATTTTAATAAAGTCACTCATATATTTTTTAGCTCCTTTATTAATTTTTCGATTTCTTCATCACTAACATCTTCTTCCGTTGGAGCGGCTTTGGCTTTCGCTTTTGGTTTCGCACTGCCAGTGGTTGCTGTTTTAATCCCACGCGCTGTATCACGCATAAAGTTAGTGGCGTCTAACGCTGTTTCAATTTTATTTCGGCCAAGCGATGCGGCGATTTTTGTTACATAGTTATACGGAAGTTGACCTTCTTTTAAATTCAAAACCGCGAAAATTAATGCGTTAATCACCCCATTATTCAAGGCAAACTTAATTGAAAGGTCTTCGATTAACCGTTGATCACTTAAAGCAAGCGCGCGGCCTTCTTGGAGTAAGAGTAAAAAGTCAATCGGGGGCATTGCTTCCATCATATTAATCATTTTTGCGGTTTCCGCGTCACTATGAATATATTCGCCTTTTTTCTTCGACTTTTTACCCGTAAAGGAATATTTAACTTCTTCACTAAGAAGACGCCGTAATTTAACCATATCGACCCGGGTGCCAATTTCAATACCTGGGGTATACGCACTTAAAACATTTTTCGCAATTGTTTCTTCACTTAATCCATATAAAGTTGCAAGTTGCCCAATTTCATATACTTCATTTTCACTTAAAGCACCTTGTTCTAAATGACCAAACGTAAGTAGCGCCTCATAAAATGCTTCTTTATTAAAGACTTGGGTGACATTATAAACTTTTCGCGAACTGGCAAAATTATCAAGATGAAGATTAAAGGCACTATCATTAAAGTCCGGCCGATAAATTTCCGCGAAGGAGGCTGAAACTTCTTTGTTATCACTACTTACTTCGTCATCTGCTTTAAATAAATGGGTGAGTTTTCTTGCTTCAGTAATGCCCGTTGTTTTAATTAACAAACCACTAAATAACGGATCATTAAAAAATTCATATGCGGTTAAGGGTGCATATAAAACATATGTATAGTAATTAAAATCTCGCCGCTTATTCATATAGGTTCGAATTAGGCCAACCGCTTCAAGCCGTTGTCTAGCTAAATTAAAGGCGCTTAAATTAATATCCATTCGGGCAAAAAGTTGTTCATGACTTGAAGGTTCAACTTCATTTGTTTGATGAAATGTCCAGAAGGTTAAAAATAAACTTAAGGAAACATGCCCAATAATTGGTTGATATAGACTTACTAAAACGAGGACATCATTATTTGTTATTGTTGATGCCAGTCTAATTTCATAAAAATCTTTTGCTTGTACGTCGTTCATGTTCTCCTCGCAATTGAAAATATTATACCATGATAATCGTAGAAGGTAAGAAAAACTATTGGCAAATTTTTATACTTTCACTTCTAGCAAAGCATATTTATTATACCAATTTACTTCTAAGTTAATAAAGGCTTCAAGTTCTTTTAAAATATGAAATAATTCCGCCCGTTCTTCAAATTCTTTGCGGGTAATGGGTAAAGGTAAGTTTTCAAAATAGACGTATGTTTCAGTTAATTTATTTCCCATTAGTTTAATTTTTTCTTCATTACCAGTTGCAGCGAGCACATCATTTACAAACGCCATTACAACTTCTTGATGATGCGATTTGCTAAGGTTGCTATTTGTTTCAATGATTTTTTCAATAATTCGTAAATGAAGCCGGCGAATGCGTAAATATTCTTCATGCTTTTTTACGTAGTTTACTTCACCATTTCGTTTCGCAACTTCTAGGATTTTTGTTGCTTGATCATGGACTTTTCGCACATTAGCAAAATTAGGTATAACGTTATTAGTTACATCAGTTGCTAAATGATGAAAACAATCATCAACACTAATTTTGGCGGCATCGACATCTTTTTTAACATTAATATTGTATAAATTTAACACTAACGCAACACCGATTCCGATAATTAAAATATAAATACTATTTAATAATGTTTTCGTTAGATTAGCGGCTTCCGCTAGATATAAATGCGAAATTAATGTTAACGCGATGACCGCTCCAATTTCAAGTTTCATAAAAACAAGCGCTGGTAATAAAATAACAACGATAATAATAATTGCATAAATTCGTGGCATGGGAATTAAAAAGATGAGATACGCAAACGCTAAACCAATAAGCGATGAAACACCACGTTTTAGGGCATTTTTTAGTACTTCTTCCCGCGTAAATGCCATTGATAAAACCGTAATGACACCCGCGGTAAAAGAGCTTTTTAATGTAAATAGTTCGGCAAGTAAATAACCAACTAAAAAACCAAGCACCATTTTGATTGCTAGCGATAAGGCTAATTTCCATTTTAAATTTATTTTCATAAGCACCTCAACAATTTATCTATTTTAATCATAACAAGGATTAATGAATGTTTGTTATTTTTGCTTAAATTATATCAATAATTAATCCTTGCTATGAGTATTTCTAGCATGACTAATATACATTCTAATAGTTTAGAAATGTTTAAGCGCTTAAATTAAAAATAAATTTAGCTTTCGTTAATTTTAATAAGGATTTTCGTGTTCTAAATTGTGCTTTATGGTATGATTATATTGTATGTAATTTTCTTAAGTGGAGGCAATTATGGTAAAAAAAGTTGCGGTCTTAACTAGTGGTGGCGACGCTCCCGGCATGAATGCAGCGATAAGAGCGGTAATTCGGGCGGGAATTCATAATGGCATGAAAATGTATTCTGTCTTTGAAGGATATAAAGGACTTGTCGAAGATGACATTATCGAGGTCGATCGGACCTTTGTTTCAGAAATTTTAATGCGCGGTGGAACAATCTTACGTTCCGCACGATTACCAGAGTTTAAAGAGCCAGCGTACTTAAAAAAAGCTGCTGACAATTTAAAAAGTCATGGAATTGATGCCTTAATTGTCATTGGTGGCGATGGAACGTATCGCGGTGCGAATGATTTAAGTAAATACGGAATTAACTGTATTGCCATACCAGCAACAATTGATAACGATATCGATTCAACTGATTATACGATCGGTTTTGATACATGTTTAAATACAATTGTTCAAGCGGTTGACCGTTTACGTGATACTACTTCTTCCCATCAAAGATGTTCGATTATTGAAGTCATGGGTAATAAAAAAGGTGACTTAGCTTTATATGGCGGAACAGCGTGCGGGGTTGACTTAATCTTATCACGCGAATATTATCCTGATATGAACGAAATTGTTGCTAAATTACGGCATATCCGAATGAATCGGGCACGACATGCCTTAGTGCTTGTTAGTGAAAACCTTGTTCCCGACCTTAATGAATTTGCAAAAACAATTACCGAAAAAACTGGCTTTGCGACACGGGTTGAAGTGCTTGGCCGGTTACAACGGGGTGGTTCACCAACTGCAACAGATCGAATTCTTGCCGCGCGCTTAGGCGTTCAAGCAATTGATGTTCTTGTCAAAGGTCTAGAAAATCAAGCAGTTGGCATTGTTAATAATAAATTAGTTTCCAATCCGCTTGAAGAAGCCCTAAAGATGAAAAAATCATCCGGTATTGAACTAATTAACGTCATTTCGACCCTCAAATAAAAGGAGTTACTATGTATAACATTAAAAAACAAACAAAGATTGTCTGCACAATCGGACCCGCCTCGGAAAGTTACGAAGTACTTGCAAAACTCGTTAAAACGGGGATGAATGTGATGCGATTAAACTTCTCGCATGGAACATATGATGAACATTTAAAGAAAATTAATAATATTCTCCGGCTCGAACAAGAACTAGGGGTGTTTGTCCCAATTATGCTTGATACGAAAGGACCAGAAATTCGCTGCCATATGTTTGAAAATGATGGTGTTGAATTAGTCCGCGATGAAAAAATTCGCATTTCCATGAGTGAAGTTCTTGGCACCAAGGATAAATTTTCCGTAACGCATAGCGGTTTATATAATGATGTTAAAGTTGGTGATTTAATTAAAATTGATGATGGTAAATTATCGTTAGAAATTATTGAAAAAGACGCGAGCACCTTTGAATTAGTTTGTTTAATTTTAAACTCGCACTTCTTAAAAAATCGGAAAGGGGTTAACGCTCCGTTTGCCCGCTTATCAATGCCTTACATTAGTGAACGCGATGAAGCGGACTTAAAGTTTGGCTGTGAAAATCACGCGGATATGGTTGCGGCTTCATTTGTAAGACGGCCTGAAGATATTCATGAAATTCGCCGCGTTTGTAGTAAATATGGCCGGCCTGAAATGCGAGTTATTGCGAAAATTGAAAACCGCGAAGCCTTAAATAATATTGATGAAATTATTGCCGAATCGGATGGCATCATGATTGCTCGTGGTGACCTTGGCGTTGAAGTTGAGCCGGAATTAGTGCCCGTTTATCAAGAAATGATGATTAAAAAATGTCGGGCGGTTGGTAAACCCACAATTACGGCGACCCAAATGCTTGACTCGATGCAAACGCATCCAATTCCAACTAGAGCGGAAGTTAGTGATGTTGCCACCGCGATTAGAGAATCCACGGATGCGGTTATGTTAAGTGCGGAAAGTGCATCGGGGGAATACCCGGTTGAAGCAACAAAAATGCAAGCAAAAATTTCCAAAACAACTGAACAATTTTTAAATTATAAAAAATTAGCGGAAGAAGCATATGAAACGAGTACGCGGACGATTAGTGATGCGATTGCAACTTCGGTCGCTAATACGGCAAACCTTATTTTAGCTAAAGCCATCTTCTGCTTTTCCGAATCAGGACGCTCAGCCGCGCGCTTATCAAAAGCTCGGCCCGTTTGTCCAATTTTTATGATTACAAATGTACGGGATACGGCTTTAAATATGAACTTATATTGGGGTGTAAACTCCATTTACTTAAAACATTTACCACAATTTATTGAAGATATGGAAGCATTAGCGTTAGTTAAAGCCCATGACTTAGGTTTAAATCCTGGTGATCCAATTATTATTACGGGTGGCACACCAACGGGCAGTGGAAGCACAAACTTCATGCGCATTGTTTACGTTAATGAAATAAAGGATATTTAAGATGCGTCACGTCATTGCCTTTGATATTGGCGGAACGAATATGCGGGCCGCGATTATTAATGAGGAACTAACGATTGAACAAGTCATTATTGAATCAACGATTACGGGTTCTGTTGATAGTTTTTTAGCACAAATTAAACATTTAATTTATCGGCTCGATTATAAAAAATATAATGTTGAAGCGATTACCTTTGGGGTCCCTGGCCGCGTACGGGCTGATGGATTTATTACCGCACTACCAAATATTCATATTGAAAATATTCCCTTAGCTTCGTCGATTTTTGAAGAATTTGGCTTACCAACATTTGTTAAAAATGATGCCGAAATGGCGGGTTTATGTGAAGCGGTCGCGGGGGCGGGCAAAGATTATCATTCCGCTTATTTTGTAACGATTTCAACGGGAATTGGGGCCGCATATATTGAAAATAAACATCTAAAACAAATTTTAGATGAACCCGGTCATACATTAGTTAAATATAAAAACCGCTACTACGAATTAGAACAAATTGCAAGTGGTAATGGCCTTGTTCGCCTATCCGCCTTAAATGGTGTCGAAATTGCCTCGGCAGCGCAATTTTTTGCGCGAGTAAAAGAGGGCGACCCACTACTTCTTCCGGTCTATAACGACTGGCTGACATTAATTAGTAACTTCTTTAATGAACTTGTAAATTTTTTCACCCCCGAAGTTTTCATTTTAACCGGTGGTGTTATGCATTCGCGGGACATCTTCGAAGATGATTTATGTGCCCTCGTGCCGAATTCAAAGATTGTTGGAGCAAGTTATAAACAAGAAGCCGGCCTTGTTGGGGCGGCGATTTACGGTTTACAAAGTAAAGGTAATTAAAACTTTTTAGTACAAAATGATTTATTTGTATTAAAATGTATATGTTTGGAGGACTTATACAAATGAAAATTGCAATTAGTAGTGATTCATCGTTAGCGATTCGGCAAGTCGAGGCCAAGGAACGAGAAATTTTCGTTTTACCATTAAACGTAATTGTTGATGGTCATGAATATCACGATGATATCGATATTGATTTAAATACATTAATGCCAATGATGCGGAAAAATGCTCGGGTAACAACATCAACCCCGACACCATTTGAAATCGAACAATATTTCAACGCCATTTTTGAAAAAGGGTATGATCATGTCATTCACTTTACGATTAGTGGGGCATTATCAAGTATGCCGGAACTATTTAAAGTTCAAACGGAACAAAATTGGCCCGGAAAAGTAACGGTTATCGATTCACGGGCTGTTTGTTATTATATGGCGGAACATGTTCTAACCGCGAAAGAAATGGCGGACGCGGGCGCAAGTGTGGAAGAAATAGTTAAAGTTTTTGAAGCTAGGCGGTCCTGCACCGATATTATTTTCATTCCGGAAAGTCTCACATTCTTAAAAAATGGGGGACGGGTTTCCCCAGCCGTCGCGGCCTTAGGGAACTTAATTGGTTTAATTCCTATTTTAGGTTTTGTTGATGGTTCAATTATTAAAATTGGGGCAACGCGGAATGCTAAAAAATCTATTACCGAATTTTTAGATAAACTTATCGCCGAAAATTATGATCCAGCTTTATATAATTTTAATATTGTTTCCTTTGACCTTAAAGATTCAACATATGAATATATCGCTAAAATGATTCATGAAAAATTACCAGAATTTGAACTTCGTCATACCCCATTATCCATTAACGTCGCCGCACATACGGGACCTGGAACATTTGGGATAGGAATTAGTAAAAAAATTGGTGTTCATTAGTTGAATTTTAGATTTATTTAACTAAAATATAATAGCGACGATGAAGACAAGTTAGCTAAGTAAGTACTTCTAGCGAGGAAATGACAGTGGAAGATTTCTAAGTAACCTTAACTAATACCACTTCGGAGCTCTTAATGACAAATTAAGCGGTCTAGCCCGTTACGCTAAGATAAGAGTAGAACGCTTGTTCTAAATTAAGGTGGTACCGCGCATTAGCGTCCTTAAGGGCGCTTTTTTTATTTACAAAGGAGAAAAACATGAAAATTAAATTCCAAAACAACCAAATCGAAGTTAAGGGGCCGCTAAGTGGGTTTGCGCTTGCGAAACTTTTCGACTTCAAAAAACCTCTCGCGATGATTTTTAATGGCGAGCAATTAGATTTACAACGAAACATTGACACTGATGGTGTCCTTGAATTTATTGATGAATCGCATCCTGCTGCTTTAGAAATTTTACGGCACTCCGCTTCGCATTTACTTGCCCAAGCTGTTCTTCACTTATACCCTCACGCCTTATTTGGCTTTGGACCAGCGATTGAAAACGGCTTTTATTATGATATCGATTTTGGCGATGTAAATATTAGTGATGCCGACTTCCCAAAAATTGAAGCCGAAATGAAACGATTAGCAAAAGAAAACTTTCCCATTATTCGGCGGGAATTATCAAAAGCGGAAGCTTTAGAACTTTTTAAGAATAACCCTTATAAAGAAGAATTAATTAATGAAATTACTGATCAAATTAGTGTTTACTCGCAAGGTGACTTCGTTGATTTATGTGGGGGCATTCATTTACCATCCACGGGTTATATTAAACACTTTAAAATTCAATCACTTGCTGGTGCCTATTGGCGCGGTGATTCAAATAATAAACAATTAACCCGGATTTATGCGACGGCTTTCTTTTCAAAAGAAGCTTTAAATCATCATTTAGCAATGCTTGAAGAAGCGAAAAAACGTGACCACCGGAAATTAGGGCGGGAACTTGATTTATTTATGCTTAATGAATATGCGCCGGGCGAACCCTTCTTCTTAAATAAAGGATTAATCATTCGTAATGAACTAGAAAACTATTGGTATGATATTCATACGAAACGCGGTTATGAATTTGTTAAGACCCCTATTATTTTAAACCGGGAACTATGGGAAACATCTGGTCACTGGTTTAACTATAAAGAAAATATGTATACGACCAAAATTGAAGATCAAGATTTTGCAATTAAACCGATGAACTGTCCTGGTTCAATTCTTGTTTATCAAAACGGTCTTCACTCATATAACGATTTACCCATTCGGATGGGCGAACTTGGTCTAGTTCACCGTTATGAAGCTAGTGGGGCGTTAAGTGGCTTATTTAGAGTGCGGGAATTTACCCAAGATGATGCACACATTTATTGCACACCAAGCCAATTACAAAGTGAATTAATTGAACTATTACAATTATTTGATGATATTTATTCGGTCTTTGGCTTAAGTTATAAAATCGAACTTTCGACGCGGCCGGAAAAAAATTATATTGGCGATATTGCTACTTGGGATTTAAGCGAACAAGCGTTAGCGAATGCGTGTAAAGCGGTTGGCAAAGAATTTAAACTTAATCCTGGTGATGGTGCTTTCTATGGTCCAAAACTCGACTATAAATTAAACGATAGTATTGGCCGCGTTTGGCAATGTGGAACAATTCAATTAGATATGAACTTACCAAAACGTTTCCAAATGACATATATCGATGAAAATAATGAAAAGAAACAACCAATTATGCTCCACCGGGCGATTTATGGAAGTATCGAACGGTTTATGGGTATTTTAATTGAAAACTTTGCTGGTAATTTCCCCTTATGGTTAGCGCCGGAACAAGTTCGCGTGCTCCCAGTTAATACACAAATCCATAGCGAAGGGGCGAAAAAACTTAACGCTGCCCTTGTGGAAGCGGGCTTACGTTCAAGCTTAGATGCCAGTAATGAAAAGCTTGGTTATCGGATGCGGAATGCTCAACTTAAAAAAGTTAAATACACGGTTGTCGTTGGTGATCAAGAATTAGCGAATAATACGGTCACGTATCGAATCTATGGAAACCAAGCGCAAGTTACCGTTCCCTTAGCGGATTTTATCGCGCGTTTACATGAGGAAATTGCTTCAAAAGCGCTTGAACCCGCACCATTAGAATAATGATGAGAAATCGATGCATTTCTATTTGACAAGCCGTGCTTAGAATGCTATTATATCAACGCTAGATAAATCTTAGAAAGTAGAGGCGCCCGCTTCTCACCAGATTGTATGAAACAATTGGTCAAACGCTATCTAAATTACTTTAGAAATAAATGGGCGCACTTTGCGTCCATTTTTTAACTAGTCATATATCAATAAGGAGGATATTGCTTATCTCACGTAACAAATATGATCGGAAACGACCCGAAGTAAAACAAGACCCAGTTAATGAAAACATTCGTGTTAGAGAAGTTTTAGTTATTGCCCCGGATGGCGAATCACTTGGTGTTATGTCAACACACAAAGCTTTAAATTTAGCACAAGAAAAGTACAATCTGGACTTATACTTAGTTGCTCCGCAAGCCAACCCACCCGTCGCTAAAATTTTGGATTTTGGTAAACATCGCTTCGAACTACAAAAGAAACAAAAAGAAGCGAAAAAAGCGCAAAAAGTTGTCGAACTTAAGGAAATTCGTCTTTCACCAGTGATCGATACACATGACCTTGAAACAAAAGCGCGCCAAGCAACAAAATTTCTCCAAAATGGTGACCGTGTAAAAGTGGCAGTTCGCTTTCGTGGCCGGCAGATGGCCCATATTGACGTTGGTGAAAAAGTAATGGAAGAATTTATTGGTATGATTGAAGAATTTGCAGTTGTTGAGAAGAAACCATTTATGGAAGGTCGCTTCTTAAACTGTATTCTCGCATCGAAAGTAAAAAAATAGGAGGGCAATATGCCAAAAATGAAAAGTAAACGCGCTTTAATGAAACGCGTAAAAGTTACCGGAACTGGAAAAATTATCCGGACCCAAGGTTACACGTCGCACTTAGCGACCCACAAAACCCACAAACAAAAAAGAAATTTACGGGGAACAGTTGAAATGCATCCAAGTGACGTCAAACGCGTCCGGACATTAATTTCATAGTAGGAGAAAGAAAATGGCAAGAGTAAAAGGTAGTGTACAAACACGTGCACGGCGCAAAAAAGTATTAAAAATGTCCAAAGGCTACTTTGGTAGCAAGAAATTATCATATCGGACCGCAAACGAACAAGTTATGCATTCATTACAATATGCATATATTGATCGTCGCTTAGTTAAACGTGACTTCCGTAAATTATGGATTAAACGGATTAATGCCGCAAGTCGGAATTATGGCATGAGTTATAGCCAATTTATGCATGGTTTAAAATTAGCGAATGTTGATATTAACCGCAAAATGTTAAGCGAACTTGCGATTCATGATGACAAAACTTTTGGTGCTTTAATTAAATTAAGCAAAGACGCAATTGCAAAAGAACAAAAAGCAAGTGCGAAAAAAGTTAAAGTCGCCGCCGCCTAAATTATATTTATCAAAAATAATAAACTCACCAATTGGTGAGTTTTTTTATTTGACAAGCATCTTGATGTGTCGTAGTTATTAACTTTTCTAAGAAAAAGATAGAAATAGGAAAAGTCCTTAAAAACCTCCAATTATGTTATGATATAGAGAGTTTTGTAATTTATAAATATTTAAATTTCGTAATTTTTATTAAAACCCACAAAAATAATTTGATAATTTACTTATAAAGGACTAAAATATAAGGGCAAAGCAACAAAGAGCATAACTCTTCCATACTTTCTAACCAATTTTTTGCGGTTAAATCATTGGTAGAACGATGTTCTTTGGGCGAAAAATTTTTCATTAGTTTCAAAAAAAAGAAGGTTACTATGAAAAAAATAAGAAAAATTGCTTCGATTAGTTTAGTAGCAGCTGCACTTCTCGTGAGCTGTGGGAAGCAAACGGCACTTGTCGCCCTCATCACCGACTTAGGTGATATTGATGACAAGTCATTTAACCAAGGGTCGTGGGAAGGCGTTCTCGACTATAATAAAGAACACGCTGTCGGCCACCAATATTATAAGCCAGCGGAAGGCACAAATGCTGCTTATATTGAAGCTATTGATTTAGCAGTTTCTAATGGTGCCGAAATTGTCATTACACCTGGTTTCTTATTTGAACAACCTGTTGCTGATGCGCAAAAGCAATATCCAGATGTCCACTTTGTCTTACTCGATGCTCAACCCTTTGATACAACTCGTGGCGATGAAGGGGAATATTATGTTGCAAGCAATACCGTTGCTGTTATGTATGCCGAAGAACAATCAGGCTATTTAGCGGGGTATGGTGTCGTTATGGATGGCCATACCAAACTTGGCTTTATGGGCGGGATGTCCGTTCCAGCAGTTCGGCGGTTTGGTTTAGGCTTCTTAGTTGGCGCGCATGACGCTGCCGTTGCTAAGGGGCTTGATGATAAAGCTGTCACCGTTAAATACCACTATACTGGTGGATTTACTGCTACTCCGGAAGCAAAAGCCAAAGCTGAAACATGGTATGCCGAAGGTGTTAGTGTTATCTTTGCTTGTGGTGGCTCCGTTGGCCAATCCGTTATGGCGGCCGCTGAAGCGAAAAATGGCTTAGTCGTTGGTGTTGACGTTGACCAAGCTGGTGATAGCGAAACCGTTATTACAAGCGCGATGAAAGGCTTAAGCGCTTCTGTCCAATTAGCTTTAGGCAATCACTTTGATGATAAGTGGGAAGGTGGCGTTACTTGGAACCTCGATGCTTCCCAAGGTGGTGTTGGTTTACCAACAGCGAAAACTTCCTGGCGCTTCAACACTTGGAAAGTTAGCGAATACGAAACGATTTTAGGAAAATTAGCGGAGAAAACAGTAACCGTTCTTGATAAGTTACCAGCTGACTACTTAAGTGCTGATCAACAAAAGGCGATTAGTGATCTTGGTGGGGCAACCGGAACCTTAGCGAAGATTTCCGCAGCGTACGAAGGCTAGTTTTTAATTACGATAAGGAACAAGAGGTTTCGATTTCTTGTTCCTTTTTTAACATTTAAAGGAGAATTTATATGGTTGAAAATTTACAAACCCAAACTCCTGAACTTAACGATATCCACTCAAATGACGAATATATAATTGAAATGCGTAATATTACAAAAGTTTTTCCTGGGGTCAAAGCGAATGACAACGTTTCTTTGACATTGCGTAAAGGAGAAATCCACGCTTTACTTGGGGAAAATGGGGCTGGTAAGTCTACTCTTATGAGTATTCTTTTTGGTTTATATCAACCCGATGAAGGGGCAATATATAAAAACGGAGAAAAAGTTTCCATTAATAATCCGAATGATGCGAATGACTTAGGCATTGGAATGACGCACCAACATTTTAAATTAGTCGATATTTTTACAGTTCTTGATAATATCATTTTAGGTGATGAACCTATAAAGCATGGCGTCGTTGATCGAAAAGCAGCACGGGAGCGCTTAATTAATATTTCTAAACAATATGGTCTTAATGTTGATCCAGATGCTTTAGTGGAAAATATTAGTGTTGGGATGCAACAACGGACCGAAATTTTAAAAATGCTTTATCGCGAAAATGAAATTCTTATTTTTGATGAACCAACAGCTGTTCTTACACCGCAAGAAATTGACGATTTAATGATAATCATGAAAGGTTTAGCTGAAGAAGGTAAATCAATTTTATTTATTACGCATAAACTCAATGAAATCATGAAAGTTGCTGATCGAGTAACGGTTTTACGGAAAGGTCAATATATTGGAACAGTTAATGTTTCCGATACTTCCATTAATAAACTTTCAAAAATGATGGTTGGTCGCGATGTTGACTTAACGATTAAAAAAGCGGAACCAAAACTTGGTGAAGTTGTCTTACAAATTGAAAATCTCGTCATTAAAAACATTTATACGAAAAAGAATGTCGTTGATGATGTTAGTTTAGAAGTTCGCGAAGGAGAAATTGTTTGTGTCGCGGGCATTGAAGGTAATGGCCAAAGCGAATTAGCGCTCGCGATTAATGGTTTAATTAAAGCGGATGGGGGAAAAATCTATCTTAATGGTGAAGATGTCACAAAAAAATCAATTCGCCATCGTAACGATCATGGGTTAGCCCATGTGCCGGAGGACCGGCATAAATATGGCTTAATTCTTGATTTGCCACTTCGTTATAATTTAGCGCTTAAACAAATGCATACGCCAGAATTTAAAAAGTATGGCTTTATTCGTGAACTTAATATTACGAACTACGCGGATGAATTAATTGATAAATTTGATATCCGGGCCGGTCAAGGAGCAGAAACAAATACTCGTTCAATGTCGGGTGGTAACCAACAAAAAGCAATTATTGCGCGCGAAGCTTCCACGCAGACAAATGTTTTACTTGCCGTCCAACTTGTCCGTGGGCTTGATGTCGGGGCTATTGAATATATTCATAAAGAATTAGTTCGACAACGCGATTTAGGTAAGGCAATTTTGATGATTTCACTTGAATTAGATGAAGTTATGGAAATGAGTGATCGTATATTAGTCATGTATGAAGGTAAAATTGTTGCTTCGTTAGATCCAAAAACGACGACCGTGGAAGAAATTGGTGTTTATATGGCGGGTGGTCACTTAGCTAAAAATGACACGAATCCACTTGAAATAAATACGAATGAGGAATTATCCCAATGAAAAAAGTAAAAAGAACTATTCCATTATATAAGACAAAAAGTTTTAAATCATTTTTATCTAGTTTCATTTCGATTATTCTTGGATTATTGTTTGGTTTAATTATTATGATTGTTACAAATCCAAGTAACGCCTTTTTAAAATTCCCGATGTTAATTGGTGGGTGGATGTTTGGTGCGGATGCCGGCAAAGAAATTGGCCGGTGGTTAGAACTTCTTCCTCCCTTATTAATGTGTGGTCTTGGTGTTGGGTTATCATTTAAAGCCGGTCTATTTAATATTGGCGCGAGTGGACAATATACGCTTGGGTTATTTTTTGCGCTTCTAATTGGTATTTTAGGAAAACCGCTTGGCCCATTCCAATGGCTTGTTGCCGTCTTATTAGGCATGCTTGGTGGAGCACTGTGGGGATTTATTCCTGGCTTCTTTAAAGCGGTTTTTAATATTAATGAAGTTATAACTTCGATTATGTTTAACTATATTGGCATGTATATGGTTAACGCGATTATTATGAGTAGTAGTTCCCTTTATAATGGAAGCCGCGGTCGAACATTTACGATTAATAAAAACGCGATGACGCCAACGTTAGGGTTTGAAAAAATCTTTCCGCGGTCAAATGTTGACTTAACCTTATTATTAGCAATTGCGATTGCGATTTTAATGTGGGTTATTTTAAATAAAACAACGTTTGGCTTTGAACTTAAAGCCGCCGGTAGTAACCGCGAAGCCGCAAAATATAGTGGGATTAATGAAAAGAAAAGCATTATTTTAACAATGGTTATCTCAGGTGCCTTATGTGGTTTAGGTGGGGCCTTCTTTATTTTAAAAGCGGACTCTACGGGCACAGGGGTCGAATATGTTCCCGTCAACGTAATTGCGGGGGAAGGCTTTAACGGCATTGTTGCCGCCTTACTAGGTAGTTCGCATCCAATTGGCACAATCTTTTCGAGTTTATTTATTACCTTCCTTCAACGGGGTGGATTCCACGTTCAACCACAATTTAAGGAACAACTTGCAAACATTGTTATTGCCGTTATTATTTACTTCTCCGCCTTCTCAATGTTAATTGGGCAACGGTTTAATGAATTCGTTAGAAAAATTAAACACAAAAAGAATACACCTGTGAATAGCGAGGAACTAAATGCTCCTCCTATCGAGGGCGTGGTGCCAGATGATGCACCAATATCGAATAATATAGAAGGAGGGAAATAAATTATGTCAACATTTGAAGGATTTCTCTTTATTCTTAATGGATCACTTGTTTTTATGATTCCCTTATTAATTGTCGCTTTGGGCGCAATGTTTGCGGAAAAAAGTGGGGTTATTAATATTGCGATGGAAGGGACGATGGTTTTTGGCGCCTTTTGTGGCGTCGTCTTTTTACGGGCCATGCAAGAAAACGGCGTCGCTACCGCAAGTAATTCGACGTGGTTTTATTTAATTAGTGGCATAATCGCAATGGTAAGTGGCGCGGCTTTTTCGTTACTCTTAGGCTTTTCCGCGATTAACATGAAATCCGACCAAACGATTGCTGGTACGGCGTTAAATATGTTTGGTCCCGCCTTAACAATTTTTATTGCGATGCAATCAAGAAGTGTTCGGAACGTTCAATTTAGTTCCGCTAACTTGTTTTTCTCAACGATTGTCGATGGGGTCCGGGTTAACAAAGTTCCGTTTTTAGGGGATATACCTGTGCTTGGTCCATTACTTTTTCAAAACATTAGTATTATGACGATTGTTGGGTTTATTGTCTGGGGGTTCGCCTACTTTATTATTAAGAAAACGCGCTTTGGTCTACGCCTAAGTGCGTGTGGTGAAAATCCTCAAGCTGCCGATTCCGTTGGGATTAATGTTTATAAATATCGTTACTTAGGAACGATGATCTCGGGAGCTTTAGGTGGCTTAGGGGGATTAATCTTTATTGCCGAATCAAGTGTTTCATGGCAAGGTGATGTTTATGGCTATGGTTTCTTAGCAATTGCGGTCTTAATCTTTGGGCAATGGAAACCAGCCAAGATCTTATGGGCATCGTTATTTTTTGGGATTGCGAAATCCTTAAGTGCCCGTTATTCTGTTTTCCCAATTTTTGAAGGCGTCCAAATTAAGTGGTTCTTTGATATGTTACCTTATTTAGCAACGATGGTTGTCTTAGTCTTTACTTCAAAGAAATCACGCGCACCAAAAGCTGAAGGGATACCTTACGATAAGGGCGCTCGTTAGCGACCTTTCTTATAATTAAATAAAAAGCCACCTCAATGTTGAAGTGGCTTTTTATTTTTATTAACTTTTTTAGAAGAAATCGTTTTCCTTTTCGTCAGTAATAATAATTGTTTCATATGTTTTTAGACACTCATCGATTTGACTTTGATAGTCCCATTTAGCTTCAATAGCTTGGACTTCTTTTAAGCGTGGCGCTGTTTTTGGATTAACGGGCGCAAAAATCGTACATGCATCTTCAAATGGCCGAATGGAAATATCATATGTTCCAATGCGTCTTGCTTCGTTAATAATTGTTTGTTTATCGTAAGTTGCCAGTGGTCGAATGACAGGAATTGAGGTAACTTCGTTAATAACCCGTAAACTCGCTAAAGTTTGCGAGGAAACTTGACCAAGTGATTCTCCACTAGCAAGCGCAGGAAGGCGCCGTTTTAACGCTAAGGAAGACGAAATACGGTAAAACATCCGCCGCATAATTGTAATCGGATATCCTTCGCTCGCGTTTTTGAAAATATCTAAATGAAGCGGAGTAAAATAAATTACATGCAGACGGATCCGCGGTTGAAATTTATTTAAAACATGGAGAAGGTCTTTTAGTTTATTAATTACTTCATTCGATGTATATGGTGGTGTGGCAAAGTGAATTGCTTCAATTTCAATGCCCCGGCGCATTAAGTGATACGCCGCAACTGGAGAATCAATTCCCCCGGATAACATCATTAGAACTTTTCCGCCACTACCTAAAGGTAAGCCACCAACACCGTCGGTTTGTTTACCAAGAAAATATGCCCCATCACTTTTAATTTCCACTTTAATTGGTAATTCTGGATTATGGACATCAACCGTTAAATTTGACGAAGATAAAATTTTACTCGCTAAATACCGATTAATATAATCTGATTTATAGGGATAAGATTTATCGGTCCGCCGGGCTATTATTTTAAACGTTTTGCTGTTACTACTTTTTGCAATTTCTAGCGCAGTTGCTGCCATTTCATCAAGTTCCGCACTTGTTTTAATGACAGGTGAAATTGCGTGAATTCCACTTATATCCGCTAAAATATTTAGGATTGGTTGAGGATTTTCGCCGTTTAAACTAATATACGTATGGTCATGCCGTGCGACATACGATAACGCGGAAAAATGCTTAAGCGCGTGCTTAATATTTCTAAGTAAGATATCAATAAAATGCTTACGGTTTTTACCTTTTAAGGATAATTCACCATAATGAATCATTAATTTATCATATGTTAATTCTTTCATTATTTTTTTACACTTTCTAAAATATTATTAAGCACTTCAATAAAGTGATCAACTTCTGCAAGCGTATTTTCTTCGCCTAATGAAATTCGAACACTGTTTTGCGAACGTTTTAAATCGTGATACATCGCATATACAGTTTCCGAGTGGCTTGCAAGTTTATCATCACACGCGGAATTACTACTAACCATAATTCCGGCATTAGATAATGCTTCGACAACAATACTTGATTTAATATTCACTAACGAAAAATTTAAAACAAATGGACAAGCATTTACGGGTGAATTAATAATTATTTCATTATTTAAGGCTAGTTTTGCGCGTAAATAACTTACTAATGCTTCAACATGGCGATAACTTTTTTCTTCGTTTTCAAGCGCTAGTCGTAAAGTTTTGGCAAGTAAGATATTGGGAATAAATGCTTCGGTTCCTGCCCGAACATGACATTCATGTGAGCCGCCACTTAATAAAGGTAATAAGTCAATTTTTTCTCGTAAAATAAGCGCGCCTGAACCTTTAAAGCCATGGATTTTATGGGCACTAAAACTAAAAGCATCGATGAATTGATATGGTATTTTTATTTTTCCAATGCTTTGGGTGACATCACTATGGAAGAAACATTTAGGGAATGCTTTAATAATTTTACTTAACATCGCTAAATCATTAATTGCGCCAACTTCATTATTAACATGCATAATCGAAACTAAAATGGTTTGATCGTCGATGCTCTTAATTAGTTCATTAGGATCGACACTACCATCTTCTAATAACGGTAAGTATGTCACATGAAAGCCAAATTCTTCTTCCAATTGTTTAAAGGCGTTTAATACAGATGGGTGTTCACCGACCGTTGTAATTAGTTTTTTACCACGGTTTTTATATTTTAAGGCAACACCTTTAATAAATAAGTTGTTTGCTTCGGTAGCACCACTTGTAAAGACAAGCTTAAAGTCACCATTAAAATGAGCAAGAATTTGCTTACGCGCTTGCTCATAAATTCGTTTTGCTTCGTGGCCAAGGGCGTGATTTGAACTTGGATTAGCGAAGTATTCGTTATTAAGGCGGACCGCTAAATCGATTAGTTCGGGCCGCGTCTTTGTTGTTGCTGCGTTGTCAAAATAGATCATTGTTGATTCCAGAATTCTTTTAATAAATTACCAGCGGATTTATACGCTTCGGCAAATTGTCCTTCCATAAATAATACTTCATATTGATTAAGCTTTTGTTCGGCTTCGCTAAAGGCGTGCCGGAAGTTATTCGAACTAACGATAACATTTTCCGTTAACTGCGCTAAGTTTAAATTCATTTCTAATAGTTCAAATAATCCATTTGACATATCTAAAAGTTCTTTTGCTTGACCATTAACGCTACTAACGTCCATTGGTTGAATATGAAGCGTTGCATTAATATCTTCAATTAATGAATAACAATGATCAAACTTTTGCCGATGTTTTGTGGCGTAACTAGGCACATTAAGTTGCCGTAATTTATATTCATAATCTTTTAATTTATGATATGTACTTCTTATTAAGCGGAAAGCATTTTCGGCATCGAGCTTTAATGAACTTAAATATTCATTATAATCTTCCAGTTCATTCGTCACGCTTAACGCATCGGCCTCAAGTTCATAAATTTTTTCCACAAGGACAGAGTATGGTTGTCTAGTTGCGGAGTGGACAAATGTATCTAGTTGCCGTTTCTTATTATTAATATCGTTAATTTTTACTTTGATTTGTTTAATCGCTTCCCGTTTATACAAGGGTAAAGCATAGATTTCACTAATCGTTGGCATTAAGTTCGCGAGTTTAACAAATTTCCGTTCAATTGTATTAACTTGTTTATAAATTGCTTCGTATTTACTATCGTATTCAATTTTCTTCGCTTTTTCTTTTTCAAACTCCGCAAAAAGTTCCTCAATTTTTGCACTCATTTGCTGTAAGGATTCTTCCACTCCGTGAATTGTAAGATTTTGGAGTTCGTTATCAATATTAATTAACGTTTTATTCATCGCATCGATATGTGAACGAACCATTAAATGAAATAATGGGTAATTTAGATCGGTCATTTTTGTATATGCTTCATCAAGGTCAGCGATTTTTTGCGGAATAATCGTATAGGTCCGTAAACATAAATCCGGTAATGACGTCATAATATTTTTTAAGCTTGTGACAACTTGATAAAGTTTCTTAATTAAAACGTCCGCTTCTTCATATTCGGCGACTTCTACATGCCGTTCGTAATCCGTAAAGACCGTTTCAATATTAGCAAAAACTTTATTAAACGATCGTTCAAGCGGTTGTAATTCCGTTTGAAAAGTCGAATACGTTCCTTTTAATTGGCGAAGTTGTTCTTTAACATCAAGTGATGCTTGGCGAGCATCATCTTCGGGTTTAATAACTTGTTTTAAACTATTATGTAGCGTTAAGACTTCTTTTTCATACGCAATAATAATTGGTCGTTGTTTGTTATATTCTTCTTTTAGGATTTTATGATTATTTTCTTTTAATGTTTTTTCAAGTTTTTCTAAGGCAACAAGCGCGAGTTTATCGTTATAATCACGAAGCGTTTCATACTCTTTATTAAAATTATCATATGTTGGAAGCATTAATAAATTAACATCGCTTAATAATTCGAGCCGTTTAATATAGCTCGAATCTTGGCCAATTAATAGCGAATGGACATATTCATATTTTTTTCGTAATTCGATGACAAGCTTTTTATTTTTCCGTTGCCGGAAGACAAAAATGTTTAATAAAAAGGCAATTACGGCGAGCGCAACAAGCGAAATGATAATCGAAACCGTGATTGTAACAGCGTCCCCGAGCACTTGAATTTGATATAACATAATCGCCTCCACTTATCTATAATCCAAGTATAACGATTTATAAGGTTAAAGTAAATAAATGGCAATGAATTTTTCGCAATTTAATCGTTACTAATTGACAAATATTCCGCTTATGGTATGATATTCACGCAACTAAGTAGCAGGTAAATACATTCTGTCTGATGTCAGCACTAGTTAAGGTAGTAATCAAAGCTAAACGACGAACCCTAAGCTTAACATCCGGGAAATGGAATTTATCCCATCCTTAACTTGCAAATATACAAGAAGGAGGAAAAATATATGAAATACACTGGACCAAAATGGAAAATTTCCCGTCGGTTAGATTATTCTATTTTAGAAGACGGTTCCGAACTTAAAAAGCGGAAATATGGACCGGGCCAACATGGTCAATCCAGACGGCGGAAACAATCTGAATACGGCAAACAATTAACGGAAAAACAAAAACTTCGTTTCTTATATGGTGTTAATGAACGTCAATTCGTTCGTTTATTCAAAATTGCCGAACGTAGTGATGAAGTTACCGGTTTAGCGTTTATTCGGATTCTTGAAAGTCGCTTAGACAATTTAGTTTTCCGGATGGGCTTTGCGAATACACGGGCTGCTGCTCGTCAACTCGTCAACCATGGTCACGTTACTGTTAATGGTAAGAAAATTGATATTCCATCATATTTATGTCAAGTTGGTGACGAAATCGGCTTAAAAGAAAGCTCACGCAATCTTAAAGTCGTTAACGAAGCACTTGATAGCATGGCGGCATTCCTTCCGTTCGTCGAAGTTGACCGGGAAAAGAAAATCGGTAAATTCGTCCGCGAACCGGAACGTAATGAAGTCGCTCATGATATTGATGAAAGTCAAATTATTGAATACTACAACCGTAAACTCTAGACGTAACTTATGTTTAAAAATAAAGATAGTAGTTCGCTACTATCTTTTTTTATATAAAAAAAACGGAAGTTGCCTTCCGTTATGTTTTAGATATGAGCATTAATTATGTTTTAGATGTGCGCGATTAAGTAGTAGTTTTTCTTACCGCGCCGAATAACTGTGTATTTACCGTGTAACGCATCATCTTTTTTAATAACAAACGCTAAGTCGTTAACTTTTTCGCCGTTTACTAGAATGGAATTACCGCTAATAAATTCACGCGCTTCGCGTTTACTTTTTGCAGCGCCAATATGAATTAAAGCATCTTCTAATAATAAGTCAGCATTACTTTCTTTTAACGATCCACCAAAAAGTTCTTCAATCGCTTTTTTACTTAATTCATTAACTTGGCCACTAAAAAGCACTTCGGACATTTTTACAGCTTGCTTCGCTTCGTCTTCCCCATGAACCGTTTTGACAACTTCATAGGCCAATGTTTTTTGGGCAATCCGAGCGCCTGGGTTAGCTAAGTGATCAAGTGAAATTTTATTAATTTCTTCTAATGATAAGAACGTAAATACTTTTAAGTAACGAAGGGAATCTTCATCACTAGTATTAATAAAATATTGATAAATTTGATATGGGGTTGTTAGTTCAGGGTTTAAGTATAAGGCGCCCGATTCGGATTTACCAAATTTCTTCCCATCGGATTTCGTAATTAAGGGATTCGTTAAACAAGCAACCTTCGCTTCGGGTCCTTCAATTTTCCGAATTAAATCTAAGCCCGCGGTTAAGTTACCCCATTGGTCACTTCCCCCGACTTGCATGGAAACGCCATATTTTTGATGAAGATGGAGAAAGTCAACCGATTGTAAAATCATATAGGAAAATTCCGTATAAGAAATTCCCGTATCCATTCTTGAAGCGACGACGTCTTTCGCAAGCATATAGTTAATTGTAAAATATCTTCCATAATCACGAAGGAAGTCTAAATACGTTACTTGACCTTGCCAATCATAGTTATTAACGATTTCACCTTTGGTTGGATCGCTTAAGTCGATAAAACGTTCTAATTGGGCCTTAATTTGCGCGGTATTTTTCGCAAGTGTTTCTTTATCTTGAAGATTTCTTTCGCTTGATTTGCCGCTTGGATCGCCAATCATCCCTGTTGCGCCACCGACAACCGCAATAACTTTATGTCCAGCTTGTTGAAACCGCATTAATAAGGAAATTGCGACAAAGTTACCAATGTGCATACTACTCGCACTTGGGTCAAAACCACAATAAATTGTTTGGGGTGTTTTTAATAACTCCCTAACTTCGCTTTCATTTGAAATGTCTTTGATTAGCCCTCTAACTTCTAATTCTTGTAATAAATCCATGTTATTCTCCTTAACTAATATAAAAGCGCCCCGCTAAGGACGCTATAAAACGTGGTACCACCTTAGGATTAACAATAACTGTTAACTCTTCATACGGATAACGGCGCGACCCGCAATTGCTTGATGCTCGAAGCGTGTATTTCCAAGCGGTGCTTGCACTTTCCACCGTCGCTAAATCTTGTACTAGGTGCTTTTCAACGCATTTAATATCATACCAATTTTTGACATGTTCGGCAACTAAAATAATGTTGTTTGCCGACGAACAAACGTTGATTCGACTTTGTGATGTTTTTGAATAAGTTTGCCTTCTTTTAAGTCACTTAACATTTGGACAGCTTTGCGGCCAACAATCATCATATCGATATACATACTCGAAACCGTTGGACGTAAGATGTTTGCGTATTTAGTCCCAATGATTGATAAAATTTCAACATCTTCGGGGATTCTAAGTCCGCTATCAATCGCGGCGTTAGCAATCGCTGCGGCCAACGAATCGCGATACGCAAGAAAATAGCCGGATTTTGTTGTTTTGAAAAACTCAAGAAAATCATTGTATGTTTTTATATAACTATCATCACTACTTAAAATGCCATAGCTTCGGCCGGCTTCAACGTGCGTTGTGACAAACGAACGTTCAATGCGCGCTAATAAACGACCAGCATTATTAACATGAAGGAAATACATTTTTTTATCACCTTCGACAAAATAATGATTAATAATTTGCCGAAATAAATGTTCATAACCAAAGGTAATA
>DIQT01000015.1:229741-254334 GCA_002427365.1 Caryophanales bacterium UBA5455
ATGTTCATAACCAAAGGTAATACAGCCAACTTTTTCAGATGTTATTTTATTATTAATTGCAATAACAGGTACTTGATACGAGGAGATTTTTTGTAGATCTTCAACATCGAGTTCATCATCAAAAATAATCGCACCATCAACATGGGACGTAATAACTTTTTCCATCGCTTCAGCGGCTTCTTCTTTATTATGGGAGGTAACAAATAAGGATAAAATATAGCCGCGGTCGCGCGCGGCTTCCGTAACCCCATTTAACATATTCGAAATGTAAACGTAGTTTGCCCGAGGAATAACAACACCAATATTTGTTGATTTATTTTTCGCTAAGGCTTGGGCAAGGCCACTAGGTTTATAACCAAGTCGATCAATTGCATCTTGGACTTTTTTTCGGGTTTTCGCGGTAACGTTATCTTGATTATTTATGACGCGGGAGACGGTCGCAAGTGAAACACCCGCCGCCTTCGCTACTTCATAAATCGTTACCCGATCTTTTGTTTGTGACATATTAAAATACCTCCATGCTTTATTATAATGTAACCGCTATCATTTAGCAAATAAAGTATGAAAATATTTTCAAATTATGTAAATAAGCAAAATTTATTTTCATTTAGTTAATAAATTGGGTATGGAACTCGTTCTAAGCGCGTACTTGGATATTCATTACGGCCGACTTTTGCTTCGGGTTCACCATCAAGGACAACAAGGTCACCGGTAAATCCAACGGTTGTATTAATAACAAAATAACTACCAACACCATATGTATCAACGGGTGTGCCCGCATCTTCAAATTCTTTAATTTTACTTGGATTAAAACTACTACTAACCGTAATTTTTACATGGTTAAAGCCTTCACGATCAAGAGCATCGCGTAATGCAAAAACGAGTTCTTTACAAACACCATGCGGATCAAAACTACTTGTATCTTTATCATCAAAATATTTATCGATTAAGGATTTTGAAGTATCAATCCGCACTGCTTTTAGTTTTGGTCCAAGAGCGCGCGCAACTTTTAATGAGTCAGTAACGACATCGTTATTATAGTCCACAAGCGCGGTTACTTGTTCATGAGGGTAGGCATCTAAATACATAAGCGAGGCTTTAACAATATCACCTTTAAATATTTGAATTAAGGCATGGGGCGTTGTCCCATATCCTTTTCCACCATACCAATACCCTTGGGCATCGGTGGAAACAAGTTTTACACCAGCGACATAGGTTGCGTAACCATCACCAACTTGTGTTAAGTAGTCATCTTGGCGGTCCGCCATTGAAAAGACAACTTTATTATTTGCAACTTTTAAAACGTTATGAACGTTTGTTGCAACACTTGTGCGCCGGGCTAAAATGCCATCAATTAAACTTTCAAGAAAGCCGAAATCTTCATAACGGCCCGTAACTTTTAAAACGGGTTCATTTGCTGAAATCATATCGCCATCATGAAGAGCAAGAATTGTTAAATCTTCAGGATTTTTCGCAAACGTATGAATTAAGGCGACGGCTTCATCAATTCCACAAAGCATTACATCATCTTTCCGTTGGAACCATTGACACATTACTTGGTGGTTGGGGGCGAATTGGCGAATAATATTTGTGCTTTTAATAAAATAATTTGCGGTATAAAAACTATCACCAATTTCTTTGGGAAATTGAAATGTTTTGTTTGTTAGTCGCGAAATTTTTCCTTGTTCTTTTAAAGAAACTTCTAAATGTTTTTCCATTATATCATTCTTCCTTCTATTGTAAAAAAATCACTCCCTACTGGTGTATTTTCATCTAAGACTAAAATTCCTGGTGGGGTGGAGGCGGTCGCAAGATTTAATTCGCGCGCGCTACAAATCATTCCATTACTTGGAACTCCAAGAAGTTTTCCGGGTTTAATTTCCATCCCATCAAACATAAATGTTCCAACCGTTGCAACAACGACTTTTTGGCCTTGCGCAACGTTTTTCGCACCACATACGATATCTAAAACTTCGTGGCCAATATCAACTTTCGTAATTGATAAGTGCGAAGAATCAGGATGAGGATAAGCTTCTAAAACATAACCAACAACAAAGCCCGAATTTGTTAATAGCGGTAATTTAGGTTCATTAGCGTTTGCTAAAATCGAATTAATAACATTAATTAATGCTTCATTCGGTAATGGAATTAATCCATGAGCTTTAATTTTTATTGTTTGTGAAATATTAAAAATGTTATAACCAATAACATGGTCATCATGATAAATAATAACTAGGTTACCATCTTGCTTATGATGCGTTCCTAGTTCATCACTTAATTTAATAACTAAAACATCACCAAGATTAGCATAGTGATAATATAGTGCGTAGCTCATCGTCTTGCCTTCGCCCAGCTTTCAAACCGTTCATCGTCTAAATTTTCAATCATATAAATTAATGTTTCCCGAGCGGCAATATAATCATCAATATCAATAACAGATGAGCATGTATGAATATTTCGCGCGACAATACAGTGGGTTAATGTCCGAATTCCACTATATTTTTTATGAATTGCGCCGGCATCAGTGCCGCCTGGTGAATCAAAATATTGATATTTAACACCAGTTTTATCCGCTGCTTCCATTTGATAATCAAGTAATTCTTTAAAGGCAATCATTCCCCGATCAAAGTAACGGATTAAAACACCATCCCCTAATTGACCAAGTTGACTTGTATCACCACTAGAATCGCGCGCTGGGGAACAATCTAAGACAATTGCTAAATCAGGATCAATTAAGTAACTGGCGGTTTCCGCACCACGTAAGCCAACTTCTTCTTGGACAGTGCCGCCAACATATAAATCAACATCAAGTTCAACATCTTGTAAGTGTTCTAATAGATCTAGGCCGAGCACTAACCCATAGCGGTTATCAAAGGCTTTACCTAAAATCCGTTGTCCATTATTTAACGAAACAAATTCGCCATCAACAACAATTTGGGAGCCTTCTTTAATACCAGCAAGCCGTGCTTCTTCTTCGCTCCGGAATCCAAAATCAAAAAGCATGTTTTTAATTGGGGTCACAGAATCACGGTCCGCTGCTGTTTGTAAGTGCGGTGGAATTGCGTCAATTGCGCCAGGAAGCCATGTTCCACTTGTTGTTTGCACGTGGATTCGATGGGCAAGTAATGTTTCGCTATTTAAGCCACCAACAGGATCAGCTTTAAGGAGACTATTTGGATTAATTTTAACAACAATTAAACCAACTTCATCCATGTGCCCCGCAATCATTACTTTTTTGGCATTTGGTTTTTTAGATGGTTTATAGGCAAAAAGTGAGCCAAGATTATCGCGAACGATCTCTAGCCCAAGTTCTTCATATTTTTTTGTTAAATACGCATTAATTTCTTTTTCTTGGCCACTTACCCCGCGTAGTTCGGTAAGTTCCTTAAATAATTGTAATTGATGATCAGTTAATGGCATATGTATTTTCTCCTTTACGTGCAACTAAACGACAAATTGGTTTACCTTCAGCCCGAAATTTTGCTTCATATTCCGTTTCCGCATCAAATTCCGCAAAGCCACGATAATTGTAAGAATTATTTTCAATAACCCAGTTATATTCACGAAACTTCGCAAGCGAATATGTATAAAAGTCGGGATTATCAGTTTTTAAAGCGACCTTCCCACCATTTGATAAAATGCGGCGATATTCTTTTAAGGCAAGGTCATAAGTTAACCGCCGTTTTTCATGCCGGGCTTTGGGCCATGGGTCGGAGAAATTTAAAAAGATGCCCGCGATGGTTTCATCTTTAATGAAAGGAATTAAATGAAAAACATCACTAACAATAACATAAACATTTGTTAGTTCGGCTTCGACAACTTTGCGCGCCGCGACCGCGGCAGCATTTTCATTTTTTTCGACCATAACAAAAATTTTATCAAGATTTTTTTGACTAAGTTTCACAATAAAATCGCCCCGACCACCACCAATTTCTAAAAACAAGTTTGGTTGGGCAAGAATATTAATAATTTGCTCCTTTTGCTCTTCTAAATTAGTAATCGCGATTTCTTGATGTGTATGTAAGTACGGTTTCGCCCATTTCTTATATCTTAATCGCATAATTCCGTCCCCAATGCATAAATTGCATGAGCATATATTGCCATTGAGCGATGATAATGTTCGAGTTCAATATTTTCATTGGGTGCGTGAATTAATGTATTACTTCCGGGGAAGGCACTTCCAAAAGCAATTGTATTTGGTGCTTCTTTCGCGTAAGTTCCCCCACCAATTGTTTTTGGCATTGTTTCATAATCACCCGTTTCTTCTTGATAAACACGAAGGAGCGTTTGAACAAATTCTGATTTTGGATCGTAGTATAACGTATCCGATGTTGATAGTAAGCGAATCTTTAATGGCGAAGTTTCACCAATTTGATCAATAACTTCACGAGGATTAATCGTTTCTGGATATCTAAAGTTAACGGTCATCCGTAAGCGACCTTCTTTATATGTAATAACACCAACGTTATATGTTGTTGGGCCTAGATTCTTCGATTCATAAAAATGACCTAATGCTTTTCCATCGGGTGTTTTATATAGTTCCGCAAACCGCGATAAAACTTCGATATGATAATAACTTCCTAAAAAGGCAAATAATTGTAAACCCGCATTGACACCTTCTTCTGGCGTTGAACCATGAGCGCTTTTACCAAAAAACTTTAACGTTGTAACATCACTATGATGAATTTCATAGTCATAACTTGTTTTCGCTAACTCTTCATCTAAGGATGGGTCAAGTGCTAAAATAACGGTTGCTTCATCGATTACTAAGTTTGGCGCTGTTCCCGCATCAATTTCTTTGACTGGTCCTAAGTCAGCTTTACCAAAATGAAGGTAGTTACTAATTCCTTTTTCGCCATAAATTAAGGGGAAATCCGCATCCGGTGTAAAGCCATATGTTGGCGCGGGTTTTTTTAGAATATGGAAATAATAATCTAAACATTGCGAACCATTTTCTTCATTCCCACCAAAGACGAGGACAACTTTAAAATTGTTAATTAAGCCTGCTTCTTTTAAAGCACGAACGGCAAAATAAGCCGCCATTCCAGGCCCTTTATCATCACTTGTGCCGCGACCATACATCACGCCATTATCGATTTCGCCGCCAAATGGTTCATAGTCCCATTTTCCAGTCGCCGGAACTACGTCAGCGTGCGCATAAATTCCAACCGTGACTGGTCCGCTTCCATAACTAATTTCAGTTGCGTAACCATCACAGTAATCAACTTTAAACCCATCTTGCGTGGCAAGATAGCCAATATATTGAAGGGCACGATCAACTTCATTGCCAAAGGGCATCGAAGATTTTCGCGTTGACAAATCCAACACAGACGGGATTTGCACAAATTTTTGTAATTTTAAATCTGCTTCTTTAAACAACGGTGTAACTAGTTCTAAATATTCACTTTTCATCTCATATTACCTCGATAATATCTTACTCTTTTTCAAAAGGAATTTCATCATTATTACGACTTTTTTCATCTTTTTTTTGGGGAATATCATTATACTTTGGAACCAATTGATATAGCGACATTGCAACCATTGGAACAACGATCATCGCAAGCACCGCTTCAACAACACTATTAAGCGAAATTGTCGTTAAAAATAATGGCCACCCCATTTGTTTAAACGCGACTAAAAGTAACAAAACCATTAAACTATGAATCGCACTTAATAGAAATGACGCTAACCCAATCATTAGGGGGAGAAGTTTTTTATTGTAATAAAATTTAGTTCGAACAAAGTAAAATGCGATACTCGCAAGTAGGCCAAAAATAACGCGCGGCAATAGTGAAATCACGGGGTTTTGGAAGGGGATATTCATAACATTCCCCGCCCCAGTAGTTAGGGAAACAATTAAGCTTGTTAAACCAAATACTGTACCTAAAAAGATTCCGCCATAAAAAGGTAAAAGATACGCTCCAATTAAAACAACGAGGCCAATTAATGTTAGTGAAGTAAAACCAGGAATTTCGATATAACCAAGTTGAGGAATAAATGACATTAAAAGAATAATCGCTAACATCATCGCATTAATTGTAATGCGAGTAATTCGTTTATTTTTTATGGTCTTCTCCTCCATGATTTCGATTATAAATTAGCCGTAATCCATGAAGCGATAAATCTTGATCATAAATGATATCAAGTGGCACTTTAAGATTATCAAATAATAATTTTGCGTACCCACCCGTTAAAATATGTTTTGTTTCATACCCTAATTCTTCTTCAATCATAATCATTAACCCGCGCAAAAGAGCCTTCGTTCCATAAATCGCGCCAGAATTAATCGAATCAGCGGTATTTTTTCCTAAAATTTTACTTGGCTTTTTTAGTGATACTTGCGGAAGCTGTGCGGTCGAGGAACTTAATGATTCGACACCCGTTCTAATTCCAACCGTAAACGAAACTCCAACAAAGTCACCATTTTTATCAAGTGCCATAATTTTATTTGCGGTGCCTAAATCAATAATAATTGCTGGATAGCCATAACGTTCCTTTACGCTAACCGCATCAATAACTAAGTCACTTCCTAGTTCATTAGGATGATCAATGTTTATCTTTAAGCCCGTTTTTGTCCCTGGACCAACAATTAAAGGTGTTACATTAAATAAACTTTCAATTGTTTTTACTATCACGCCGGTTAAGGGCGGGACAACGCTTGCTAAAATCGCCCCCTCAATTAGGGCAATATCGAGTTTGGCCGCAACAAAAATACTACTAATTGTTGCATAATATTCATCGCTAGATTTTTTTAAATCGGTCGCAATATGAAAACGCTCAATTAATTGTTTGTTTTGAAATACCCCAATTTTAATTTCGGTATTTCCCATATCAAGAACTAATAACATTTTTACCTCCGCTACAGTCTTAAAGCTAAGTACCGTGCTTTTACATTATTGTTATAAATTTAAACTTGTTTCATCGATAAACTAATCCGCCCACCTTTTAAGTCAATGCCTATAACTTTAACTTTAACAATTTCGTTAACACTGACAACTTCAAGCGGGTGTTTGATAAAGCGTTCCGCGAGCTCACTAATATGCACTAAGCCATTTTCATGGACGCCAATATCAACAAAAACACCAAAGTCCATAATGTTTCGGACCGTGCCACTTAAAATCATTCCTTCTTTTAAGTCTTTAATATCAGTAATATCATGCCGTAACTTTGCAGAGACCGCTTCATCCCGCGCGTCACGACCGGGTTTTAATAAATCAGCAATAATATCGTTTAATGTCGGTAGACCAATTTTTAAATCTTTCGCAAGTTCAGTCCGTTTTTCATCACTAATTAATGCAAAGACCGCTTCCATATGGTCACTACCAATTTCATTAACATCAAGGTCTAATTTTTTTAGTAGTGCCTTTGTCGCATTATAACTTTCGGGGTGAATACCTGTGTTATCAAGAGGTTGCGCATCACGAATACGTAAGAACCCTGCACTTTGTTCAAATGCTTTTGGCCCAAGTTTTGGAACTTTTAATAATTCATTACGTGATTTATATGGACCATTTTCTTCGCGATAGGAAACGATATTTTTTGCAAGTGCTTTGGAGATACCCGCGACATAACTTAGGAGTGATGGGGATGCATTATTTAAATCAACCCCAACATTATTAACTGTTGTTTCCACAACTGCACCAAGCCGTTCATCAAGTTTCTTTTGGTTCATATCATGTTGATATTGACCAACACCAATTGCTTTTGGATCAATTTTAACTAATTCGGCGAGCGGGTCTTGGAGCCGTCGGCCAATTGAAACGGCACTTCTTTCTTCAACTTGATAATTAGGAAATTCAAGCCGGCCAATATCGGAGGCACTATAAACACTCGCGCCCGCTTCATTAACGATTAAACTATTTAACGGGTAGCCGGTTTTCTTAATAAAGTTTCGAACAAACGCTTCACTTTCGCGCGATGCCGTCCCATTACCAATCGCAATATAATCGTAATGATATTTTTGATATAAGTTATCGAGTACTTTTTCGGCTTCAACTGTTTTATTTTGTGGTTGATGGGGGTAAATAACGGCGATTTCTAAAACTTTTCCCGTTGCATCTAAAACCGCAAGTTTACACCCGGTTCGATAAGCGGGGTCAAAACCTAAGACTTTTTTATTTTTTAATGGGGCAACTAATAATAGTTGTTTTAAGTTTTCTTGGAAAACGCGCATTGATTGATCTTCGGCACGATCAAGAATGTCATTACGAACTTCGGTTTCCGTTGGTCCAACCATTAACCGTTTATAGGCATCTTCAATAATTTGTGTTAGTTGTTGTTCAAATGGTGAATTAGCGATAATTAAAGCTTCCGCCATAAACCGTTTCACTTCATCTTCGGGAAGTTCAATACTAACTTTTAAAACTTTTTGTTTTTCCCCGCGGCGAATTGCTAAGGCGCGGTGGTTAGCAAGACTACGAAGCGGTTCATGATATTCATAATACATTTCATAAACGCCTTTTTCATCTTCACCAATTTTTTCCGTTACAACGCGGCCTTCGTTATGCATTTTTTTCCGTAAGTAACCGCGGTTATTAGGCTCATCCGCAATAAATTCCGCAATAATATCATAGGCCCCTTGGAGCGCATCATTCACATCTTTTACACCAAGTTCTTCATTAATAAATTCCCTAGCGTATGTTTCTAGCGGTGTAGTTTCAACTTGCGCAAGAAGATAATCAGCGAGTGGTCCAAGTCCTTTTTCTTTAGCGATTGAGGCCCGCGTTTTCCGTTTTGGTTTATACGGCCGATAAATATCTTCAAGTTCCGCTAAAGTGGTCGCTTTTTCTAATGCGGCCATAATTTCGGGTGTCATTTTTTCTTGTTCGGTAATCGAAGCAATAATCGTTGTCCGCCGTTCATCAAAATTAATTAAATACGCCCGGCGTTCCGTAATATCACGAATTTGTTCATCATCAAGCCCACCATGAATTTCTTTTCGATAACGCGCAATAAACGGAACCGTGTTTCCTTCATCAAGCAAAGCAAAAACTGCTTCAACTTGCTTAATTCCGACCGTTAATTCATTAGCGATGATTTTTGCAATATCCATAATGTAAGCCTCTTTTCTTTTAATTAATCTAATTATAATAATTTTTTCGCCAAAGGGCAAAAAATACAAACAAAAGCCACTCTATTTCACAACAATATTAACGATCTTTCCAGGTACAACAATAACGCGGACAATAGTTTTACCTTCTAAATGCCGTTTAATTGTTTCACTAGCAAGCGCACTACTTTCAAGTTCTTCCTTACTAATTGAAAACGGAACACTTAAGGTATCACGCAGTTTACCGTTAATTTGAACGGCGATTGTTATTTCATTTTTAACTAACTTATCTTCATCATATGTTGGCCATACTTCATTTGCAATTAAGTTTTGATGGCCAAGATTATGCCAAATTTCTTCACTAAGGTGAGGAGCAATTGGGCTAAGCAGTTTAATAAATCCTTCAAGATAGGGAAGATAAATTGATTTTGCTTTATACGCATCATTAATAAAGATCATCATTTGGGCAATTGCCGTATTAAAGGCGAGTTTTTCATAGTCATCGGTTACTTTTTTAACTAAGTAATGATAACTATAATCGAGTTCTCCACTATTTGTTAACGATTGTTTGGCGGCTAATTCGTTATCAGAAGATAACCGTTCCACGCGGTCTAACCACCGTTTAGCGCCATCAAGTCCGCTATCAGACCAAGGAAGCGATGAATCAAGAGGCCCCATAAACATTTCATATAAACGAAGGGTATCCGTGCCATATTGCGCAATGACGTGATCTGGGTTAACAACGTTACCCCGGCTCTTTGACATTTTTTCACCATTTTCCCCTAAAATCATTCCTTGATGAAATAAGCGTTTAAACGGTTCTTCAACTTTTACTACGCCTTGATCATATAAAAACTTATGCCAAAACCGCGCATATAATAAGTGTAAAACGGCGTGTTCCGCTCCACCAATATATAAATCAACCGGTAACCAGTGTTCGAGTAATTTTGGATCAGCCAGTGCTTTATCGTTATTAGGATCTAAATAGCGCATATAATACCAGCATGAGCCAGCCCATTGAGGCATCGTATTTGATTCGCGGACCCCTTTCCGGCCGTTAATATTAACATTAATCCATTCGGTCGCATGGACTAAAGGTGATTCACCGGTTCCACTTGGTTTAAATTGTTCAAGGGCTGGTAATTCTAGCGGTAATTCTTTTGGAGGGAGAGCTTCCATTGTTCCATCTTCATAATGAATTATTGGAATTGGTTCACCCCAATACCTTTGACGGGAAAATAGCCAGTCCCGTAATTTAAAGTTAATTGATTGTTCACCAGCTTTAATATCGCTTAAATACGCAGTTATTACTCTACTTGCATCAGCAATATTTAACCCGTTTGCAAAGGAAGAATTAATGTGTGGGGCATCTTCCACCATTGCTTGAGTGGTAATATCACCCGCTAAAACTTGCTTAATTGGTAAACCGTATTTTTTAGCAAATTCATAGTCACGTTCATCATGGGCAGGAACTGCCATCACGGCGCCTGTTCCATAACTTGCTAAAACATAGTCCGCAATATAAATTGGAACGATTTCACCGTTGACCGGGTTAATCGCGTACGCTCCGGTAAAGACACCCGTTTTATCATGATTTAATTCGGTCCGGTCGAGGTCGCTTTTTGAAGCAATTTCTTTTTGATATGCTTTAACGGCTGCTAATTGTTCGCTTGTGGTAATTACGCTAACTAATTCATGTTCTGGCGCTAAAACCGTATATGTACAGCCAAAAAGTGTATCAACCCGAGTGGTAAATACTTTAAAGTTCTTATTCGTATCTTTAATTTTAAAGACAACTTCGCAACCGATTGATTTACCAATCCAGTTTTTTTGCATTTCTAGCGTTGAACTTGGCCAATCTAAGCCATCTAAACCATCTAATAATTTATCCGCGTAGCTAGTAATTTTTAAGAGCCATTGCCGCATTGGTTTACGAATGACGGGGAAGCCGCCAACTTCGGTTTTTCCATCAATTACTTCTTCATTCGCCAGCACCGTCCCTAAATCGGGTGAAAAATTAACCGGAATATAATCAATATAAGCGAGGTCATTATTAAACATTTGGGTAAAAATCCATTGTGTCCAGTGATAATACTTTGGATCAGTTGTCGCAATTTCACGGTCCCAATCATACGAAAAACCAAGTGATTTTAATTGCCGCCGGAATGTATCAATATTTTTATATGTAAATTCCGCAGGATGGTTATTTGTTTTCATCGCATATTGTTCGGCGGGTAAGCCAAAGGCGTCCCAACCAATTGGGTGAAGGACGTTATACCCTTGCATCCGTTTACTTCTTGCAACGATATCAGTCGCGGTATATCCTTCAACGTGACCAACATGCAGTCCTTCGCCGCTTGGATATGGGAACATATCTAAGACATAATATTTGGGTTTTGAAAAATCCCAAACATCAGTTTTAAATGTTTTTTCTTCTTCCCAACGGGCTTGCCATTTTTTATCAATGTTTTTAAAATCGTAACTCATAATGCCTCCTAAATAAAAAAGATGGTCCGAAGGACGAGTTTCCCCGTGGTACCACCTTACTTTGCAATAATTTGCCTTAAAATCCTTAAAGCGGATTAACTGATTTCTTCTATACCTGAGAGGCTAGGTCATTGCTTATGCTTACACCATCCATAAGTCGCTAAATTCAATTTGCTAGTTTAGTGGTATCAAAATCACTATTATTTTACCATAGCGCGATAATTATGCTAGTAAAATAGTGTAAAAAGGTGGCGTTTAACCACCTTTATTTTTCAAATTAACGTTTTTGTTACATTAACGCGTATAAAAAGCCTAACCCAAGTAAGATTTGGGCACTAATATACGTTAACATCACAAAGAACCGATTGTAGGATAATGGCGCAATAAAGCGGTCATAGCCAATCATTGAATCACTTGTTAAAAATAAAATTGAACCAATAAAGAGCATTATTGATGGTAGTGTACCAACTTTAATTAAATAAACCCCATTAAATAACAGATTGACTAATAATAAGCCCATATAGGACGCCATAATAAACGCGGCCTTTTTTGCATAACGGGGGAAGATAAATGCCCCAGAAACGATAACAATAATAACAATAAGGAGTAAAAGTAACGTATAAGTCCATAGACTCACATCAACTAAAAGATGAGAAAATAACGTAACCGTATAACAAATATTCATGATTGAAAATAGGCCGATACCTAAATAGAAAAACTCCTTCTTCTTTTGCCCTAATAAGGCTAGATCCCCAAGGGTGGCAAAAACTAGACCAGTGATAATCCACCCATTACGTAATCCCGCCGCGAGTAATGTGGCTAATAATAAAGGCATTAAAAAGCCTTTGGTAATATCAGCGCCTAATTTAACTTTAAACAAAATAAAACATAGATGTGCAATAACAACGGCGGCGAAAATACTCATAAAAACATAAAATAAGGGTTCCATTTTCGTCTTCCTTTCGATTTAAATTTGTTCGTATAAATTCAAATAGCGTTGTGCCGACTGTGACCAATCATTATTTTCATTAAAAGCATTCTTTTGGAGTTGATGGAAAATGTCTTTTTGTTCATATACATCATACGACAATTTAACCGTTTCCACCATTTTATCGATATTATAATCTGCAAACCCAAAGCCATTGGCGACTTTTAAGTTCGTTCCATCATAGCCAACAACGGTATCTTTTAAGCCACCGGTATAGCGGACTAATGGTAATGTCGCATAGCGGAAAGCGATCATTTGGCCAGACCCACATGGTTCAAATAAACTTGGCATCATAAAGAAATCAGCGCCGGCATATAAAGCATGGGCAATTTCATTACTATAACCAATGTATAACCCAACTTGGTTAGGATATTTAGCGGCTAAGTCTTTAAAGGCATTTTCGGTTTCGTATTCGCCACTTCCTAAGACAAGAAAGACGCCACCTCTATCTAAGATATAGTTAGCGCCCGCTAAAATTAGATCAATTCCTTTTTGCCAAGTTAAGCGGCTAACAATCGCATAAATTGGTGCCGTAGTTTTTGGAAGATTAAACATCGTAAATAAAGCGTTCCGGTTACCTTTTTTCCCTGATTTAATTGTAGTTTTGCCAAAGTTTTTCGCAATTAACGCATCGGATTCGGGATTAAACTCTTCATAATCGATGCCATTTAAAATACCGCTAAAATCTTTTCCGCGTAAAGCGATAACACTTTCAAGCCCTTTGCCCCCTTCCGGAGTTAGTAGTTCTAACGCGTGCGTTGGGGAAACTGTATTAAGTTTATCAACATACATAATCGCCGCTTTAAGGGAAGAAATTTGGCCATTAACCCGTAGATACGGATTATCACCATAACTATGCGCTAAATTATAAAATCCACCTAAATCTTCAACATTAAATAAACCTTGGAAAGCGGGGTTATGAATTGATAAAACAAATTTAGTGTTTTTATAAAAATCATAATGCGATTTACCTTCCTTAATACGCATTGGTAGCATCCCCGCTTGCCAGTCATGAATATGAATGATATCAACGGGTAAATTTAAATAAGGAAATAGTTGTTCGCTTGCAAGCGTGAAAAAGGCAAACCGTTCGCTATCATCATCATAGCTATACATACTATGCCGCGAAAAATAATATTCATTTTCAATAAAATAATACGTTAAACCTGCATGCTTAATTTCAAACACGCGGGCTTCCTGGGTCCGCCAGTCGAGTTGAACATTATATGTGGCTACGAGTTTATAGTCTTCTCCTAACATCGAACGATTAATTGAGCCATAAAAGGGGCAAACGATGACGACTTCTTGATCTAGTTTTTGAAGATCTTTACTAAGCGCAAAGACGACATCCGCGAGTCCACCAGTTTTTGAAAATGGGTTCACCTCGCTTGTTACCATTGCAATTCTCATACTTGATCTCCTTGGCCGATATAAACAGGTGATTCGGGTTCGCCAATAAGAACTTTCGTTTTCGTAACAACCGCCCGTTTATCAACAATCGCATTTTTAAGCGTCACATTTTTTCCGATTTTTGCACCGGAGAAAATAATTGAATTTTCAATATGCGCGCCTTCACCGATACTGACATTCCGCGAAATAATTGAATTAATAACTTGACCTTCAATGTAACTACCATTAGCAACAAACGCATTTTGAACATCTGCTTTTTCACTATATTGGGCAGGGGGTGTATCATGCGTGACCGTATAAATTGGCCAATCAGGTTTAAATAATAGTTTCCGTTCACGATAATTAAGTAAATCAAGCGAAGATTTAACATAATTTTCACCGCTATCAATCGTGCATAAATACCCTTCATATTTATATGAATGGACATATTCTCTTCGATTACATGTATAAGAAATATAATCATGTAAACCAAAGAACGAGGAAATCTTCGCCGCTTTTGTCATCATTTCCATTAACTTATCGCGATTTATAATATAAATTTCTAAGGATATTTTTGCTTCATCATCCGCGCCTTTATTTTCGGTAAAGCCAACAACGCGGCCATCGTCATTTATACTAACAATTGAGGAGCCAATATAATGTGATTTGGCGTTATCAACTTCCGCGTACACTAAGGTGATTTCGGCTTCACTTTCAATGTGGGCTTTTAAGACGTCACGATAATCAATTGTCGTAATAAAGTGAGCCGGGGCAAAAACGATATAGTCAGCATTAGTCTTTTCGAAAATATAAAAGTTATTCCGAATATTACCAAATTCATGGTTATACCGCGCATTGCCACCTTGCGCATCTTCGTTATACATTAACGCTTCAAAACCGGTTTTTGTATTAACATTAAACGTGTTGCGTGAGCCTAAATGTTTATTAACGGACCGTTGATGGTTAGCAATCATAATGCCAATTTGATCAATTTCCGAATTAACAAAATTTGATAAGGCAAAGTCCATAATCGCATAGCGGCCAAGAAAGGATAACGTCGCCATCGGGCGGTCCGCGGTTAAAGGACCAATTTCTGGGGAGTTATGGAGGTTAAGTAACCCAAGCATTTTTTTATTCAATGTTTACTCCTATTCTGCATGAAGGACAATATTATCCTTCGTGCCAATTATTTTTGTGCCAGCTTTAATAACTTGTTCTGGTCCAATGACGGCATAAGCAATTTCACAACCTTCTTCGATAATAACATTTGGCATAACGACTGAATATTTGACGCTTGATCCACCATGAATTTCAACTTCATTAAAGATAAGCGAATTATTTACTTGTCCAAGAATTATCGCGCCTTGATTACAAATTGAATTTTTTAAACAAGCTTTTTTCCCTACATAGTGTGGAAGTGAATTTGTATCTTCGGAATAAATTAATTCTTTAAACACGCCTTTGCCTGTTTTATTTTTACCAATTTGGTCAATTAAGTCCATACTTGCTTCCCAATAGGAATCAATTGTCCCAACGTCTTTCCAATAGCCATCAAATAAGTAAGCGTAGATTTTACATTTACTAGCAAGGAAACCAGGAATTATGTCACCGCCAAAGTCGTGGCTACTTGTATCGAGCCTGGAGTCAGCGATTAATGCTTCCCGTAACTTTTTATAATTAAAAACATAAATTCCCATCGACGCTAAAGTGGATTTTGGTTGCTTCGGCTTTTCAACAAATTTTGTAACAAATCCTTGTTCGTTTGTTTCTAAAATGCCAAAGCGACTCGCTTCTTCAAGCGGAACATCGATAACGGCGATTGATAAATCAGCATCGTTTTCAATATGTTTTGTAAGCATTGCTTTATAATCCATTTCATAAATATGGTCACCCGACAAAATTAAAACATATTGCGGGTTTTGTTCATCGAGCCATTCAATATTCCGATAAATCGCGTCCGCGGTCCCACTATACCAACTTGATCCTTCTTCGGTTTGCCGCGGTGTTAAAATAGCGGTTAGTGATCGAACGCCATTAAGCCCCCATTTTTCCCCGTTTCCAATATAAGAATTTAAAAAGGCTGATTCGTACTGTGTTAAGACACCCACAACACTAATGCGGGAATTCGCACAGTTACTCAAGGTATAGTCGATAATTCGATATTTACCTCCAAAAGAGATTCCTGGTTTTGCGTTTTTATGGGTTAAAGCTTTTAAGCGCGAACCTTTTCCGCCGGCGAGAATCATTGCCACGATTTTATTTTGTGCCATCGCTGTTGTCCTTTCGGTGATTAATTTCTAAATTAGTAAGTGATGTTCCATAATAAGTTAATAATTCTTTTCCAGTAAAATAGTGCCGTTTGGCTAAATCGGAAAAGTTATTAGATAACTCGTCATTTAAACCTTGCACTAAGGCAATTGTTGCGCCAAATATCGTTAGTTCGACTTTTTTACCGGCAATTACATAAATAAAAGAATCAGCTTTATAGTCATTAACGATTTTTAAAATGTGGTTTACATTAATAATTGGTGAGATTAATCGTTCAATTTGTAGCCGCGATAACGTTGAATAAAAGGAAATGTTATTTGCGTTACTTATTAGTGTCGCGGGTTGAACTTTAATCGTTTGATTTTGGTAGTTTTCTAAATGCGGAAGCGCATCCGCATCATTTCTTATTTGTAAATAAAAACCAAGATCTGCATTAAGTTCGCTATTAATTACTAGATAGGGAACTTTATTATTCGTCCCGATAAAAATATCATAGAGGCGCTTTTCATACGTAAAGGGAATTAAGTAAGTTATGAGCGGGTCTTTCATTTCATTAAAGGCGTTCACTTCAAGTTTCTTTTCTGGGGTTAAATCATCACCAAACTTTAAAGTAAATGGTTCGACTTTTAAACGATTTGCCAAAAGTTCAACATATTCAAGCCGGAATTTTTTATCAACACGTTTTTTCCTTGCTTTAACATAATAGGAAATCCCAATAATGTAAGCCACTACGGCCGCAATTCCAATCACGATTTTTAGCCACAACTTATTTGGACCTAGCGGAAACCCTAAGAGAAAGGAAAGTATATATAGACAATATAAAATTACAAGAAGGCAAAAAACGCTTATGGGCAAAATCCAAATTTGCGCGCGTAATTGCCGTTGTCGGTGTTGCAATTCTTCTTTCACATTTTTTCCTCACCTTGTTCAATATAATTATAGCAACTTTATATGCGTAAAAAAAGACCACATAAAGCGGTCTAATTTCATTTTTTAGTTTAACGGAATGTTTAATTTGTCTTCTTCAGCATATAAGCGAACGTGCGAAGCATTGCGGCCGCGTAAGACGACGAGTGTTTCATCAACATATTCACTTACATCGGAAATCTTATCGCTTGGAGCGGAGATAATTGCTTGTAAATTAAACGTCCGTAATAACTTAATTGATTCGCGAATCCGGCCACTATCCATTTTAGAGAACGCTTCATCAAAAATAATTAAGCGGACGGTATTGCCAAGTTCACCACTTTCTTTAACGTGATAAAGTTGGGCAAAGGAGGCCAGAACCGAAATATAAAATGGTGTTTGTGTTTCCCCACCTGATTTTTTCTTAATCATTTTCGATAATCGTTGGCTATTACCCGCTTTATCTTTAACAATTAAGTCAAAGTCTAAGTAGGAACGATAATCGGTTAACCGTTCAACGTTTCGTAAAATAATGCTACTACCTGAATTATCGCCATCCGTGGTCGCGGCGATTTGGGCAAAGAGTTCGCGCATTAAGTCATCATACTTATCAAGAAAGCGCGAATCATCTTCATCAATTTCTAAAAGTAAGTCATCAGTAATCATATCGTAATAAGGCCGATACGTACTTGAAGGACGAACGCTAAATTGATAGGAGTCATTTCCAAACGTTGAGGCACTTAAAGCATAGTTAAGATCTTCGATTTGATCTTGAACGGTTTCAATCGCGCCCCGTAATTTAGCGATAAAGTCTGTTCTAAATTGATGAATAGCTTTTGTATACGCATCATGAATTTTATCTTCATATTCGGGTAACTTAACTTCAGAAAAATCATGAAGTTCTTCATCATAAATATTATTATTCGTTTGATCAATATCATAACTGAGTCGATATTCCCGAATATAATCCCGGCGTTCTTTTTGAAGCGATGAGAAAATATTATTAACTAAATATTGGCTATGACCATATTTAACATTGTAGTCGGTAATAATTGCAAGTGGAGTAAGTCCTTCGGATACAAGCGCTAAATACGCCGGTTCCGCTTTTTCAGCAACAAGGAACGGATCATACATCGAATTAATCCGCGTTTCCCGCATCCCGAGTAATTCAATTTCCGCAGGAATTTTTTCTTCGCTTAAGGTAGCGACTAAGTTCGTGAGTTTACCTTTTTCTTCAAAGTATGTATTCCGGTCTTTTTCTAAGTTTGCAATATCTTCATCAATATCATCGATGCGTTTTTGTAGCGAATCAAGTTGTGATGTATCGTATTTTGCTAGTTCACTATTTAAATACGTAATGTTTTGTTTCAGGCCGCTAATCCGTTTAATATTTTCTAAACTAATCGTCATTGCGCTAATTTCATTCGTATTAATAATTTCTAACCGGTTGCCTTCATTTACGGGCCCTAGAAGTTTCCGTAAACTAATGAGGACACTATTTAGTTCACTAATTTCGCGCTTTTTCGCATTAATTTGTTCTTGACCAATTGAGCGGCCAATAAAGTGTTCGCGGTATAAGCGGGGATTTAATTTTCCAAACCCAAAGTTTCGATATAAGTCACCCGCAACAGTAATGCCGTTACCTGAATTACGCGCGGCTTGAATATCGTTTGCTTTATATAAGCGGCCGATTAAGTAGTTTGTATACGCCCGAGCGCCCGGGTGATCAGTAATAATTTCCGTCGCAAGTGAATTATTTTCCGCTTCATACCCCCGTTCAATAATTCGGCTATCATCAACGAGTGTTGTTCCATAATAGTTTTCTTTATCAAGTAAGCCACGTAATATTTCATAGGCTTCTAAGAAATACCGTTCATCAACAAACAAGTTAAATTTTTGATTATGTAAAAAGCCTTCAATTGCGTTTTTCCATTCATCACTTCTAATATCAACAAGGTCCGCATAAATTTCGACTTTAATTCTTTTGTTATGACGTGCACTAAGTTCATCTTCTAATGCCCGTTTAATTGAGGTTAAGGTCCACGGATATGATTTACCACCTTGTTCCATGTTTAATTCTTGTTGGCGTAATAAGGCAAGATTTTGTTCGTTTTCTTTTATGACACTATTTAAGCGCGCGGCAAATGTGCTAATCGCATGTTTAAAGGTGCCCAGCGTATCGCGCCAAGCGGTAAGTTGTTCACTAGTTAGCGAATGAATGTCATGTAAAATTTGATCGCGAAGTCGTAAGCTCGTATGTAAGACATCAAGCGCAGCGTCTTGGAGAAGATTTAATTCATCAAGAGCACTTTTATCGAGAACTTTTGTTTCAAATGAGCTAAGTTCATCGCTTAAGGATTGGGTAATTGTCGTAAAGGAAGAAATATACGATGTTAAGTTATTTTGAATTGTTGTTGCTTCATTTGTTAATGAAACTAAATTACTTTTTGCTTCTTCAATTTGTTCAAGTAGTTCGTCACGTAATCGATACGTATTACTCGTTGCTTTATCTTGAACAAGCCGCATTTTCCGGCGGTTTAATTCCGCAATCGAAAGTTCAACTTCTTTAATATCTTCATCAATTTCTTGTAAACGATTTTTCGCTTGGTTCACTTCCGCGTAAAACGCATCAAGCCGTTTTTTATCATTTTCATAGCCGGCGCGTTCAACGATATATGAATTAAGCGCCATTACATCAAGTTCATTTTTATATTTCGTATGGGTATCTTTTATTTTAGCAAGTTGATCAATTCGTTTCCGCATTTGTTGCGCTTCAACTTCAAGTTTACGGTATTGTAAAATATTTTCTTGCATCGGTAAAATATCGATGTTTTCTTGCGGATCACAAACGTATTCAGTAATGAATGTTGTAATATCGGTAATTGGTGAAAAGGAAACTGATTTCTTTAATAAGGAGAAATATTTATCTTTTAAGCCACCAAATTGCCGTTTTAAAAAGGTTTGATAATGCCGATTTGAGTCAAAGAATGTAAAGTTGTTTGGATAGTGTTCGCCTAAATATTCATTAAGTGTTTTATAATCCATTGGGACTTTATTAACAATGAATTCATTTTCCGGCATATCGCCATTAATGAAGAAAAAGCGGTGTTCTTGTGAGCCATCTTCAAAGCTATCAAAGACGATGCCTAAGACAAAGTTATGTTCTTCAACATCATCATAAAATTCTAACGCGATATAACTTGTAAAGCGGCCATTTCGTAAATAGTGGAACCCCCCATCAAGAGCGTCACCAAGTTCACCCCGTAAATAGCCCCGTAATGTCCGGTTTGATTTTTCCATCGCGGCTTTATTAAAGAAGCGACCACTCGTATCACCTAAAAGAACGACTTGAATCGCGTCAATTAACGTTGATTTACCTGAAGCATTTAGACCCGTTAAAAAGTTAATTTGTTCAAAGTGAATTTTTTCATTCCAAAAATAATGCCAGTTGATGATTTTAATTTCTTTTAATGTTTTCATACGTCGTCCCGTTCACTTTCTCTAGCGGCCAAAGCATCAAGTGATTCACCCATCGCAACAATTTGTTCGTTACTAACCGCAAAGGTAATTGAGGGTAGTAAATAAAAGGCGACGTTACCTTGATCGTAGGAACCACTAACTTTCGCGATAATATTGTATGATTCAAGAATCCGTAATGTGCGGCCAATTAAGCGACCACTAAGCCGCCGGCCCGGAAGTGTAATGCCTCGGTCATACATTACTTGTAAGACGTGCGGAGTTGTTATATAAAGTGATTCACCAGTCTGGGCACTTTCATTCCGTTCGGTTTCATAAATTAAGCGTAAGACAAAGGCGATTAAACTCGTTTCGCGGTCGAGGCGAACACGGTTATACCCATAATCATTACTTAAGCTAAATACACCCATAATTAAATCGCGTTCGAGCGTATAGCCAATGTACGATAAATAATCACTGACTAAATCATTATTTTCTTCTAAGAACCGAAAATCAGGATTAATCTTTAACGTTTTTGCCCGTGAATCATATAAGTCACGAACAACAAATGAGGTCGATAATAAGTTATTAACGACACGTGCAAAGTTATCTTGTTCGGTTTTAGGGAATTGGAGAATTCTTTCTTCAAACATTATGCTTCAAGTTCCTTTCTTTTAAAGGTAAAGTTCGGAATCCGATAAATACCATTAATAATATATTGTTCATTATCTTCCACCGAGTAAAAGGCGGATTGATCATTACTTTTTAAACTAGCGAGAATTAAAAGAATAAAGGCGTCTAAGTCAACAAGGGGGATTTCACTTGCGTTTACTTCGCTAGAATCACCAAACGCGGTTTCCATAAAGTCATCAACGCGGGCGTCGGTGAAGATGTTCCGTGTTTCATCAAGGAAATCTTCCATTAACATAATCGATAAATCATCATAATCAACGATTTGAAGCGCTTCGCTCAGTTGCCGATATTTTCGAACAATCGGATACGTTAAGGCGTCATCACCAATAAAGCCTTGATGCGTTAAGTTAATCGAATTTTGCATGCCATTAAGAATTGCGGTGAGGTTATCACCTTTAACAACTGTTTCGGCATATGTTTTAAAAATCGTATCAAGGTGCCCTTTAATCGTTTTATCCGTATTATTTAGATAAAGAATTTTTGAGGCACTCGCTTTAGTGTAATCTTGATGACGGCCATCAATTTCATCAATCATTTCGGAAAGTGTTTCATACATATCACAAATGTAATTGATCATATTAATTAAATCTTTTTCGGATTCTTTCGGATCTTTCTTGCGGTTCCAAACGCGCGCTTGAACGAGTAACGTTTCGCGAGTTTCCGGGTCATAAAGCCACCGCTGTAAGATTGAAATAATTGGCCGTTTAAATTTAGCGACACTATCAAACGTTTTAAGTGGGTGATAAAACCGGTCACTAATATGTTCTTTATAAGAGTCAAAGTAATCGCGGAGCACGCCATTTGTGGAAAAGACGCGGCCTAAGCGATTTTGATAAATTCTAATCGAGTGGGCTAATGTAATTAATTCGGTCCGTAGTTTCTTCGTATTTTCATATGCACGAAGTAAGGTCGCATACATAAATTCATCAGGTTCATCGTCTTCAAGTCTTAGTTCACTATACGTGGCATGGACTAACGAAACGTATTGGGCTTCTTCAGCGGATGTCATTTTATACATTAATTCCATAAATTGGATTGAGTACGCCGGTAGAGCAATATATTCTTCGAACGAGCGCGAATCGATTTCAACTTCAAACCACCCCGCTTCTTCAAGCCGCCGGACAACGTAGGCCGTTTTTGATGCGAGTGTTTGTTGTTGGGACCGAAGTTCTACGACTTCATCTTCATCAAGTTCATCTTCTTCATCGCTAACAACATCAAACGCCATAATTTGGTTTGTGGCTTTTTCGCGTAATGCGCGGAGGTAATCGCTTTTTTTAATACTCATTTCATCGCTTCCTAGTGAATCATAAAGTACCATTAAAGCATCCGCGTATATTTCCCGATTGGGACTAGCTAAAACGGAGAAGAAATTTTCGGGGATTAAATCAAATAAACGCATTTTGGCTCCTTACTCATAGTTGGCTTTATTTTATCATATTTTCACTAACTTGTGCAGAAAATTTATTGTATAATTCCTATCTTTTCCGAGTTATGTTATAGTTATTATCGAGGCTAATTATGAAATTATATCCAAGTGTCAAAAAAACATTATCTTACTATGGAATTCTTGGGGTCATTACTTCCCTTGCCTTCTATTTAATCTTTGGCTATCCGTATACGCCATTTGATTTTGGCAAGCATATTTTGTTACTGACTGTGCCGTTAATTTTTGTTTTAATTATTGGAATTTTCGCATTAAAAAAGTCATGGTATACATTAACAAATAAAAAGATTATTCATCAAAAAGGTAGTAAAACCTATGAATATCCGTTTGGCATAATTGTCTGGATTGATCACCCCTATACGAAAAAACATAAGATTCTTCGCTTTTATACAAACCGTGGGGATGAGATATATTTACCCCTTGATAGTAAGGGAATTTTATACACTTATACGATGGAACATGTCAAAGCGTTATGGAGTTTTGCGCAACTAAAAGAAAAATTTCCAAAAGCAAGCGAATAAGTGTCTTTGTTGTTGCCTTTTTTAAATGAAAATGTTATTATCTAGAAGTCAAATTGATGGATTGAATGGAGGGATATTCATGAGTAGAAAATGTCCAGTGACCGGTAAAGGTCCTTTAACAGGCAATAAACGTTCCCACTCATTACGGGCTAGTCGCCGTAGCTGGGGTGTTAACTTACAAACTTTTAAAGTTGAAATTGACGGAAAAGTTCAACCCGTCAAAATGAGCACTCGGGCCTATCGTACGTTAACAAAATCACAACGTAACGCCGGTTAAAAAAAATAACGCCAGTTGGCGTTTTTTTTATTGCTTTTTTTCGATTCTAATGAATGAAATTAACAATATTTACAAGAAGAAATAAATATACATTAATCGCGATTAATAACCATTCTGTATATGAAGGAGCGTACTTCTTCGGCCGCGAGATTTCTAAAATTCCATCTTGGCGAATACGTTTATCCGAAATAATATATTTATATAAATTTGGATTAACAATAACAATTAAAGCCGCAAACGCGGGGACAAAACCTAGAATTGCTTCAAATGTTGTAAAGCGTTGACCACGGGGAGAATAGCCGCGTAAAAAATGTGTCCCAATAATTGCGCTTAAAGCAACCGTCGCTAGTGCGCTAACGAGAACTACAATCATTCGAAAGCGCGGACGTTTATCGGTCATTACAAACATTAAAAAGATACCGGCCGCAATTAAAATTGTCATAATTGTTCCAACAATTAAATAAGCATCACTTAGTTCTTTAAAAAAGAAATACGCAAATAAAATCATTAAAATCGAACTAATACTTACAAGTACATAATGAATTGGAAGAAAATAGCGTTTTGATCCTTGCGCTAATTCAAACGGATATCGATTAAGTAACGAGTATTTGCTTTTTTGTTGAAGTTGATAGTTACTTAGCCCAAAAACAAGTTCAAACAAAAGTGAAAGAACATAGGCCGTAATAATAAAAATAAAGGTCCGTTCGTTATTCATTTGCTAACCCTTTCAAATAGTGAACGCGTTTAATAAAATCTTTATGGTTAAATAAATAGCTCCCGGCAACGAGTAAATCTGCGCCTGCTTCAACCGCAATTGGGGCGGTCTCTTCATTAATTCCGCCATCAACTTCTAAGCGAATTTTATATCCGTTTTGATCGATAACTTTCCGTAGCGTTTGTAGTTTTTCACTCGCCGAATCTAAATACTTTTGACCGCCAAACCCTGGTTCAACGCTCATAATTAAAATTAAATCAATATCTTCTAAATATGGAACTAACGCACTTAAGGATGTGCCCGGTTTAATCGATAAGCCAACTTTTCCACCCGCTCGTTTAATCGCTAAAATACATTCACGAATTTTTGCTTGTGAACCATGATACGTTTCAACGTG
>DIQT01000015.1:254494-261211 GCA_002427365.1 Caryophanales bacterium UBA5455
CGTGGAACGTAACGATATCCGCCCCCGCTTCAACAAACTTTGGTCCATATGTAAGCGGATCATCAATCATTAAATGAACGTCCATGATGAGTGGATATTTACCCGCGATTGATTTTAAGACGGGAATTCCAAACGAAATATTTGGCACAAAGTGGCCATCCATCACATCGAAATGAAGAAATTTACAGCCCGCTTCAACAACTAAAGAAATTTCTTCGTCAAGTTTGGTAAAGTCCGCTGCTAAAATTGAGGGACTAACATCAAGAGGATACGCCATTAATATTGCTCCTTTCGTCGGGGAAGTTCTTTATATATTTTAACATAATTTTCATAAGAGATGGTAGATATGTCCCCCCGCGCAACGGCGTCTTTAACTGCGCACTGTTCTTCGCTTATATGCTGACAGTCATTAAAATAACATTTACCAAGATAATTACGAATGCCAGGATAATGTTCAATTAGTTCATCTTGAAATAATGGTAAGGTAAACGAAGAAAAACCGGGCGTGTCACTTAAATATGTGTCATCACCTAACGGAAATAAAATGACTTCGCGGGTTGTATGCCGGCCCCGGCCCCCTTTAATACTTATTTCCCCTGTTGTTCGGTCAAGTTCAGGATATAGCGCATTAATTAAGGCGGATTTACCTACACCCGTTTGGCCCATCAAAGTCGAAGTTTGGCCGCTTAATAATTCGCGAACTTCTTCAATTCCCTGCTCATTAAGATTATCAACTAAATAATACGGGACACCAAGCTTACTTAAGGCCGTTGTTTGTTCGAAGATTTCTTCTTTTGACGCTAAGTCAATTTTAGAAATAATAACAACCGGTTTTATCTTTTCAACATAATGCGCATACGTTAAAAATGTTTCCACTAAAAGAAGCGAAAAATCCGGTTCCTTAATACTCATCACAATTAAAAGTTGATCAATATTATGCACACGCGGGCGAATAAGCCGATTAAACGCGGGTTCAAGTTTTTCAATAATTAAAGTTTTTTCATTAAAATATACATAATCACCAACCGCGATATTTCTTGTGAAATAGCGGACATTACCTTTTAGGCCAACTTCATAAAAGGAAGTTCCATCATAAACTTTAAACTTGCCATGAATAGCGGCAATAACCCGGCCCCGCATTAACTTTCTTCCTCCGTTGCAAAGCCAAAAAAGCGAACAAGAAAACTAACATGTGGTTCTAGTAATGAAGGATTTTCTTTAATCGCTATTAGTTCATTCGCAAATTCATTAACATTACGGTAACGATTTTGTGGGCGTTTTTTACATGCTTTAAAAATAATCTTTTCAATTTTTCGTGGCACATTAGGTAAATATTTTCGGGGTGAGGGGAAATGCTCTTTAATATGTTTCATCGCAACTATTTCATTACTTGCACCATCATAAGGAACTCGGCCCGTAATTAATTCAAAAAAGGTAATACCCATTGCATAAATATCACTTTGTGGGGAGGCGGTTTTTCCTTGAGCAAGTTCGGGCGCTAAATAGTAGCTTGAGCCAAAAATCGCGTTGCACCCCTTGGCGTTATCCATTTTTGCAATGCCAAAATCGCCTAATTTAACGGTCCCATCCGCAAGTAAAAAGATATTACTTGGTTTAATATCACGGTGAATCACCCCGTTTTGATGCGAATAACTTACGGCTTTCGCAAGTTGAATCATTACATCAATGGCTTCTAAATATGTAAATTGGCGGCGCGCACTTAATGCTTCCGCTAACGTTGGTCCTTTAATTAATTCATTGACCATATATGGACGATTTTTATGCGTCCCTAAATTATAAACACAAACAATGTTCGGATGGTTTAAATACGCCGAGGCGCGCGCTTCTTTTTGAAACCGTTCAACATTTACTTGATCACTAACTAATACTTCACGAAGAATTTTAACGGCAATTTGGCGTTTAGAAATCACATCAAACGCTTCGTAAACTTCCGCCATTCCCCCTTCGCCTAATAAAGCGGTGACCCGATAACGTTCATCAATTTTTTGGCCAATTTTAATCATGGCTGCGTCTCCATTAAAGCAATGCCAATATTATCATCGCCGCCTTTTTGATTAGCAAGAGAAATAAGTGTTTCAACTTTTTGGCCGACATAGTCATTTGTCCCTAAAATACTTGCGATTTCTTTTTCATTAAGCCGTTGATATAAACCATCTGTGCATAATAAGATTGTTTCATTATTGTAAGGCATAATAATTAAGTCAACTTTTGGCTCTTTTTCCGTGCCAATCGCGTGCGATAAAATATGCCGGCGTGAATCTATTTTTCCTTGTTCGGCGGTAATCTTGCCGGTCCGAACCATATTACCAACGAGGGTATGGTCATTCGTTACTTGAATAAATTGATTATCTTTATTAAATTGGTAAGCCCTTGAATCACCGGTATGAGCAATAACAAGATGCCGGCTAAGCACTAACGCGGCCGTTAATGTTGTCCCCATTCCCCGATATTCTTCATTATTTTTTGCTTCTTCATAAATGAGAGTATTAGCATGGCGAAAAACTTTGCGTAACCATTTTTTGGCGCGGCGCAAAGTATAAAATTTTTGCTTATCACGAAACGATGCAATAACGGTATTAACCGCAATTTTACTCGCAAGTTCTCCTTCTGCATGTCCGCCTAAGCCATCGGCGACCACAAGCAAAACATCACCCGTGGGATTAACTAAAATAACAGCTTGATCCTCGTTGAGGGTGCGAACTTTTCCTTTGTCGACGCGAGCGCAATAACGCTTAACTTTTCGCACGCTTTTCCTCCTTCGCCCGTAATTGACCGCAAGCAGCATCGATGTCGGTGCCGAATTCTTTGCGGACGGTGGCCGTGATGCCCCGTTTAATTAATTGGTTCAAAAACGCTTTAACATTTTGATCACTACTACGATTATACGGCAATTCACTAACTGGATTAAAGGGAATTAAATTTACATACGCATTTGTGCCGCGAATTAAGTCACTTAATTCATCAGCTTGGGCGGTCGAATCATTAACGCCAGCAAGTAAAATATATTCAAATGTTACTCGGCGATTTGTTTCTAATTCATAATACTTAACAGCATCCATTAATAAATCAAGTGGATGAGCTTTATTTATTTTCATAATTTGCGAGCGAAGTTCATCATTTGAGGCATGGAGTGAAATCGCTAAATTAACTTGAAGTCCTTCATGCGCGAATTCTTTAATTTTATGACTTAAACCACATGTCGAAATTGTAATGTGCCGGGCACCAATTTCTAGTGCATGCGGGTGATTAGCAATCCGGACAAAGTCTAAAACATTTTGATAGTTATCAAATGGTTCACCCGTACCCATTACAACAATGTGCGTTGTACGCGCTCCATGACCTTCTAAGCGAAGTAAATCATTAACGACTAATACTTGGCCAAGCATTTCTCCTGGTGTTAAATCGCGTTGTTTTTTTAATAAGCCGGATGCACAAAAAGAGCACCCCATATTACAGCCAACTTGGCTTGTTACACAAACGACATTACCATAACTATAGCGCATTAGCACCGTTTCCACGAGCGCTCCATCGCTAAGTTGGAGTAAAAGTTTCATCGTGCCATCTTCACTATGTTGTTCCCGGTAAATGGATGGTTTTGCTAAGATAAAGTCACGGTTTAATTCATCACGAAAAGCTTTCGAAATATCACTCATTTGGTCAAAATCAGTAACGTTTCGTTTATAAATCCATTTATAAAGTTGCGTTGCCCGATATTTTGATTGGCCCCGGGCAGTTAACTCCGCGACGAGTTTATTAAATTCGTAATCGTATAAATTAAGCATTGTGAACATCCTTTCGACTTAATAAAGCGTAATATAATGTTGATTTATATTCATCAATTGGTAAAAATTGTTTTTCACTAACGAGGCTAAAATCCCTGTGGCTCATAATAAAATCTTCAATTAAGCCGTGCCCTTCTTTATTAGAACATGTATTAACTAAATATAAGAGTTGACCACCATTACGGGTAAAGGCGGCACATTCTTCTAAAGCTGTTTTTGCTTCGAAAATATAATTATCTAAATCATCTTGATTAAAATGGAGAAAATAATCAGGTGTTTTCCTTATTAAATCAAATTGCGAGTTATTTGGAATAACGACAACTAAATCGCGTTTTGACCGTAAGGCGGTAATAATTGAACTAGGGGCACTATGGAAAACGAAGATGTTTTTTATTTTCGCATGCGTTAGTTCATATTCTAAATTAATTTCGCGGGTTTTCGCGGCGACGGCAAGATCAATTTTTAATTTATTTTCGCTTCGATACGATAAATCTAAATAACTATGATTAAAGCGACTTTCATAAATTAAACAATCTTCAAGTTTTTTAACATTTATTAAATCATAAACATATGATTCGGCGAGTGGTTGCGCGTAAATAAAGCCTTTTTGGACGAGTTCATGGTTACGAATACTTTTATTGCCGGTATAAATAAGGGAATTAGTCGCCGGTCCTGCGCTAAATTTTGCATCAGTTGCTAAAACAAAGTCGCGCGTTGTAAGAAGAGGATTAACGCGAAATGTATTTGGTGCACGATATTGATTTGCTTTTAAGTAGCGTTCTAACACCGCTACACTCATCATCTTGCCCCACATTTTAACAAGCCACGCGGGGGTGTTATATTTTAAACTTAAGTATTCTTCACTTGTAACATCATTTTCTAAGGGTAATAAATTTGGTGTCGCTTTTACGAGGGTTAATAAAATTTCAACTTCTTCGACCGTTAATGAAAAGGAATTATCTTCAGCGTATAATTCGCTAATACTTTTATTTAATACTTCGTCACTTAACTTATGATGAAAGGCAACTTCACTAATTAGAGCGATTAAATATGTTTCTTCATTTGGTACAAGCGGAACACTAAGATGCGTTTTTAAAAAGTTTTGACTAGCTAATAAGTGTTTTAAACTAACATGCGTTAAACTACCAACCATGTTAATTTCATTATTTGTGCCCGTTTTTTGTTCGCGAAACGCTTTTAACGCCGCGCCAAAAGAAATGTGATCATTAATGATCGAACTAAGTATTTTTCCCGTTGCTACAATTACATCCATAAATTTTCCTCAATTTGCGTTTATCGCGCTAGATTTGCTTAGGGAAATTATTCGTGAATTTTTCACGGTTATAATTTCGAATGTTTTCCAAATTAAAGAAAACCCCAAACTTAATCTATTATAACATTATCACATGAATTCAACTAATCAAAAACTAGTAAAATATCGTATTTTGCCTTGGAATTTGCCTTTTAAAAAAATGAAAACCCCGTTACACCTAATAACGGGGGTTCGGATTTTAAAATTGGTTACTTTTAATTATTAATGGTGATGGTTATGGCAGTCGCAATCTTCATCATTTTCATCGCAATCGCAATTTTCGCACTCATCGCCTTCACAATATTCAGGTTCCGCTTTTTTGGTGCGGTGTCCTTCTTCAAAGTCATATCCTTCAAAGGCATTGCCAAAAAAGATGGTGTTTTCATCAAGGTCAGCATCATCATAATCATCTTCTTCGTCTTCATCATGCATAATATTGTCTTCTTCAATGAAGCGGGGAAATTCATTATTATTCCGCACATAGTGTTTGCTATCATCATATTCGAAGCGAATTTGCATATTCATAACATAATCAACGGTTGCTTCTAAAAAGTATTCGGCAATTTGGCTTTCATATTTTTTATAAGCGCTTGATAAGCTAATGATTGTTAGACAATGCCAACTTGTTTGTTCAACGCCTTCATAAAATAAATACGAATGGGGGGCTAAAAAGAATACTTCTTCTTTGTCATTTTTAATAATTTTTTGAACTTCGTGACTAATCGTTTTTGAAAAGCGACCAGTAATATATTCATCTAATCCTAAAACTGTAAATAAAATCATGTCCGTTATCTCCTTTAACGCCTAGTATTATATCAAACATCAACCGAATCAACATCAATTTTGATTACGATTTCATTATTGGAAATTAATGGGCGAAACGCTTCAAGTAAGCGTGGTTTAATTTTGAAATAGTTTTTATATTTAATAACAAGATACCTTGAATATAACCCGCGTTTATAGTCTAAAAATGGAATCGCCGGTCCAATAATTTCCGCATCATTATTAAGTTTAGCTTTTAAATCTTCGCTTAAAACACTAATTGTTCGTTCAACAATTTTTTCATCTTTTCCTTCAAGTGTTACTTTAATTAAAAAGGTATATGGGACAAAATTTAATAACCGGCGCATGCGCATTTCTTTTGCGAAAAACTGTTCATAATCTTGCTTGGCCGCGAGTTCAATTACATAGTGTTCTGGCATATTCGTTTGAATAATTGCTTTACCAGGTAAGTCACTTCTACCGCTTCGACCGATGGCTTGCGTCAGAAGTTCAAATGTTCGTTCACTTGAACGGTAACTAGGATAATTTAATCCCATATCCGCGAGCACAACCCCAACAAGTGTGACAAGCGGAAAATCGTGGCCTTTGGCAATCATTTGCGTGCCAATTAAAATATCGGCTTCGTGTTTGCGAAATTTTTCAATTGTTTTCGCAATTGTTTGGCGAACTTTTGCCGAATCACTATCAAGGCGAAGGGTCCGTGCATTTGGTAGAAGCCGTTGCACTTCTTTTTCCACCCGTTCCGTACCATAGCCGGTTTTCCATAACGCTGTACTCCCACACTTTGGGCAAACGGTGGGGAATAACTCAACATGGTCG
>DIQT01000014.1:0-405 GCA_002427365.1 Caryophanales bacterium UBA5455
TTCAGATAACATCACTCTCAAACACGAGCGTTAATGTTCTTTGACCGCCGACAGTTTAAGTTTATATTCAGATAACATCACTCTCAAACTTTTTAACGGTTATCAAAACGGGTTTTATTGTTTAAGTTTATATTCAGATAACATCACTCTCAAACCGAGATTAAATGGGCGATGGAAGACATTAAGTTTAAGTTTATATTCAGATAACATCACTCTCAAACACGGACACTGAAAATGATACTGTTGAACTAGTTTAAGTTTATATTCAGATAACATCACTCTCAAACTCGGCGTGAATTCTCTTTTCATCTTCATCTGTTTAAGTTTATATTCAGATAACATCACTCTCAAACCACAACACCAATAGAAAACACATCTAAAAAGTTTAAGTTTATATTCAGATAA
>DIQT01000014.1:582-2979 GCA_002427365.1 Caryophanales bacterium UBA5455
TTCAGATAACATCACTCTCAAACCTCAAATTTTGAAAATAATAAAACCTATAAACATTTAAAATAGGTTATCTGAATATAAACATTATAACTTAGGAGCTTTAATATAACAATTATCGTTATCATAAACATATTGCTTACAATAACACATTTTAGTCGCATTGTTTTCTAGTAATAAAATATACCAGTCAGTATTGCCAACTTCTTGTTGGAAAAGAAATAAACTTTCTTCACTATAAAAATTATTAAAACTATTAATAATTATAAGATTTGGATTAATCAATTCATGAATTATATTTATCCAAGTCAATAAATCATTTATTTTAAAAGTTCTTTCATAATCAATTGATATTTCAAAAGCGGAAAGTATCTTTTTTAATTCTGGCGATTCAGTAAGTTCAATATCAAAATCAAAATCTTTTAATAGACATTTCAGTGTTTTATACATTTTAATATTATTTTCCTGTAATTCTTTCTCAATATCCAAGCTTCGTTCATTACTTATAATTGCTTTTAATAGAGCGCTTTGTATTCGTTTATCATTAATATCAAAACTAGGTATATTATTAATGATAAATATATCCTTACTTGGTGTTAATATTTTATCATTAAACGAAAAGACAAAAGAACACTCTTCTTTATTACTAATAGCGTTATCCAACTCAAAATTCATTTTATAAAACTCATACTTTGACTCAATTACCAAACTAACAATTTCACCCCTTTTTATTTCAATAACTTCTTCAAGTAAAGGATGTACTATGCGAATCATAATTCAACCAACCTTTCATCATCATTTAAAATACTTGTGTTATTCTCACCTACGAGAATTTCCAAATCGTTAAATTGTTTTTCTGTAATATTTAATGCAAATACTAACCCTTCATCAGGCAATGAATCACTAATTCTTTTTTTTACTAATTGTGATTGAGCGTATGAAATTGATAATTTAGCGTATACCGATTCCTGCAACATAATGAACCCCTCTGCTTTAATTGCCTTAAGAAATTTTCGATAACTTCTTTTGTGTTTTAAAGTTAGAGTTGGTAAATCAAAAAATAATATTGTTCTCATAAATCTATAATTCATTTCTAATTGGAAATATCACTTTCTTAGGATCGTTATCGTTCATAGCGTTTAAAAAGCAATGAACGTAACGATTCAATGCTGTCGATAGTAGTGTCTTTTTCCCATCAAACTCTACCTCGATATTAAGAATGTTCGCCATTGGAAGTTTAAAATCATCCAAATCAGATAATTTAAAAAGTTCCAAATCGACAAATGGACGTATTGGTTCCATTAAATCACACCCTAAATTAAAATGATTAAATTCATTATCATGCCATATTCCAAGTTGAGTCAAATAACCACTCGTTACAATGTTTCTATTTATTGTTGATAATATTATTGAATAACCATAATTTAAGGGCCCATTAACAACGTTCTCTTTTCTTCTAGAAAATTCTTGACCAAACAAGGCATTAAAATAAACTTTGGCAGCGTGTCCTTCCCTATTTGTTTCATCTCCCTCTACTAATTCTGACAAATACTGTTCTAGCAAATCTGCAGCTTCAAAATGGTTTTGTTTAATTAAAAGTCTTCGTTGATTTAAAATTTTTTCACGTACAATCCTTGTCCAAACTTCCTTCTTTGTCTTTGTTGTCCACGCCATTTGTTTTTTTAAGCTCCCATAACTTCGATGTCCCTGGGAAAACGGAGCAATACTAAATGAGGGGTTTGATTTTTCATCACAAAAAATAACGTCAATATTTTGTTTGTTTAATTCAATTAGCAGGGCGGTTGTGATTGAAATACTAGGGTTTTGAATAATGATTGTAGAAATTTCTTTTAAATGAATTCTTCCTTCTTCTTCTCCGCGACACACTAAGTACCCTAATTGCAAACTTAATTTGCAACGCGAATTAATAACTACTGTGCGAAAGCCCAATATTTATTCCTCCTTAAACAATATTTCTTTTTTATTATATAAACCTGTTGGTGAATACGTTCTTAATATTGTTGTTTTGTTTATTTTTTTATTCATTCCAAGACTCACACTTCCAGTCCCACCGATTAATCTTAAATCGCCACTTGGCGCACTTTTTGCCGATAACGCTCGAATACATTGCAATAACAAAGAAACTTGTTTAAGTAAGGAAAGAGAAATAAAATTTTCTTTTCCATTTTCTAAAGTTGTGCCATAACGATAAAACCTTGTTCCTTCAAAAATCTTGTTTTTGAATTTTTTGATCAAAACATTATATAAAAGAAGATTTTTTTCTTTATTTACGATTATTGAATTTGTCTTTATTAAATTAGTTTCTAGATCAATAACTTCATTTAATATAATTTCTTCGACTTGAGAATAAATCGATTTATCTTTATCAATTTTTTCTAA
>DIQT01000014.1:3148-28348 GCA_002427365.1 Caryophanales bacterium UBA5455
TTATCTTTATCAATTTTTTCTAAACTTTTGATATATTTTTCTTCATCTTTATTCAGAAACAACTCAACACTATTATATAAAAGAATTTGATCATTACTTTTTCCAGAAATCAAAACTGGAAATCCAGCTATTGTTATTTCAGAGAAAATATTAATTTTCTTGATAATACTGGGATCTTCTAGCCCAAAATAATTAGTGCAAACCCAGTTAGCAAAGTTTTCGCTTTTTTCAGCACGTCGAGCATACATCGTCGGCATCGCTTCAAGTGTGCGCATTGTTTTGCCTTTTTTATCTTTTGATTCAACTAACACAAAATAGGCTGTGCTAACAGAATTATAGCCACCATATTTACTTGAATCTTTTAATGGGCCATATTCTTTAATTGGGGCAAGACCTTTTTCACTCGCTTTCGAAGCGTTTTGATCATAAAAATTAGGAGTTGAAAATGTTTCGGTTGCGCGTACAACACTTACATCATTTCGTTCCATTGTTTTCTTTACGAGTTTTAAACTATTGCTTTCTTTAGCGTTCCACGCGCCTTTAATATCGTATTTGTAGAGGTTCTTAAGATTATAATTTTCTTTAAATCCTCCCGTTTCCATAAAGTTACGAGGATTTTTTGTGAATTTTACGTTGTAAACATTGCCAACAACAACATTTAAATAAGCATCTTTTGCATGATGCAAATTATTAATATTTCGAACTTTTATAATATCGAAATCTCGTCTAAAATCACTGACATTTCCAGCTTTTGCATAAACTATTTCGGTATCAGGAAACATTTCGCTAAGGATATCAATTACAACCCTAGTGGATTGCTGAGTTGTTACAATTTGGCGATTAACAAAATCCGATAACTCTTGTTCTGTAAGAGGATAACTTCTCATTAATCTATTTAATTTTTCTTCATTAATTAATTGTTTTTTTCGTAAAGCTTTCCAAAATGCTTTTTGCTTAATTCTTACATCATGAGGAACAAGCCCATCACTCTTTCGCATATTTTCTGCTCTTTTAACTAATACTAAGTTCGTAAATGAATCATCTTTAATTTTTGATTGCGGGTAAATATGGTCAATATCATAAGCGTTCGAATTAATCGTGTTTAAATCAATCGTCTCACCTGAATAAGCACATTTACCAAGTTGCAAATAATATAAATATAAGCGTTTAGATTTTAAAGTCTCTTCGCCTTGATTATTTAATTGATTGATAAGTTCAGCATCTACTTTTGCGGCTTCATATAGTTTAAGCAATTGCGTTTTCCGCGATGATTTTCGTTCTCCTTTTTTTCCGCCGCCCCGCGCAACTTCTACAAATATTTTTGTCGGTGCAACTTTCAAAACTTTTTCTAAATCATCAATAACACGAATTGTTTTTACAATACTTCTTTTAACTTGTGGAGAAACATAACTATCATCCAATCTTTGACTTAATGAAGCATAGTTTATTTGGTTTTCGCTATTGAATTCTTGAATAGCTTCACGAACATTAAACGAATCATCATAAATTATTGAGTTTAATTCTTTATTGCTATCACGAAGAATTTCAATAATTGATGTCAATACTCCAGTCGATTCATCGTTAATATAAAAGCTGTTTTTCCCTGCAAGGAAAGTAGCGCTTAAGCGCCCCCATTCCGCACCTTTAAATCTCGCGAGTTTTTCTATTTCATCTGGAGTAAATTCATCACTATAATTAACTTTAATTTGTTTTTTCAAAAGTTCGGCATCTTCAAAAATCGTTGACCAAAAAATAACTTGTTCTAACTCATTATTAAGTTGTTTAAACCGCTTTGGGTCTTTAATAATGTTAGAAAAATAATAATGAGATGGTGTTGAGAGTTTGAAACTTTCCAAATCAATTCCACTAATAGGATTTTCATCTTCTTTACGAATGAAACCATTTCTGATCAGCCAATCTTGAAATTGTTTAAGAGTCAAACTTTTAGTGCTTTTTAAATATTCTAGTAAACTCGATTTAATTTGCTTAGAAATTAACTCGCCATTAATTTTTACTCGATTAATACGATTTAATATGTCATATTCTTCATAGCACAAACTTGCTTTTGGCAACACGTCTTCTGATGGTAAAAATGTGCATTTATTTGTCATTCTGCGAATAAATTTTTCTTGCGTTTTAACTAAGTCAACTTTTTCATCTAAGTTAAATGGTGTAATTGCCGTTTTATCATTAACATCACGACGTACTAACCAGTTATTAACGCCTTCTTCTCCTTGATGTTGGTCATTAAGCGGCCCAACATAATAAGGAATTCGGAATGTAATAAGACGAATTATTTTTTCTTTCTTTTTCAAATTATCTTCTTTTTCATTTAAGAAGCTATAGTGTTTAGCGGAATTTTCTAAAATTTTCTCCGCCATTAAAACATTAAGTTGATAAGGCAAACTTGCATTTTCTTTACTTGCCATTAACGGTAAAAAATCGTTTTGACTAATTTTTTCTTTGATTGCATTTTTATTAATGTTAAAAACTTCATCATCTTTAAATTTATCAGCTTGATTATCTAATAGTTTATTAATCGCACTATAAAAATTACTAGGGGAAACCTTTTTACCCGTTTCCTTTATTCCTTTTACTTTCGTCATACCAATATATTGAGAATAACTAACTGCAACTTCAGGGGATTTAGGTTCATATTCACGGAATAACGAATTATAAACCTTACTACTATAATAACGTTTAATAAACTTTTTAAACTCTTTTAAATCGTTTTGATGTTGGTCATATCTTTTAACCATTGCTTCCGATAAATAAGTATTTCCTTCACCAAGAATTTTTTGCATTACAACAAAACTTGAAATAGACTTAAGTAATTCAATTAATACATAATCATCACCGATGGTCGCTGCAATTTTAGGCCCCGTTACATCATCAAAATCACTATCATAAAGTGTAAAGGGTTTAATTTCTTTATAACTTTCCTCTTCAAACATTTTAGAGATTGTAATTTTACCGCCTGCTAAGGCCGAAATTATCATTTCATTTGTATTATTTTTTTGATAATTAAGTATCTTTTTTAGTTCTGTTTTAGTTTGAGTAATTGTAAGTTTTTGCTTAATAAAGATGTTCATAAAAGCAGTTGATCTTACTCCACTAAATAGAGGGTTGATCACATCAAAACGTTCAGTTAAAAATTCATTAAGCGTCATAAAAAGATTTTCTAAATATTCTAAAGAATCACCTTCCGATGTTAAATTAACGCCTTCCATTAAGAAGTGTCCGCGGTATTTAACTAAGTGATGCAATGCTAAATAAATTAGGCGGATATCAAATTTTTTATTTGGATTATCAATTAATTCTTGAATCAAATGATAAATTGTTTTGTGTTCTTTATAAAAGTCATAGTCGGTGTAATTTAAGTCGTCAAACAATGAATATTTGGTATCTAAATTGCTTAGTTGTTTATCGCCTAACCATTCGCCTTTATCTTCGCGAAATAACGCAGAATTATTTAACCTTAAAAAGAATGATGGATCTATTTTATATATTTCATCTGCAAATATTTCTTGTAAGTAATCAATTCGAGCCTTTTGGCGGGATTTCCGTCTACGGTTTGATCGATATTTCCTTCTTTCAGCGGCGGTTTCACCTTTCTTGAATAAATAGGACCCCCATAAACGCATCCCTTTTGCTTTTAATACATTATAATTTTCATCAGTTACAGCCCAACCTACTGAACTAGTTCCAATATCAAGACCTAAATAATATTTTTTACTCATTTGACAAAACGCTCCTTTGTTAGTAAAATAATTATGTAAGAAAAATCAGATAACATTACGAGTTCAAATAACATTTGTTTTCATCGCTGGGCAACCAGTCCGCAGTGTGCGGAATTAATGCACTGATTTAACCGCTTAATTGCGGTTTTTCTTTTATACTCTTATTTTAGCAGAAAATTTCAATTAAAATTAAATATTATTAAAAAACTTCCACTTATTTTGTGGGAGTTTTCGTTTATTTATCTCGGAGTTTAAATTATTCTTCGTCTTCTTCATCTAAATCAACATCACAGATATCCGCATCTAACGCCACATCAAACCCTTTCTTATCATAATGAAATTCATTAATCTTTTTAACCCCATTAACAATTGCGTAATAGACAGGAATGAGTAAAAATATTGCCCAATATGGATGCCATAAGGACCAACCCATTCCTAATAAAAGATATACAAATGTGACAATAATTGGAAACGGAAATTTGTTAGCGTTTTTATAAATAATTGTTTCACTTAATCCATCAATAACTGGAATTAATAAAAATAATACCCAGCCCGTTGCCCACCAGTGTGAGGAAGTGCCCCAAGTAAACGAAACTTCCCCAATCATTTTTGGAAGTGTAAGACCTAAGACAATATAAACAATTCCAATAATTAACGCGCCCGAAGCGGTTAATATTTCTTTAATTGCCAAATTGCGTTTCATCTTTTTGGACATTTCTTTTTTATAAACATGGACGTTTGGTTCATCATCATCATTAACATTAATATGGAGTCCTTTACCTTTTTTGGGATCACCAATTTGAACGCTTGTATGACCGATTTCTTCATTAACGTCAATTTTAAGCGGACCTAAATGAACTTTAACCCGGTCTTTTTTTTCAGGCTTTACTTCTTCATTTACAACTTCATCTTCAACTTCTTGTTTTAATTCATCACTTGTTGCATCAGTGTCCAAGAGTTCATCAAGCGAAATATTATAAAGCCGAGCTAATAAAATAAGGTTGCTTGTATCTGGTGATGCTTCGGCGCGTTCCCATTTACTCACCGCTTGCCGCGATAGGCCAAGTTTTTCAGCGAGTTGTTCTTGGGATAAGTTGTGTTTTTTTCTTAGTTCGACTAAGCGATTGGCAATTTCGATATTCATAGCATTACCACCTTTCTAACCACATTTTATAAAATTAACCCTCGTTGCTACCACCTATTCTAGGTTGAAAATCCGCAACTATTGGTTGCATTTGCTTAATTATAGCCTTTTCATCATACTTTATGGTTAAAAAGAGTTTGTTTTTACTTTGGTTCGTGATTACCTAGTGGTGTTAATTCAATTCCTAAAACACCATATTTATGTTGGTCCGCTTTTGAATAATATTTAAGCATATCGTTAGGATGGGCCGATTTTATTTCATCCGCGGCATAGCCACACTTTTTTAAACTTAGATGTTTATATAAAAGTTCAAAATCTTTAAATTTATGGATTGCTTTTACTAGACACGTAAGCGTTAATGAACTATCATCACGATTAACAAAAACAATTTCATCCCCAACATTAATTAGTGAACGCTTTTCATCATTTAAGCGTAACTCAATTGTTTTTTCACCCGCAAGAATTTTCATAAACGGATCGTCATCTAATCGCATCGTATGTTTCATTAATTATTACTTCCTTAATTAATAATGATTGGCGCGCCGAGAAGGAGTCGAACCTTCGACCTACCGCTTAGGAGGCGGGCGCTCTATCCACTGAGCTACCGGCGCATTAAAAGGCTTAATTATTATACTATCTTTAGCGGTCTTTTCCTATTATCTAAACTTAAAATTTATATGAAACTTACTTGCGCCAATTTGCTATAATAATAACTAGTAAAGGAGGGAACCCGATGGAAAAAAAGATTATCTTCAAGAATGAAGATGTAAAAAATCCACCAAAAATTATTATTAGTGATATTGATGGCACATTATTAAATTCGCATCACCAAGTAAGTGATCGAACAAAGCGCATCATCCAAGATATAAGTTTAAAAGTTCCTTTTGTTTATGCCTCAGGTCGGTGTCCCCAAGCCTTAATTGAAATGCATCAAATTCTATTAAAGAAAGCTCCATTAATTGCTTTAAACGGAACACTTATTTTAGATGAAAATTTTCGGCCCCTTGCCCAAGTTCCACTTGCGCCACATTATGTGGCAAGTTTATTAAATGAATTTAAAAAACTCGTCCCCCATGGAGCGGTTGACTTTTATACAGCAAAAAATTGGTATACAACGAATTCTGACTTCCCTGGCCAAATTGCAGAAGAAAAAATTGTTGGGTTTATGGCAAAACCAAAGCCACTACCTTATCCAATTGATGAAGAAGCGGTCTTAAAGATAATTATTATTGCGGGGTCCCATGAAATTTCTGAAATTTATGATTACTTAACCGAAGTTTATCCATATTTAACAATTCTTATCTCCCGCGATGACATGATTGAAATTTATGATCCGGGGGCAAGTAAAGGCAAAGCGCTTCTACATTTATTAGAACTTTATAAACTTAAACCAAAAGATGCTTTAGCCATCGGCGATTCACCGCTAGATTATTCTTTGCTTGAAGTTGCCGAGAAAAAAGCCGCGATGGCGAATTCTTATGATGACTTATTAGCGCTCGCCAATATTCACCTACCAAATAATGATGAAGATGGGGCCGCACTTCTTTTAGAATACTACGATAAGCAAATGTAATTGGAGAAAAATCATGGATGAAATAATTGAAAAACTTATTAAATTTCGCGATGACCGGAACTGGAAACAATTTCACACTCCGGAAAATCTTGCTAAATCGGTAGCGATTGAAGCTGGTGAACTTTTAGAACATTACCAATGGGAAAATAAAACTGTTGATATTAATGGTGTCAAAGAAGAGATCGCGGATGTTGTCTCGTATTGCTTATTATTATGTGAACATTATGGCTTTGATTTAAAAGAAATCATTGAAGAAAAAATTATAAAAAATGGTGAGAAATATCCGATTGAAAAAGCATACGGCAATTCAACAAAATATGACAAACTCTAACCACTAGACATCTAGTGGTTTTTTATTAAATCCATGGCAAAAAGTTCTTCTTTCCCCATTAATTTAAATCATTAATTTTTGTATATATTTTATCGTACAGTTTTTCGTATTCATTCGCGACTTCGCATTCGTCACCAATAATGTTAATTAATGCTTTAATCATTTCTAAGACATCCTCATAAATAAGATGGGGAACATCATCAAGCGTAATTAATTTTTTAATATCAAAAACCTGAGAAATAATTAAATTTTTAAAAATTGGTCCCTCGTGGTAGCGATAAATTGTCCAAAAATTAATTACCACACGCATATACGCACGCATAATATCTTCACAAAGTAAACCAAACACACCATCACTAAGATCGTTACTAAATTTATGTGTTAAGAGAAAAAATAATTCGGTTGGAAATTGCTTAGATTTTGCTAAGCGTTCAATAATCTCAGCGTAATAATTAACAACGGGCAAAACTTGTTTTTCAACAATGTTTTCATCATCCTCAATGCTAAATAACGTATGGACAAAGCCAATTGAAACTAAATAATAATCAGAAATGACATCAACAATATAATCTTCCCGTAAATCGACGCGACTACTAGCAATGCGCCACTTTGCTACTTCTAAATAATTATTAAAAGTCGGTTTTTCATCACAAATTGATTCCGCAATTGCTTCGCCAACTTGATAAACAAATAACGCTACTTGATAATTTTCATTTTCTTCGGCCGCTAGCGCAATCAAATAAATAAATGCTAAGTCGGAACCTATAATTTCAACAAGACTATCAACGTATTCAGAAATATCATCATCTGAATCTGCTTCAGTTAAAGCCATTGTTTCTAACTCAAAATATTCTTTTTCCGACAGAAGACGATTAACGCCGCTTTTTTGATAATACGTGTATAACGGCGCAAATAAAATTGCATCAAGTTCTTCTAGTGTGCGTTTATATTTATCCATGATTTATACCTCAATTTTCATTACCTTAGCTTCTATTGTAATTATAAACATAATCCCTATGTATTTGAATATAAAAAGGCTCGATCTTGTACATTAAAATAATTTAAAATAATATAATCATCACTACTTATCGAGCTAATTACAAAATATTTAGTTTAATCATATTAAGCGATATAAGATATAATAAATTTACTTTTCTCATCGCCTTTATAAATATACGGTGAATCATTAGGAGCAAATGATGGATGAACAAATAAAAAGAAGTACATCAAATTGGAAAGCAATGAAAAGTTTACTCATTTATGCGGTAATTATTTCATTTCTATCGCTTGCTCTTAAGATTACCCTTTATTCAATTTCTTATTTTAGCTTATTCATTTTAGAACTTTTGCTTATTCTTTTTAGCGGAACGGTTTTAATCATTCTTGGGGTCTTGCAAAAGAAAAATATCGCGCTTGAAAATAGTTATCTTTTATTAAAAAATAGTATAAAAGGAATGATTATTTCTAGTGTTTTCGTTTATGCATTAACTGCTTTTTTTCTTATAAAATACGGACCTGCCCAATTTGAGATTAATCCGCGAATTTACACGAATGTTTTTATTATTCTTTTAATCGGTGGCGCTATCTTTTTTATTAGACGTAATCAAACGACATTACTTCCGCCCGCGTTATTGCTTAATAAAAAAGGCTATATTAAGCGTATATTTGAAAATTGCATTTATTTAACTTTACTTTTTATTGTCGCTATTATTTTTACATCCTTATTTAACTTTAGTTTTTTCCATATTGAAAATATAAATTATTTAAACATTTCTCTTCTTATCATTCTCGTTAATATCCTTTGTCATTACTTTATTTATAGTGTCTATGAATGGCGGCTATCAATAGAAAAAGACAGCCTAAAAAATAACAAAAGTGGAATCGTTAGTAAAACATTAATCGTCTTTGTCGCACTTTACGCGGGTTTTGCACTAATTAAGGATTTAAACCACATCATTTTTACTTTGCGTACACCAAATATTCCCACCTTCGTTAACCTTATTTATGAGCTAGATTTACTTATCTTTTTCTATACAACGATGTTAATGATTTTTGTTATTTTTTCATTACGCAAAAGTTTAAATAACACGTACCCTACAACAGAAAAGTTTGTTAATAGCGCAGTTACGATTTGGCTCATAAAACTTGTTAATAATGGTGTAGTTCGTATTAATCATGAATTACTAAATACAATTTCAAACTACCAAACCGCGCATGATGTCATTAATCAAATTCTTACATCGGTCGCGCTTGTTTTTAATTTAACACTCTTAATTCTTGGCCTATTTATTATTAGCAAAAATAAATTTCCGAACTTAAAACTTTGGCTTAGTTTAGCCGTTATTCAAGTCATTAACTTTGTGTTTAATATTTCTTTACCATTTTGGGGTGAAATTCAATCTGGGATTAAACTTTATGTGAACTTTGCCTTAACAATTTTAAAATTAGTGTTTGTCATTTTGATTATTAATCGCTATCAAAATCGCCCGATGGTCGAGTGAGTTTTTTAGATAATTATTAAATATGAAAGCTTTATTATGTTAGGCATTAATTGCTATTTTTTCAAGCATAAAAATGACAGTTTTAACTATAATTACCTCATATCAAAGCTTATTAATTATGATATAGTTATTTTATAACGATGGAGCGTTTCTTATGAAGACCAAAAAATATATAAAATTAAGCCTTCTTGGACCGTTGCTTTTTGCCTTTAGCGCAACATTTTTAGCAAACTATAATATTGAACGTCATTATCAAGCTGATGAGTACGTCAAATCGAAAAATGCTTATTATGTTACAAAAGTCGATGATGCGGCTGGATTAGTAAAAGCCAAAAAGTTTACGGTGCCAACGGATAATAAATACGAAACACAAAAGTCACGGTCCTTAGGAGCAAACTTAATTGGTGATATTGAAAGTGTTTGGGACACTTATACCGGTGCTGGCACAACAATCGCAATTATTGATGATGGTTTTGATTATAATCACCCTGAATATTTAAGAAGTGATGGCACAAGTGCGATCCTACCAACCAGTAGATATTATTTTACTGATGGCTCTACGGTTTATTATCACCCTAGTTCCTATATCGGCCAAGATTGGGAAAGCGATGATGATGGTAATTATGAATGGACGAGCCATGGTACCGCGACTTCGACAACCGCGGCCGCCCCAATGAATAATGGTGGTGGGGTTGGTATTGCGCCGAGCGCAAACATTTTAGCTTTAAAAGTCGATTTTTATTTTTCTTCCATTCAAGCAGCAATTCGCTACGCAATTGAGCAAAAAGTTGATGTTATAAATATGTCACTTGGTGCTTATGCAGAAAATTTCACTGATGGTTGGGGTGATAAACAAGATGGCGACTACACAACGGCAACATATTTAGATAGTGTCTGTTTACAAGCTTATAACGCCGGAATTATTGTTGTTGCTGCCGCAGGAAATGAAGCAACGTGGCATAAATCATATCCGGCTAGTAATAAACATGTTATTGGCGTTGGCGCACTTGGAGATTGGAATAATAAAGGCAATCCTTACGAATTAGCGGAATTTACAAATTACGTTAGTCCTTCCCAAACGGGTGAAGTTAATGTTGATATTCTTGCCCCGGGCTACGTTTATACCGCGCGTCTAAATGGCACAGAATCTAACCCGCTTCATACGTACACTGATACGCAAGGCACTTCTTTTTCTAGTCCGATTGTCGCTGGGGCGGCGGCCCTATGGAAAGAAAAATATCCTAGTGGCACACCTAGTGAATTTCTAAATCAATTACAAGATAGCGCAGATGGTAAAGGCTATTACACAAATAAAATGATTAAAGTAAGTGGGTGGGATTCTTCATGTAGAGATGTAGGTCCATCAAATATTACAAATGGACGGCTTAATGTCGCTAATTTATTAAATATTGATAATCCTTATGTTACAACTAAACAAACAAGTTTAAATATTTCCATTGGTGAAAAGCGCCAAATTGACTTAACAACATCTAATGGAATCATCTCCTATCATTCTAATAATATTAATGTCGCAACGGTAAGTAATAGCGGTCTTGTCGAAGGCGTTGGGGCTGGTACTACTTCAATTACTCTGACCGCAACGAAAAATGGCGTTACTGCCGTGGCAACTGTTGACGTTAGCGTAGCGGAAATTCTTGGAGCGGATGAAATGCATTTTAATCCTTCGTCCATTACATTAAATATTGGTGAAACATATAACGCGGAAGAAACGATTATAACGACACCTGCTAGTGCTTCGCGAATATTTATGTTTGATAGCAAAGATAAAAACGTTGCTACAGTTGATGAAGATACTGGCTTAGTAACCGCTGTTGGTGTAGGAATAACCGAAATCGAGGTGATTTCGGGATATGGTGATGGTTATGATGTTTTAACCGTAAGGGTCAAAAATGCCTTGCCACAAAGTGGTTTTTTATTCTTTGGAAGCGCGAGTGGTAGTTTAAATGTTAATTCTAGTAGCAAAAAGGGAATTGATAATTTAAATAATTCTTGGCTAGTTACAACAACTGGCACAACTTCCTTTACGACTAATGCAGGGTATTCGCAAATTGGGTCGGCAAATAATGCAGCTTCAACAATCGAGTTCAAAATGACATTAGCAACTCCTGTTACCTTCACTAACGTAAGTGCTTCTTTTGGTGGATTTAATGGTTCAAAAGCAACGGTAACCATTAAAGTCGGCTCGACCCAAATTGGCTTAGGTAACGTCTACGCTAGCACCGACACCATAACGACATACTCGTCAACTGCTTCAGGTACAATTCTTACCATTTCTTTAACAAATATCGCCAAGGGTATTAAAGCTTATTCAATTACTTATTCTTATATTAGTAGTGAAGGTGGTGATCCCGCTACTCCACCGACACTTGAAAGTGTTTCGGTTAGTAATCCAAAAACATATCATCCTGGCGAAACAATCGTTAAAAATGATATTAATGTGAACCTTAATTATTCGGATGGTTCAACTTCCGTTGCGACTAACTTCATATTTTCTAACGACGGTTATCGCTTTACATATGAAGACACGCTTAGCGGAGACGCTTCGACTAGTAAAGAGTTTTCGATTACGTATGAAGAACAAACATATAATTTTTCGGTGAATGTCGTCCGCCTTGCCTATCAAGCAACCTTAGGCACTTCAACTGCGTTAAGTTCGCCTCACTTTAATAGTTCGGACCTATCAAAGAACATTAATACGCCAAGTAGTCCTTCCGTTACGATTGGTGGTGTTCCTTTTACTGTTACAACAAATGCATATGTGTTTTCTTCGGAAAACTATTATATTTCCTTTGGTAAAGGGATTGGTTCAATTAATAACACGAACGCTTTTAGTGTCGATTTAATGTCCGTTAGTGTTACCCAAAAAAGCGGAGCAAGACAAGATGGCGTGCTTACAATTAGTAAAGATGGCAAATCATGGATAACTTATAGTGCGAATGAAATTGCTAACGGTGGCTATCGCTATTTTAAATACGCTTATACGAGCGCTAGTTCAACAAGTGGGGCAGCCGGCTATAGTAATCTTCAATCGATTAGTTATACGCTTGCGGGACCTGATAGCGTAACTTCCATCGCTAATTACATCATGTATGAAGATACAAACAATCAATGTGTAAGCAAATTACCTTTAACGGTTGGAAAATTAAATACGATGTCAAATAGTGATAAAAACACTTTTTGGACATCAGAAGATTATGTTATTACGATTGCGCGGCAACGGCTAATTGCCTGGGCAAGTCATGAAGGTTATGATTTATCGTTCACTAATAGTTCTTTCCTTCTAAACGCGAGAAATCACGTGCATTCCTTATTTGAAATAAATAAAATACCTAATTATGGAACGTTATTAGTTATCGTCTTCTTTGGCGCAATCACCACTGGCGGTTACTTTTTTATCCAACGAAAAAAGAAAAATTAAGTAAGCGGTTTATTCCAAAAAAAAATGGTCGGAACGATGGGATTCGAACCCACGGCCTCCTGCTCCCGAAGCAGGCGCGCTACCAAGCTGCGCTACGTCCCGACATAGGCGATAAACTACGCCTAAATATTATAAGACTAAACTAGAAAAAGTCAAAGAGGCTTATTTGGTTTGTTTCCGGAATTCCTTCTAGCGAACCAATTTCACGTAAGAAATCAATACTCGTTGACGTAAGTTTTGTGCGGTCCGATAAGTCTTCAACGGAAAGGAACGGACCATCTTTTCTTGCTTCAATGACAGTATCCGCGGCGGCTTTTCCTAAACCACTAATTGTTGTAAATGGGGGAATGACAGCGTTATTTTCGACATCAATTAAGAAATTACTAGCGTCCGAGCGATAAAGATCAATATTCGTAAGCTTATATCCCCGTTCCACCATTTCTAAGGCAATAATTAATGTTTTTTCTACTTCAATTTCTTTTGCGGTTAATGGATTTTCTCGCGAATTTTTCCGATTCGAAAATTCTGTTAATTTTGTTATAATTGCTTTTTTACCCGCGACCATTGTTTCAATGTCATAGTGAACAGTCCGAACACTAAAGTAAACGGCATAAAACGCTAGAGGATAATAAATTTTAAACCACGCTACTCGTAACGCCATCATAACATAGGCGGTCGCGTGGGCTTTTGGGAACATGTATTTAATTTTGTTACATGAATTAATGTAATAATCTTGAACACCATGTTCACGCATTACTTTTTCAAAAGCGGGTTTAACCCCTTTGCCGCGTCTAACATCTTCCATAATACTAAACGATGTTGTTGGTTCAATTCCTTTATCGATTAAGTACATCATAATATCATCACGACACCCAATCACATCACGTAAGGTGAATTTACCACTTTTAACTAATTCTTGAGCGTTACCACTCCAAACATCCGTACCATGGCTTAAGCCCGAAATAATTAATAAGTCCGCAAACCGGTTTGGTTGCGTTTCATCTAAAATCCCCCGAACATAGTTTGTGCCAAATTCAGGAATGCCTAGCGCTCCATTATTAAGTTTCATTGTATTCGTTTTCATGTTTAAAGCGCGAACACTCGAAAATAATGACATAACTTTTTCATCAACGATATTAATATCAGGAATTTTAACGCCGGTCATATCACACATCATCCGAATTGCGAGCGGATCAACGTGGCCAAGTAAGTCAAGTTTAAGCACGTTATCATGAATCGATTTAAAGTCAAAGTGCGTTGTTTTCCATGATGAATCCGTATCTTCGGCAGGATATTGTAACGGGGTAAAATCATAAACTTCATATTGTTCTGGAATAACAACAATGCCACCCGGGTGTTGGCCAGTTGTGCGTTTTACACCGGTACAGCCACTTGCAATATATTCAATACTTGCTTTCGAAATTGTCGATAAATCATACCCGCTCCGTTCAAAATAACCACGAACATAACCAAAAGACGTGCGTTCGGCAACGGTTTCAATTGTCCCAGCTTTAAAGACGTTATTTTCACCAAGAAGTTTCTTTGTGTTTTCATGAGCAACTGCTTGATAGTCACCGGGAAAGTTTAAGTCAATATCAGGAACTTTATTCGCATTAAACCCTAAGAATGTTTCAAACGGAATATTTTGTCCTTCGCCTTTTAAATCATGACCGCATTTGGGGCATTTCTTTGCGGGCAAGTCAAAACCCGAACGAATATCATACTTGCTTACTTCAACTGGCTTAAAATCACTATATTGGCAATTTGGACATAAGTAATGGGGCGGTAAGGGGTTAACTTCCGTAATTTTCGCCATCGTTGCGACAAGCGAACTACCAACCGAACCACGGCTACCAACAATATGACCTTCATCATTCGCCATTTTAACTAATAAATAAGCAATATAATAAATTACCCCGTATCCGTTATTAATAATCCCTTTTAGTTCGGTAATAATTCGTTCACTTACAATATTTGGTAAGGGATCGCCATAAATTTTATGGGCGTTATCATAAACAATATCCGTTAATAACTTATCAGAGTTTGCAATTTGCGGCGGATAAAGTTTATCTTTAATTGGATTAAGTGGTTTAATTGCATCCGCAATAATGTTCGAGTTTGTTACAACAATTTCAAATGCTTTTTCTTCACTTAAAAAGTTGTTCGCGGTAAAGGCCGCTAACATTTCTTCCGTTGAACGGAAATGTTGATCCGGATTTTCAAATGGCGCTATTTTATCACGGCTATACGGAGCGAGCGCATGGTTAATGCCGCCGACCGCTTTGGCCATAATATAAACATCACGATAAATTTTTTGTTCAGGATTTAAATAGTGAACATCACCCGTTGCCACAACAAGTTTACCTTCTTCGCGGGCAGCAACCATAATGTCATTTAATGTTTGATATAAATCTGCTTCGCTTTCAAAATCACCCATATTAATTAAATATGAATAGTTTGCGGGTGGTTGAATTTCAATGTAATCATAAAAACGGACTTTTTCTAATAAGTCTTCATGCGACCGATTACGGGCAAATTCAAAAACTTCGCCATTAAAGCACGCACTACCTAGTAAAAGGTTATCACGATACTGCGATAAAATATGCCGCGGAATTTTTGGAATGTCGGCAATATATTCTAAGTTTGATAATGATATTAATTTAAATAAATCTTTCATCCCTTGTTCGTTTCTTGCTAAAACAATAACGTGATGTGGATATAAGTGTTTATATACATCTTGACTTGGGACAAGTTTTCCTAAATCACTATGAAGTAGCACGCCATGATGATTTGTTAACGTTACGCGCATTGCTTCCCAAATATGATAAAGCACTTCCGCATCATAATCCGCGCGGTGTGCGCTTGTTGGGTCGTAACTTACCGTAAATTTATTCGCTAAGGAACCAAGTCGATGCGATTTTGATTCGGGGAATAAAAAGCGTGATAGTGATAACGTATCAATAACCGGATTACTTATTTTATCTAACCCAAGTAGTTCAAGTTCATGGTTAAATTGCGGAATATCAAATTCGGCATTATGCGTAATTAAAATTGAATCACCAATGAAATCAAGAATCTTTGGCATAACTTCTTTCATTTGTGGTTTATTTTTTAAAGATGCAAGCGAGATTCCACTAATTTCAAAGGCTTTTTGTGATAGTTTTGCTTCGGGTCCGGGATTAATTAAAACATTTAAACGTTCGCGGACCATTCCTTGGCTAACCTTAACCGCGCCAAATTCAATAACGCGGTCGTAGCGCGCACTTAAACCCGTTGTTTCTAAGTCAAAAACAACATAAGTTGCATTCGTTAATTCAATATCGCTTGGATTCATGATATAACCTAAATTTGTGTCAATCATGTACATTTCTGCGCCATAAATCAATTTAATGCCCGCATCTTTTGCGGCTTTTTGGGCATCGGGGAATGCTTGGACCGCTCCATGATCTGTTACCGCAAGTGCGGTATGTCCCATATTTTTAGCTAAAGCAATATATTGTTCAATTGGTGTTACCCCATCCATCACACTCATATTTGTATGAAGGTGGAGTTCAACCCGCTTTTTAGGCGCGTTATCTTCCCGTAATGGCAGTTTGGGTAATTGGTCAATATAATGGGCCATCACCGTTAAATCGCGCGCAAAAGTGTCATAATCAACATTTCCGCGTACGCGAATTCGGGGCCGGTCTTTAACTTTAATTTTATCAAGTTTAGCAGCGGATAAAACACTATTGTTTTCAAATGCTTTCACATAAATTGCGTGGCCACCACTTTGACCAACACCAAACGTATAAATGTTTTTACCATTTTTCCGTTTCCGAACATCAACACTAAAAACATCGCCATCAAAATCCACGTTACCAGAATTCGTGTCCATCTCACTAATATTAAGCGGGCGATAATCACCTTTTGTAAACCGTTTCTTAAATTTACGATCTTCTTCCATTTGTTTTTGGTTAGCGAGCGCTTCCGCTAAACTAGCTTCTTCGGCTTTACTTAACCATGCTTTTTTTGTGGTTTTAATTGATTCGCGAATTTCTTCTTCTTCGCTTTCGCTTAAATGAAATGGAACATCGTCATCGGTTGGTAACGGAATATCGGCAAAAACTTCATCACCAACTTCTTCCTCTTCATGAAAAGTAAATTCTTCATCAATATCAACAACACTCATTTCATCTTCATCATCTTCGATATGTTCGTGATTGGCACTATCCATAATAATTTGATAAACGATTTGGTTTGGATAATTTAAAAATGACAGAAGACTTTGAAAATCTTTTAACATTTGTTCGTTATTAATGTATGTTGCTTCACTAGCAAAAACAAATTCAATCATGTTACCCGAAACAATATTAATTTTTTGATTGCTTGGAAGATGATAGTTAGCTTGATACCATGGATCAAATAAATTAATAATATCAAGCGGTGTTGGTTCATATGTATACGTAAATGTTAAATCATACGGATACGTTATTTGCGCTAGGCCATTTAAAAAAGCAGCAAAAACATCGTAGTCCCATGGATTTGTTTTATTTAAAACAATAATCCATTTTGCACTATTATCTTTATCACGGGCGAATTCGACAATTGATAAATCATAAAAACGTTCGAGATCACTTAATCCGAGCGAATTTAAAAACCGTGTAATAGTAGATTTCGATGTCAATTTACTACCTCCTTAATAACTATTTTAATTATATATGATTGTACTAAAAGAAACCGACAATATCTCGAACTAATAAAAATAAAATAAACGTAAATAAGATAATCATCCCAACGGTCGAGGCAACTTGTTTAAATTTCTTGGAAATTTCTTTCCGCGAAATTCCTTCAATAATAACAACTAATAAATGCCAACCATCTAGACCTGGGAACGGTAGAAGGTTAAATAACGCTAAGTTAACCGAAATCATTCCCCAGATGAAAATATAATTTGCCCAGCCATAGTTGGCGTAAATCGAGGATGATTGCGAGAAGATTGCGACAACGCCGCCGATATTATTAAATGTTTCGGGAGTAAATAAAGTAATAATCGCCCGCCCAACCGCGGTCGTGGATTGGACCCAGTCGCTACCGGAGGCACTAATGACTTTACCAAAGCTCCGCCTTTTTTGTTGTTTTGTTAAGGAAAAGTCAAATCCTTCATATTTATACGTATCGCCTTTTTCCGCTTTAACCGTTTTTACGGGGAACGTTACTTCATATTGGCCAATATATTCATATGCTTCTTTTTCTTCGTTATATTCAATTCCTTTGGCAAAGGTTAACGTTACATCAAAACTTACTTCTTCACTTGGTGTATAAAGTTGATTAAGGTTAGTTAACTTTTTAACATCACGAGGAATTAAATGAAAATAATTTTCTAAGGACGTATCATGATAATCAGGATAATAAATAAGAACGTTATATTCTTTTTCATTAAGAGTAACGACATCAAAAATTGCGTAAGTCCTCTCTTCATCCCCATCATCATATTTTTGGGGCGCAATGATAATATCATCCGCTTTGACACCTCGATTAGCGGCGACACCATTTTCAATAACTTGAACATTACTATTAATAACAGTGTATGGAAGTGTGTTCCCAATCATAAAAATAAAGAACGCAACAATGAAGTTGACAAGAATTCCACCACTCATAATAAAAGCGCGTTTCCATTTGGCCACTTTAAGTAAGGACCGTTCTTCAGGAATTTCTAATTCAGCATATTCATCAGGAAAATCTTCCGTTTCGCCATACATTGAAACATACCCACCAATTGGTAAGGCCCGTAAAGAAAATGTTGTTTCTTTGCCTTTTTTGGAATAGATTTTTGGGCCCATTCCAATCGCATATTCAAAACAATAAACTTTAAACAACTTAGCAAAGGCTAAGTGACCAAGCTCATGGAGGGCAATTAAGAAGCCGATAATAATTATCGACAAGAGAATTATTAAAACTGTTTGCATATTTGTTACTTCAAGCTTTCTATTAACAATGTTGTTTCGTGCCTAATTTCTTTATCTAACGCGACTAGCTCGTCCAAAGTAGGCTTTTCAATAATACCATGTTTACCGATGATTTGGCCAATGATTTTCTCAATTTGATTAAACGGTAATCGCCCATCTAAAAATGCATAAACCGCAACTTCATTCGCGGCATTAAGAATCGTGCCATAGCTTCCTTTATATTTAAGTGCGTCTCTCGCAAAGGCGACTGCGGGATAGCGGTCCGCATCAAAGGGATGAAAGGTAAGACTACTTAGTGTATTTAAATCTAAACTTTCATGAATTAAACTTTGTTCGCGTTTTCCTTCATAGAGGGCATACGCAATTGGAACTTTCATATCCGCAGGTCCAAGGTCCGCTAAAAAACTTCCATCTTTAAATTCGACGAGCGAATGAACAACACTTTGATCATGCATTAAAATATCAATTTGTTCGCTTGGATAATTAAATAAATAATGGGCTTCAATAATTTCAAAGCCTTTATTCATCATCGTCGCACTATCAATCGTAATTTTTGCGCCCATCGACCACGATGGGTGCTTAAGCGCATCTTTAACACTAACACCGGCTAATTGTTCACGCGTTAAATGCCGAAACGAACCGCCGGATGCCGTTAAAACTAACCGTTTAACATTTTCCCGTTTTTGGCCTGCTAAACATTTTGCAAGTGCGACATGTTCACTATCAATTGGGTAAAGTTTTTGCCCAGTTGTTTTTAATAATTCATTAATTAATTCGCCACCAACAACAAGACTTTCTTTATTCGCTAAGGCGACGTCTTTCTTACTTTCTAAGGCGGCAACAGTGGGAACTAACCCAACAAAGCCAACTAGCGCATTAATAACGGTATCGGCGTCCACCGTGCGGACTAATGTTTCTAAGCCTGTTTCGCCACTATAAAACGTAATCTGCGGATATTTTTTAGCAAATTTCTTTGCTTCGACTTCATCAATTAAATAAATATGTTTAACGCTAGGATGATTATTAATAATTACGGGAATTTTATTACTTTGTTTACCCACACTAAAACCGACTAACACAAAGTCGTTTCGAGAGTTTTCGATTATTGTAAGTGTTGATTGGCCAATTGAGCCACTTGCTCCTAATAAAATTAACCGTTTCATACTAATAGACCAATTAATAAAAGGGTATCACTTGGGGTATGATTTAAGAATGGATTTCCCGTTAACATTGTATTTGAAATTAAAATAATAATAATTGAAATACCAAAGGCAACTGTTATTAAACTATCGACCCGGTCTAAAACGCCACCCATGCCTTTAAGAATTGTGCCATAATCTTTTAATTCAAGTTCTCGTTTAATTGCGGAAAAAGTAAAGTCGCCTAAATTAGCCATTAATGGCATTAAGGCGCTTAAAAATAAAATCCAGTACCAATTTTTAACGGTTAGCCACGGTAAAATTGGATAACCTGTTGCCGCTAAACTAATCGCAAATGTGAAGGAAAATAGTATCGAAACACCGATCCCACCACCAAAACCTTCCCATGTTTTATTTGGGCTAATCCGTTCATTCATCTTGTTTTTGCCGAAGAAAACACCGATAAAATAAGCGCCAATATCAGTAGCGAAGGTGCCGATAACAATATATAGAATTAATAATGAACTATGAATATAATTACCGTTTTCATGTAGTGAGGCTACACCAAAGACTTCTTTAAAACTTAAGAAGTTTGAAAATGGGAAATACCGTAAAAACAAGAAGCTTTGGAAGCCAATCCCCACAAAGAGTGTCATCGTAAATAAATAATAAACATCCGCCATTTTCATTTTGGGCGTAATAATTGCGGTGAAAAACAAAACAAAGAGGAGAACCACAACCCCCATAGTGGAAATTAAAACATCGTTAAAGCCAACGTTAAATTTCCATTCGGTAATATCAAAAGCCGCAAATTCATTTGCGTCATTATTCATAATATTGTTTTTAATAAAAATCCAAAAAACGAAGCTATAAATCATTACATAAATAAAAATTTGCATTGGAATCGAAATCTTTGTCTTTTGTGGCGCGTTAATAAATTCATGGGTCGCAAGACCTAACGTTAACGCAACTAAGACAATGAAAAACCAACCGCCAAGAAATAAGGCGGGAATTGCAAGAACCGCTAAAACAATTCCGGTTATTGTCCGTGTTTTCATGTTATTTGATGTTTTTTCATCAAGTTCTTTTTTTATGGGTCGTTTAATCATTTTTTAATCCACCAAACCGCCGATCACGTTCGGCAAATTGTTCTAAACATTTAATTAATTCTTTTTTTGTAAAATCCGGCCAATATGTTTTTGTGAAAATAAATTCCGCATACGCTAATTGCCATAACATAAAGTTCGATAACCGCTGTTCACCACTTGTGCGAATTAATAAATCAACTTCAGGTAACCCGTTTGTGTATAAATATGTGCTAAAAGTCGCTTCATTTACATCTTCAACATTTAATTCGCCATCATTAACAGCGGTCGCAATCGCTTTTGAAGCCCGAACAATTTCAGGACGACCACCATAGCTAAGCGCAATATTTAAAATAAGTTTATTATTATCTTTTGTTTGGGAAACTGTTTTTGCGATAACTTCTTGCGTTGATTTTGGTAAGCGCGCAATTTCACCCATCGTCACAACTTTAATACCTTTTTCCATTAGTTCGCCAATTCGTTTACTAAATTGGTCTTCAAGGTAACTAAATAAAAAGTCAATTTCTTTTTGGGGCCGTGACCAGTTTTCACTTGAAAATGCATAAATACTAATAACTTTAATATTTAATTCAATCGCCGCTGTTGCAATATCAAAAATTCGTTCAGCCCCAGCGCGATGTCCTAAGTTTCTTGTTAAACCACGTCGTTTTGCCCACCGACCATTACCATCCATAATAAAGGCAACATGGGTTGGGGCGGGCAGGTCTTTCACAAGTTTTTTTGCCATAATATACCTCAAGATAGTTGCAGTTAAATTATACATTGTTAATGATAATTTACAAACGCAACAATGATATTTAATAAAAAAGGGGATACACCCCTTTTCATCTTTTATTATTTATAAACAACTAAATTGTCATGATTTCACTTTCTTTTGTTTTGCAAGCTTCATCAACAAGTTTAATCATTTCATTAGTAACATCTTGAATATCACTTTCAAGCCGCTTTTGATAATCTTCACTAAGCCCTTCCTCCATTTTCACTAAATCCATAAAATCACGGCGAATATTACGAATCGCAACTTTTGCTTCTTCGCCATATTTTTTTGCCGTTTTAACGAGTTCGCGCCGTCTATCTTCCGTTGGAATTGGGAAAATGAGCCGAACTTGGTCACCTTCAGAAATTGGGTTAATACCTAAATCACTTGCGTTAAGTGCAGCGGCAATCGAGCGAACATCACCTTTATCATACGGTTTAACGACTAATTGTTGAGCTTCGGGAACAGAAATCATCGCAATATGGCGTAGAGGTGTTTTTGTCCCATAATAATCGATTTCAATCCGATCTAAAATTGTTGGGTTCGCCCGGCCCGTTCGTAAAGTATTAAATTGACTTTTTAAGTTATCAAGTGTTTTTTGCATGTTACCACGCATTTCAGTTGTTAAATTTTCCATAAATTTATGCTCCTTTACAAATCTTTGTTCCGATATTTTCGCCTTTAACAGCTTTTACAAAGTTTTCTGGATCTTCCATACTAAATACTATTGTATCAATTCTACTTTCGGAGAGCAAACTAACAGCGGTTTGATCCATCGCTTTTAAGCCTTTATGAATATATTCTTGATAGGTTAAGTGTGTAAATAACGTTGCGTCAGGGTTAATTCGTGGGTCATCACTATAAACGCCTTTAACACCATTTTTCGCCATAAGAATTGCTTCCGCGTCTACATCTAGTGCTTTTAAGGCCGCGTTTGAGTCCGTAGTAAAGAACGGATTTCCTGTTCCGCCCGCAAAAATGACAACACGTTTTTTGTCAAAGTGATTAACCGCGACCCGTTTAATATATGGTTCACAAACCGCGTTAACTTCAATTGAAGACATTACGCGGGTGGGGACATCAATATCTTCAAGTGCACTTTGAAGCGCAAGCGAGTTAATAATTGTGCCAAGCATCCCCATATAGTCAGCGGTTGAACGCGCAATACCAATTTCTTTGGACATTGCACCACGCCAAATATTACCAGCACCAATAACAATACCAATTTCTACATCTTCAAGCCATAAGTCTTTAACGGCTTTAGCAATTGTTTTTAAGCGGCTTTCATTAAGAATTAACTTTTGTTCGGTATTTGCTAGTGCTTCTCCCGAAAGTTTAAGGACAACGCGTTTGTATTTGTTCATATAAACCCTCCACCTTTTATTATAAACAAAAAGAACACTAAAGAGTGTTCTTTTTTTGTTTTATTGCATTTGTTTGGCAACTTCGTCTGCGAAGTTCTCTTCGCGTTTTTCAATTCCATCACCAACTTGATAACGGACAAACTTTGCAATGACAAGACCGTTTTCTTTTAAGAATTGACCAACGGTTTTCGTATCATCTAATAAATATGTTTGTTCACTAAGTGTTGATTCAGAGAAGTGTTTCTTAACCCGACCACCAACGATTTGTTTAAGAATGTTATCTGGTTTTTTCGCTAATGATTCATCATTTTTCGCCGCCGCAACTTGAATATTTAATTCGTGTTCATATTCTTCTGAACTAATGTCGCTGGCATCAATATATGTTGGGTTATTCGCAGCAATATGCATCGCTAAGCCTTTAGCGGCTTCAGCGTTTTCTTTATTTAAGACGAGTAAGACGGAAATCTTACCATTCATATGGGAATAATTACCAAATGCTTCGCCATCCGCTAAAGTAATAATTTCAAACCGGCGTAAGGTAATTTTTTCACCCATTTTAATTGTGGCATCAATGAATAAATCATTTGTGACCGCTTGAGCTTCTTCTAATGTTTGAATTTCGTTATGTAAGATAAGTTTAGAAACTTCATCAACTAACGCCGCAAATGGTTCGCCAATACTAACAAAGTCGGTTTCCGCATTAATTTCAATAATTAAGGCTTTACCGCAGTTTTCACAAACAAGAACGTTTGTTTTACCTTCGGCAGCAATCCGTGAGCTTTTTTTCGCAACGGTAGTAATGCCTTTTTCCCGCAGCCAATCTTTGGCTTTTTCAATATCGCCTTCGTTAGTTTCAAGCGCTTTTTTGCAATCCATCATGCCCGCGCCGGTTAATTCCCGAAGTTCTTTAATTAGTTGTACATCAATTTTCATAAATTCTGCCTCTATTCTTCATCTTCAATTTCGTCTTCGTCTTCTTCAACAACTGGTTTCACTGGGGCTTTTTTAATTGGAGCGCCATCAGTTTTTTCTCTCCGTGGTTGATTTTGCCGACGGGGTTGTTGGGGGCGTGGTTGCCGACGTGGATGATCTTTATCTTCAACTTCGATATCGCCTAATGCGGCCATACTTTGTTCACTACCATCGTCATCGCTGCCACTAGCATACGCATAAATTGGCATTCCGCCTTTAGCTTCAACAATTGCGTCCGCCATTAAGCCGACGATTAATTTAACACTACGAATCGCATCATCATTAGCAGGAATCATGTAATCAACTTCATCGGGGTCGTTATTTGTATCGACAATTCCGAAAACAGGAATACCTAAGATTTTTGCTTCACGAACAGCGTTTTGTTCAATTTTAGGGTCACAAACGAAAATCGCTTGGGGCGTTTTCCGCATTTCTTTAATACCTTCTAAGTTTTTCGAAAGTTTTTCTTTTTCTTTCCGTAAAGCAGCGGCTTCTTTCTTTGGTAAAAGATCAAAGGCACCATCTTCTTCTTCACGTTCTAAGTCACGGAGATAACGAATCCGACTTTGGATCGTCCGGAAGTTTGTTAACGTTCCACCTAACCACCGGGAATTAATATAAAATGAACCTGACCGAAGAGCTTCTTCTTCAATAATTTCACGATATTGATTACGGGTGCCGACAAATAAAACTTTGCCACCTCTTTCAACAATGTCTTTTAAAGCGCTATATGCTTCTTCAACTTTTTTAACTGTTTTTTCTAAGTCAATAATGTAAACTCCGCTGCGGGCCGAATAAATGTATGGTTTCATTTTCGGGTTCCATCTCCGGGTTTGGTGACCAAAGTGTGAGCCAGCTTCTAATAAAACTTTAATTGAAACGACTGGTCCACGTTCTTCTGGTAATAATGTTGCCATTGTTTCTTCGGCAACAGGGGCGACTGGTTCCGTTACTTCTGGCGCCGTAACGGGGGCGACTTTTGCTTCACTCATGTATGAAGGCCTCCTTTAGTTGTTCCTCCACTAGTTCGAACTTCTACCCCCTTATAGCGGTAAGGACTATGGGTGAAGAATTCCTAGTGTGTGTATTTGGCTCCATTGAGCCGGAAATATACTACCATAATAACTAGTAATAAACAAGCGGAAATGCTTACTCATCCTCGTTGTTTTATGACAAACTCATCTTT
>DIQT01000003.1:0-6382 GCA_002427365.1 Caryophanales bacterium UBA5455
TTAAAAGATCTACTTCTAATATCAGGGCTTCCAAAATCTGTTTATTATTACTATGAGCAACGTAAAGAAACTGATAAGTATCACGATATAAAGATACTTATTTCAGAAATCTTTGAGTCTAGTAACAAAACATATGGCTATAGACGTATCAAACTCGCCCTTCAAAACTTTTATCAGGTCAAAATAGCCTATAAAACAGTTGTAAAGCTCATGAAAGAGTTACATATCGTTTGTAAGGTAAGAAAAAAGAGATATCGCTACATCTCTCAAATATCAAACAAAATTACACCCAATCTACTTAAAAGAGACTTTAAAAAAGATGAACCTAATGTTGCATGGGTCACAGATGTATCAGAGTTTAGATTCAATCGTAAACGTTTATATCTATCTGTGATACAAGATCTTTACAATGGTGAAGTCAAAGCATACCAAATCTCTAGGAGTCAAAATCAAGACTTGATTCTAAAAACTCTTAAGAAAGCAATCAACCCAAATGAAGACTTATCAAAGCTTCTCATACACTCGGATCAAGGTATTCTATACCAATCACCTAAATATCGTAATTACCTTAAGAAATCATCATTTACTCAATCCATGAGTGCTAAAGGTAATGCCTATGACAATGCAGTGGTTGAAAGTTTCTTCGGGACACTTAAATGCGAAACCATCTACTTACAAAAGGTTAAATCTTTATCTGATTTAATTAGAACAATTGATGAGTATATCTATTGGTATAATAACGATAGAATAAAATTAACTCTAGGTGGCTATTCACCTATTCAATATAGACTCATGAATCAACAAATGATATAACAACTACAAAGAACATAAAGTACAAAAAAATGGTATCAATTCACTTATGAACAATATAGCGCGGAAAGTAATTATATACACATTAAATTGTGTCTACTTATCGTTAACGAATGCAATGTATGGACTTTTTTTACAATTAACACAATTTTACCGACTATTTTATAGTGTTATTTTTGAAACGAAATATAAATAATAAATTGCTTTGTTTGTCAATTTAAGTTTTTCAGGCATCAAAAAATATCATATGAGCGATTTAACAAGTTTCAGGAAAATAATTGCCACTCATTCTAATGAACCTACTTAGAAAATTTAATAATTTGTAGTTAAATTTTATCTTAAATTACATATAAAAACTTATCAATTTTAGTATTTCCACCTATCAACTGCCAATAATTCAACCCCCCTTCAAATCGTGTATTCTTGCAACCCCCCCTGTAAATTTAAAAATGGCTAAATTGCCGGTTTCTAAAGTTTGATCATAATATTTCAATTTTTGGTGCAAAAAGGGCCAAAAAAGCCCGAATTTACGCTTGTTTAAAGAAAAAATGCCTTGATAATTGTATCAAAGCACTATAACCCTTCTGGCAGGGGTGACAGGAATCGAACCCGCGATAATGGTTTTGGAGACCATTGTTATACCATTTAACTACACCCCTAGAATACCCGTTTATAAATTACGGGCAATCTTGCTGACTAAGCCCATGTCGACTTTACCAGCAAAGTTGATTTTAAAGTATTTCATCACATTTGGCAATGATTTATCGTCAAGTTTGTTAATTTCTTCAACAATTTGTTCTTCTGATAACATTTTTGGCAAATATTCACTAACAATTGCTTTTTGGATTTTTAGTTCTTCCACCATCGAAAGGTTGTTGGCTTGAATGTAGCCCGCTAATTCTTCATCAAGTTCTTTATCCGTTTTAATTAAAACTTGATTAACATCAGCGTCAGTTAATGCTTTCCCACCCCGCCGTAATTCGATTTCGAGGTTATGAGCTTTGTTAATAAGAATTGTTAAGATTGTTCTTCGTGTTTTATCATTAGCTTTAAGCGCGGCAACATTGTCAGCTTGTAACTTATTAATTAACATTGTTATTCCTCCTTAATGCTTGTTATAGTCTAGTATTTAATGATGATTATTTCAAGTTAAATAATGTAAAAGGCCCTAAGAGAAACTAGGGCCTTAAATCGTTAAGTGTTATTCTTTAATTGAGTTTTAACGGCCAGCTTTTGCAAGTGCAGCAGCTTCAGCGTAAACAGTTAAGAAATCAGTAACGGTCATCGTAACACCAATTTCTGCACCATTAACAGGTGAACCACCTTTAACTTCAAGAGCAGCAATTTCTGCAGGGGTTTTGCCTAATGCCCAAGCTTGGAAGCTTGCAGCTTGTTCGAACCATTCCGCTCCGCCTTCAATTTTACCAATTGCGGCAGATGTATCTTTCATATCATAATCGTATTTAAGCGTTTCTTTGGAGATGATTGTGCTATTTTCAGCATTAACTTGGACTTTCGATTCAGCTGTATCAACAGAAACGACGAATTTTTCTTCTTCTGCGGTTACAACGTAAGGAATTTGGTAAACATCAAATTTACTACCCGCAACTTTACCGTTTTCTAAGACTAATCCACTGACGGTAACATCTGTTTGTACACCTGAATGTTCGTTGGCGACGGATGCATGAGTTGTAAACATACCAACACCAACTTTAGCTTTCGCGCTTGCTTTAACTTCAAATTTAGCGGCATAGGCTTTTTCTAAAGCGCCTGTATACATGTTAACGTGAATTGTTGTACCAATACTCGCACCATCAACTAAGCTTCCTTTTTCGACAGCGGCATTAATTTCTTGAAGTGTTTTACCAACTGCCCAATTTTCAAAGGAAATTGCTTGTTCGTACCATTCTGCTCCGCCTTCGATTGCGCCAATGCTAGCAGATGTATCTTTCATGCGATAGTCTTCTTTAAGTTCATGTTTGGACTTAATGTCGGTTTTGGCTTCGTCGTTATAACCATCGGATGCTAAAGTAACGACATCAGCTTCAGTTGAAGCAACTTTAACTTGTAAGGAATCGATTTTAATATCTAAGACCTTACCATTTTTGTCAAACAAAGCGGCAACAAGGTCAACGTCTGTTTGCGCAGTCGCGTTAAAGGATGCATTGCTACCTAAACCGAAGTAAACTTTGTCTGATCCGCCACAGCTAGCTAATGGTAGTACTAAGGCCGCTGCGACTAGTGGAATAAATAATTTTCTTTTCATAAGATTAATCTTACCTCCTAAATTTTCCTTTAATATAATAATACTTTATTACAAGTAAAGCAACAAAAAAACCGCATTATCGCTAATTTTTATCGGTATTTTAACTATGATTCCCGAATTGTTTCGATGAATACTACAATATTCGGTATTTATTTACCTTCGTTATATTTTACTAATTTTAATATTGTTTAATGGAACCACATAATCAAAATATTCGTTTGTCGCAAACGCTTTAAATGGCGCGCCATATTTTTCTCTTGTTAACCAACAAGCGCGCAATGCAACATCACCTTGGCCAACTTCAGCAGCTTTTGCTTCATTAATTTGTTTAACAAGTTCTTCGCCCGCTTCGACACTCATACACATTAAGGCCGTTGTAATCGCATCAAGTTCATAACTTGTTAAAACAGAAGATATAATATTAACATCAACAATTTTATAATTTGCGGGTTCACCCGTTCTTGCATCAATAATATGATGACGGTGATAAGTTACTCCTTCTACGGTCGTAAAGTAGTAATTTTGCCCAATTTGATCGCCACCTGACGTTGATAAAGAAAACGGCGCATTGTTAAAGGAAATACCAAATGCTTCGGTATTATAACCATTTTCTTTACTCGCTACTGAATTAGATGTAACGGTAATGTTCCAACCCTCATTAGCATTAAAGTAATGACTTAAAACATCAATTGATGATCCCGCGCCAAAAAAGAGGCCACGGTTTAATTCAGCTTTTGTTAAACAGTTCACTAATACTTCATTCGCGTATCCTTTAGCAATTCCCCCTAAGGTAATGCTAAGTTCACCAACATTCGCTTTTGCTGAAGAAAAATCGACATAATATTTATTGTCTTTTTCAATAAATTTTAATGTTTCGTTAATTTCTTCGGAAGTAAGAGGAATATAACTTTGAAGTTTATTTAGATGCGCACGATTTGTTTCATTAGCGAGTGGTTCGCTTTCTAACGGGTATGGTGTTTTATTACTATCAATTTGTTCATTCCACCACAAAGATAATTCACCAATAAAAAGATTAAACGCTGAATTTGTTTTAATTGTTAAATCAACGCTTACTTGTAATAAATGATATAAGTCATAGGGAACTTCAACAGGTCCCATGTTTAAACTTTCATTAATAACGCGTAAATTATTAATTCGTGGTGAGGATTTAACTTCTGGCGAATTTGCGAGATCATTTGAAACAACTTTTGCCGCAAAGGGAATTTCTGTCGCAATAAGTGGTTCAACAAAGTAACCGTCTGGATAAATCGTTGCTTCACTATAATAATTATGCCGGTCACTTAACGCATGAATTTTCGGCACAACAAATTGGAAAAGATTATTAACGGATTTAACTTCTTCTTCACTACTATTCGGTTCCATTAATAGTTGATAGGAACCCGAAACCGCACCAAACGGCGTTTGGCGTTCGGCGCGCCCCGTTTCACTTACTGGTTTATTATAAATTTCGGTGACAATACCCGCATGGATATAATCATCTAAATTACTTTCAACAAAATCTTTACCAACCGTGGAAATACTTGTTAATAATAAAACTACTACTAATAAAATCGTTATGCCAATCGCGATAATTTCTAGTGGTGAAAAAAAGCGTTTCTTTGCTTCAATCATTGGCGTAATGACTTCTTCGTTTGTTACCGTCGTATCAATGACTTCATGGTTAGCTATTTTCATACATTTGCCCCGCCAATCAACCGAATTGGTAAATGTTTAATTGTTAAGCGGCATAAAAACGCAATTAACAAACCAGAAATAAGGCCGCTTAATCCTAATATTGGGAATAAAACAAACATTCCTAACGTCTTATACCAAATACTTACAATAAATATTTGACCAAGACCATGCATCACCGCTGAGATCATTGATAAACCAAAAATCGAAAACCGGTTGGCCAGATATAAAATAACAACGACAAGTGAACTAAGTGCCCAGCCCCCCAGCGCGATCGATGTCGCCATACCAAAACCGGAAATTAACGCAGTTAACAACACGCGTAAAATTCCAATAATTAAAAACTCTTTCCAGCCATAATAATATAAAACTAATAAACCAATTGTATTTGCTAAACCAAGTTTAATTCCTGGCATAATTGGTACACTAATTAAAACATTTTCGGTGAAATTAAAAATAACCCCAATTGCGAGAAATAAGGCTAACGATACCATCTTTTTTGTATCCCACTTTTTCATTATTTTTCCACCTCAATCACAACGCGAAAATAGTTGGGCGCACAAGTCAAAGGCCAATTACTTTGGTTGGTCGGTTTCATAATCGAGCAATAGTTATGTTGACTCCGTTCACCAAGCACATCGATATAACCATTATTAATATTTACTACAATTGGGCCCAGCAATAATTTAGCGTTAGCGCTCGTTACTTCAACATATTTAGGGTTCGTAAGTGAAACAAATTTTTTATTCGCAATATCATAAACTTCCGTTATATTTAATGGTTTCCCAATTAAATAATCATTATAGTCACTAAAGTTATTTACATGTTCTTCCGTATAAAAAACATATGTCCGATTAGTTTTCGGCGCCATTTGATAAATTACTTCATCCCGTAAATACGCATTAACAATTTTACTTCCGCTTGATACCGAAGATTTATTTGTCATAACAAAAACACTTGTCGATAAAATGACGAGTGCGCAAATTGCAAATGTATCGCCTGCTTTTTTTGTTAATGAAAATCCGCCCATGCTTGCTCCTTATAAAACTGCTTAATTGTAAATGAATCTACACAACTTAACAATAAAAACGGGAAAGGTTCCCCTCTCCCGCATTTTAATTTTAAAAATTAATTACACCACTACTTTGATAACTTCACCATCGGGTCCAGGTGTTTGATTAATATATTCGGCAATTTTTTCATGGTCAGCAAGTTTAGCAACAATACAGCCCGAAACTTTTGGTTGTTTGCCAGCAATAAGCGCTTCCGCAAATGCGGCACAACCTGCATATCCGCAGCCACCACAATTAACACCCGGAAGCATTTTTGTTACTTCACCAACCCGTTCATCAACTTCAACTTTTAATTTATGATTAGCGAAGGCAAGAATCAATGCCATTAAGACACCAATTAAGACCATTACGCCAACCGCGATAAGAATTCTTACCCAGTTCATTATTTTTCATCCTCCTCATGTTCATGAGCAACTTGTATTTCTTTACTAATTTCTTGGATATGATAACCACAATTAACCGCGTCACAAGAACTACATTTATCTAAATCAACTTCACAACCTTCGGGTTTTGGTGTTTTTTTATTTGCAAGAAATGTCCA
>DIQT01000003.1:6568-29241 GCA_002427365.1 Caryophanales bacterium UBA5455
GTCCAAATAAATACACCAATTAAAATTGCTAAAATGGCAATCGCCGCAATAACACTTACCCATAAGGGAGTTTTATTAAGTTCATCGGTTAGAAACATCTTAAATCATCCCGGTAAAGGCCGCGAAGATCATCGCCATAATGCCCGCAGTAATTAAGGCAATTGCATTACCTTGGAATGCTTTGGGCATGTCTTTTGCGCTTTGTAAGCGAACTTGAATATAACTAAAGACGATAAAAATTAAGGAATAGCCAACGGGAACCGCAAGTGCATATAATAACATGCCGCCGTAATTTAACATGCTAGTTCCATTAACCATAATTGTTTCGATTCCAGGAATTTGGGGAATGCTACCATAACCAACAACGTCTAATGCGACGGTTAAGACCACACAGTTAGTCGTAATTAACGGTAAGAAAATACCTAAGGCTTGATATAAGCCGGTCATGTATTTTTTCATAAACATTTCCACAAATTGAACGAAACTTGCAATAATAAGAATAAAGGCAATTAAGTGTAAGTACTGAATATTTAAGGGGACTAACACGTGCCGATATAAGATATACGATAATAATGTTGCAAAGAAGACAACAAAGATAATCGCTCCGCTCATCCCTAACGCATTTTTCGGATTTTTCGAAACGCCAAGAAATGGACAAATACCAAGGAAACGTGTTAAGACAATATTGTTAACAATGATTGCCGATAAAATTAAAATTAAATACGTCATTATAATTGTCCTCCTTCTAATTTTTCTGCTTCTTCTTTAGCTTTCCGTTCTTTCCGCGCTTTAACACCATTTTGAATAGCGACAAAGGCCGCCGTTAAGAACCCAAGCATTAAGAATGCGCCAGAGTTTTGTGTAAATAAAGTGATTTTATATTTTTCAAGGAAACCCGATTTCCACGCAAAGAGAATTTTGCCACTGAATGGATCAGCAAATGCTAAGCCACCCGTACCAATAATTTCCCGGAAGATGGAAACGATAACAACCGCGAAGAGGAAGCCTAAGCCATTTCCTAGCGCATCAATAATTGAATCAAGTGGACTATTTTCGGGTTTCGAAGCAAATGCTTCCGCTCTTCCTAAAATAATACAGTTAACAACAACGATTGAAAGATAAACTCCAAGCGTTTGCGCTAATTCATATGTATATGCATTCATTAACATTTGAACAAGCGTAACAACCGCGGCAATAATAATAATGAAGACGGGAATTCTGATTTCATCAGGAACCCATTTTCTAATTAACGAAATAATTAAGTTCGTTAATAGTAAGACTAACGTAACTGCTAACCCCATTCCAAATGCACTCGAGAATGAGGAAGTCGTCGCTAATACCGGACACATACCTAAGAATAGGACAAAGGCTGGGTTTTCATTAACAAGACCATTTAAGAAAATTTTGAGTTTATTTGGTTTATTATTCACTTTTTCTTTTTCCATTTTTTGTCCCTCCTTATTTAATTCCCGCAACATAATGCGCGGCCGCTACTTCGATTCCATCAAGAACTGGTGTTCGTGTAACGGTTGTTCCTGCTTTAATCGCAACGGTATCAGTTTCAATTTTTGCGCGGGATAAACTCGCGTCTTTACCCTTTAAGTAAGTTCCAAGGGCTTCTAAGTATTCGCCACCAAACGATGGTGTTTCACTGCTACTAACAACGTTTAGACCTAAATATTTACTATCTTTAAAGGCAATTTGGAAAATAAGTTCTCCACCGTACCCTCGAACATTAAAGTCATAAGCGACCCCAAATAAGGAATCATTACTTTCATGAAGTTCAAATACCTTCTTAACACCCTTTGCGCTTAATTCGCTTGTCGGTTCTGGGGTTGCGATTTTATAGCCATCGAAACTATCGAGGCCAAACAACGCTAAATAACCTTCATTCGCAGCTTTGATTTCGTTTTGTTCAACAACCGGTTCAGTAATTTCATTAACAATTGCTAATGCGGCTGAACAAATTAACGCAACTGAGCCAAGGAAAAGTGGTAATTTAATTGATTTTTTCATACATCGTCCTCCTTATAATCCTTGTGCGGAAACATAATCCGCCGCAATAATTTCGAGTGTATTTAAAACTGGCGTTCTTGTTACTGTTGTCTTTGGTTTAATTTCAATCGTTGCTGCTTCAATTGTTGCTTTATCAGTTGATGCCGCAACGCCTGGTAAGTAAGATGCTAAACCGGTTAAATATTCACCGCCAAATGTTGCTGTTTCATTATGATTAGCAATAAAGCCGGAATAGTTTTCGCCAACAAAACCGACTTTAAAATTAAGATCAGCTTCTTTTGATGTTCCATGTTCGACAGTTGAAGAATACCCTTCAACAGTTGCGTAATATGCTTGGCCTTTTAATTGTTCACCATCTAATAATTGAACAACTTTATAAACACCGGCGTCCGCTAGTTCACTTGCCACTTCAATTGAATTAAATGCATAGTCGCCTAACGATTCAAGGTCAAATAAACTAAGTAGTTTTTGATTTTGATATTCCGTAACAATGAGTTCAAGTGCACTTAAAACAGCGTGTCTTGTAATTGTTGTCTCTGGTTTAAGTTCAGTCGTTTCAGTTTCGATTTCACTAAACGGTTTATCAAGGCTTACGCCTGGTAAATAAGTAACAAGGTTATCTAAATATACACCGCCAAAGTTAGGTGTTTCATTATTTTCATGCGCAAATCCTAAATATGAACTTTCATCAAAACCAACATAGAATTTAAGGTCTGCTTCTTCAGAACTACCATATTGGCCAGTTGATGAATAACCTTCAACAACTGCCCGGAATGCGACAAAGTTTAATTTATCTTTCTTATAAAATTCAAGAATTTCATTAACACCCGCAGCGCTATAATTAGGAGATACTTCGGGGAATTTAACTTCATAATCTTCATATTCTTCTTCACTAATTCCAACAGCGCCTAAATAGGCGTGGTCAGGATAATCTTCTGGCCAAGTTGGTTTAGCAAAATCTTTCGCGTGAACCACACTTAAACCAGCATTAAGCGCCATTGATACGACCATTAAACCACCAACCCACGCCCATTTAACAAGCGTTTTTTGATCGGTCCGATGTTTTGTTAAACCATCAATTAATGGTGTTAACATATTGGCAATTGCAATTGCGAAGATTGTTCCTTCTGGATAATTTCCTTGAACACGAATTAAGACGTTAATAAGTCCGGCAATAACACCAATTAATGCTTTACCAAATGGTGAAGTTGGAGCGGTAACGGGGTCCGTTAACATAAAGATTGCACCAAACATCATTCCGCCTAACCCTAATTGTAAGAGTAAGTAACTTCCCACTGGAGCGCCGGTAATTAACGCAATCACGATTGAAGTTAACGCAACTGTTCCTAAATAAAACACTGGTGTCCGCCAGTTAATAACTTTTAAAGCAACAAAGGCAATGCCAATTACGAGAATTAATAACGTGAATGTTTCACCTAATGCCCCAAGATAATTGCCACTCCAAACATCCCAAAGGGAAACGTTTAAAGTTGAAAAATTGCCGGTATACCAACCACCAGCACTATTAAAGGCGGTCGTTATTGTTGAGCCCGTTGAGGCTAAACCACTTGCCGTACCCACTAAATCACTTGGTACAGCGAGCGTTCCACCAAAAGCAAGGGTAACGAAGATCCGACCAACAGCCGCAGGGTTAAAGATGTTATTTCCAAACCCACCAAATAAATGCTTACCAACGACGGTTGCAAAGATTGCGCCAACCGCGACTACATAATATGGCGTCCAAGCTGGTAAAGTAAGAGCGAATATTAAGGCCGTAATGTAAGAAAATTCACTCATAAGCTTTTTAAGTAAATATTCACCATACGGACCTTGATCCTTCTTATAGCGAATTGATGCAACAATACTGTCGGAAACTAATATTGCAAGAATTGCAACAAGCGGAACTGTAATTGCTCTAATTCCATATTTTGTAGAAACGCCGACAAAGTGATAAATAATTGAACTAATCCAAACAACGATTAAGCCAATAAGTAGAATTAGCATAATCTTGTATGTTGAATTTTTACTCCGTTGAGCAGGAGCGTTTTGTGTAACAAATTTCATGTGTTCTTCTCCTTATTTCTTTTTCGTTGATTTGGTCATGCCACGTGATTGTTGGAAGCGAAGCATTGTTTTCGCTCGGCTTGTCGCATCACTAACTTCAATCTTTGATGGACAGACCCAGGAACAAAGTCCGCATTCGCAGCAATTTAGGGCACCTAAATCTTCTAAGCGGTCAAAATCTTTGGCGTCTAACGCTAATTTAATTTCAACTGGTTGTAAATGAGCGGGACAATGAAGTGTACATTCACCACATCGTAAACATTCAACCGCATATTTTTTATAATCAAGTGGTTTTAAAACGGTTAAAGCATTCATCGCAGGTTGGATAACAAATTGATCCGTCCGTTGTGCTTTTGAAGTCATTGGACCACCCGCTTGTAAAATTACTTCTTCGCCAACATAGCCACCAGCTAATTCAATTAACGCTTCTGCAGGAACACCAACGGGAGTTAAGATGTTTCGAGGTTCAGCGACCGCATCACCACTAACAGTTACAAGCCGATGAGTAATCGGCCGACCTTCCACAAGCGCCCGATAAACAAACGCAGCGGTTGTTGCGTTATTAACAACAACACCACATTCCGCCGGGAGTGATTTATATTTTTTCTTGAAAATTTGATTAACTAATGTTTTTTCCCAGCCCATTGGATAAGCATCCGGAACTTCCACAAAGCGCACATGGGGATAATTTTTAATTGCTTCTGTGAACACTTCCGCAAGGGGATCTTTTTTAACTTTAAAAGCGATGACCGCTTCTTCAGCATTCGCGGCGCGCCGTAATAATTCCGCGCCTTTCACAACTTCATCAGCGTTTTCAACCATAAACTCGTAATCCGATGTTAAGTATGGTTCACATTCAACACCATTAATTAAAATTGAGTCAATTTTACATTTAAGACCGCTATATTTAACATGTGTTGGGAAGCCAGCACCGCCTAAACCGATAATGCCTGCTTCTTTAATACCAGCAATAATTTGTTCTGCTGTTGCGCTTTCAAAATCAAGTTTTGTTAGGACATTTTCTGCCCGTTCACCTTTACCATCGCTTTCGATGATTAAGTGTTCCGTGACACGTCCTGCACATGAGTTATGACGTCTTTCAACACCGACAACGACGCCTGAGACCGAACTAAAAATCGGCACACCCCAATCGGTCCGGACCATGATTTTACTTCCCACTAAGACGCTATCACCCGTTTTAACTAATACTTCATTTTTTGAGTTATTTGGAGCGACCGTTGGGAAATAAACTTTTACCCCACTATTATCTTCGAAGTTAATAACTTCAAGACCGTGGGTTAAATCTTTGTGACCTTCGATATGTTGTTTGCCTTTGGAACCAAAAATATTCATATCTACACCTCTATTTCCAATCATTATGATTATAGCATTATAAAATATAAATATACATAAGAATTTATAGTATTAATCGAACTTTTTTACCGATTAAATAATTTGTTTATAAAAGAAAAGAGCCTATTTAGAGGCTCTTATTCTTTGATTTTTTGATTCCAATATTGTTTTGCTAAATCTTCCCAATATATTTTATCTTCTTTACTTAGTGTTCGAATTATCCGCGCAGGATTTCCCGCAGCGATTACGTTACTTGGTAGATCTTTATTAACAAGTGAGCCCGCTCCAACAACAACGTTATCACCGATTGTCACGCCACCTAAGATTGTGACGGATCCACCAACCCAGACATTATTACCGATTGTAACCGGACGACCAAATTCTAAGTTTGTATTTCTGATTGTTGGATCAAGCGGGTGTTCAGCGGTATATATGGCCACACGCGGACCAAACATGACATTATCACCGATTTTAATTTCACAAACATCTAAGAAAATACAATCATAGTTTGCATAAAAATTATCGCCCACATAAATATTTGAACCATAATCAACATAAATTGGGGGCTGAATTGTTACATTTTTCCCCACGCTTCCAAACATTGAACGAATTAATTGCTCACGTTTAACATAATCATTCGGGTGCGTTAAAGAAAACGCATAGCGAAAGTTTTGCCCTGTTTCATATAACTTTTTAAGTTCTTCATCATTAGCGATATATAATTCGCCCGCGAGCATTCTTTCGCGTTCACTTTTTTTCTTCATAATTAACATCCTTTATAATTTAATAAGACGATATTCTATATTATAGGGAATTATGCTTTTTTTTGAAATTAAATCATTATTATTTACTAAAAAAACTTAACCTTCATTATTTTACCTCTTCACCTTAATAGCGGCGATAGATGGTATGAGTATTTTCATCATGTTTAAGATAATTTATGATATTATTTATTATTACTTAATTATGATTATTTAATTATAAAAAAGTAACGAAAAATCTAAGTTGAAAAAAGGAGAAATTATACTTATGCCAAAAAGCAAAAGTCTTAGTGCGCTATTATTAGTCGGCTTATTCTTAAGCTCCTTTTCAACAACTTATGCGTATTGGCAAGGTAGTGTTTCTAGTGCAAACAAAAACACGAACATCGTCATTGGAATTGGCTCGTGGGAATGGTCGAGTAGCGGCGATGATCAATCCGTTGTTGAATCGCCAGTAAACGCTAATGATTTACCATTAGGCGAAGGTTTTGAATACGCCGTGGATGAACAATTTAAGTTTGCGTATAAATTATCTGTTCTTGCCCAAAAAGAAACTCCTGTCACTTTATTTCCTGGCTCTTATTTTACTTATGATGACCCAGATACTGGAAAAAAATCGTTATATATTGTTCTTGAAAAATATAGTGTTAAATGGAATGGCAGCACGCCAACTTCGAGCAACTCTTGGAGCCGAATTTCTTTAGATATTGACTATCATAATATTGATGCCTATGAGGCAAATCATGTGGTGCGGGTAATGAATAATGGCGTTGCGGAATTTTATGTAACAAACTATTACGCTAGCACAAATAATTATCCACCTAGTAACGCAGGTGTTGCTGGTTCCGGTGCGAACTGGTCACGAATTACTGGTGTTAACCAACAAGTCGATGACATTATTAGTAACTGGCGCATTTACTTCAAACCAATTGTTGTCGTAGACAAAAACAATGTTGAATATGAGGTGGATTATCCTAACTATTCTTCAATGTTGCCTAATCCTAACACGAATGGCACAACTGCTTTAAACTTCTATTATTATTTAGATAATACACCAGTACAATTTCGAAAATAAACGCTACTTTATAACAGTAGCGTTTTTAGTTGGAATTGACAAATTTGCAATTTCCTATTATTAATCCTTAGTTCCTTGATCAACGTAGTTCTTGCCGCCAGTTTCACTTGAAGAAATATAACCCATGTAATTCTTATTATAATTTTGCCAGGCAATATTAGTTACATCTACCGTTTGATTCCAACCCCACCCAACAGTGATTGCCGATGGCGGCAACCGGATTATAATATTCGTATTCTAATTCGTTATTTTCATTTCCATACAAATATGTTAAATAATCAATGTTAGTGACCATAACACCAAGCATTCCATAACATGGCTAATTTGGACTATAACACGGACACTTTTTTGTCCTCGTAAAACCAAATGTATTATAGACGGGGTAAAAAGTTGCACCTTTATTTTCAAGCTTTTTAATTGTTTCGTTATCAATTGGAAGAAAATCAGCATTTTTATTCGTTTTAAGTTTGTCGGCGTTATCATTAAATAAGGCAATAGTAATATCGTTAGCAATAATTGCTTCTTTCTGTTTACTTCCAATATTAAATTTAAAGACAAAAGTAGCAATAATAATGACACTCACAATAAAGGCAATAACAAATGTTGATAAAATATTCGTGAATATTTTGTTTTTATATAGTTTCACACTATATTTGCCATGTTTTCCATCTTTTGGGAATGAAAATAAATTTCGTCGCTATTTTCATCTTCCAGATTTGTTTGAAAAAAGACGGATGAATGTTGTTTAAAATTAACATGATTACAATTAATCGAACTAAACTTTTTTAGTTCTTCATCACTTGAGGAACGATTAAATGGCAAGACTACTTCTTCGTTACTAATAATTAAATCGTTTTGATAATCTTCAACGCGCTTTTCATCACGAATTACTTGGCCATCCGTTAACTCAATTAACCGATCACTATATTTAAGCGAATCCGATTCGTTATGCGAAACGACAATAACTAAAATATCTTTTGAAATATTTTTAAATAAATATAAAATGACTTTTGCGGTCTTACTATCGACATTACCCGTTGGTTCATCTGCAAGTAAAACTTTGGGATTATTCACTAAGGCGCGCGCAATCGCGACCCGTTTTTGTTGGCCAGCAGAAAGTTCCCTTGGGAACTGCTTTTCATACCCTTCGAGTTCAACAAGCTTTAAAACATCCGCAATTCAACTACATTAAATATTTAATTCGTTAGATTCTCAATCCTTTTTAAAAAGTTAAAACGAACGAATAATTATATCCTTGTAATAACTAAAAAAGCCTACCTCAAGTGAAGTAGGCTTTAATATTAAATTGGTGACCCGTATGGGATTCGAACCCATGAATGCATGCGTGAAAGGCATGTGAGTTGACCGCTTCTCCAACGGGCCAGCTGGCGCCCAGTAAAGGATTTGAACCTATGACCGATCGGTTAACAGCCGATTGCTCTACCGCTGAGCTAACTGGGCATTAGCGCAAGTAAGAATATAGCATATTGCGCTAGTAGTTGCAATAATAAAAGTTAATTTTCTAATTTTTTCTCAATTGATTCGTAGACATTACCAACAGTTTTAAATGACATCATTTCATCATTGGAAAATTCAATTGAAAATTCTTGTTCTAACTCCATCATAACTTCAACTAAATCAAGTGAGTCTAAGCCTAAATCTTTTAATTCAGCATTAGCATCAAGTGTTTCAACTTTTAGTGTTTGGAGGAAGATTGCTTCAATTTTTTTCATAATTTCGTTCATACTAATACCCTTGACCTTTCCTAGTCGTAAACTAATATTATCTAATTACTACATTTTGTCAAGAAAAAAGGGACCGGCATCGTCCCTCTTTAAACAATTTCACCTAATCTAATTTTTTTCTTTAATATTCTAGATAAATAATTTGAATTCCTGTCGATGTCGTTACTTCAAAAGCATCTTCGAGTTTTGCGGTTCGTTCGCTAATTTCGGTAGTTGTTTCTTTTAAAAAGTTTTTGGCAACAACGGCGATTGCACTAAAGGCGACAACAACCGCTAAGACGGCAAATAGTTGTCCTTTTAATTCTCCCATCTTATCCTCCTTTCTAGTTAAAATAACCAATGATAACGGAACGTTTAATCGTAATCTTCATCTCATCTTTACTCATAATTAATGGCGTGAATGTTTTCACCAATTTATACTCGTACGTTTCCCCAAATTGCGTTGAACACATTTCTGGAATACAATAAATTTCCACTTCCTGAGTTTCGACATATTGTTCAATGCGCGGCGTAATTCCTCCTTGCCGCGAAATCATTTGATTAACACTTAAACTAAGCGCATCAAGATGACCATAAATTGCTTGAATAGAAACAAGATCACCACTAAGCAGTAAAACTTGAACAACAAAGACGAGTGATAACATAAATCCAATATTAGATCCCATTAATAACCTCCCCAATTACGCCCATAATTCCAATGGCAATTCCGATTACAAGTAAGCCGCTTGCAAGTAAAGGGAGTAGTGCTGTTTTTTCGAAATAGCGAAGTGTTTTTTGATTTTTGTTGAAGATAAGATTTGTTTGATATCTTAAAAATAAATAATTAAATTGCCATAACTCACTAATCCCATTACCGCTTTCATTTAATTGATAAATGGCAATCATCATTTCTTCCACTAACGGGTTTGAAAAGTTATTTGCCAGTTCAATGTAGGGCGCAATTGTTTTATCTTCATCAATACGTGTTAGTAATACTTCGACTTTACTTTTAAACCACGGTTTCAAATATGCTCGTAATGATTGAAAAGCACTATAAACGTTCACTCCATTACTTAAATACACGCGTAAGTTGTTAATTGCTCCGATAAATTCTTCTTCTTGGCGAATTTCTAGCTTCGAAAACTTATTATTTATTATTTGCCGATACCCAATAATTAGTAAGAAACCAAAAACTCCAAGAACAAATGCGCTTGGTAAGCGATAAAAATAAAAGATTAAACCCGCTCCAACTAAAGGAAGGAGAAACAAGAGCATTTGAATAAGAATTGCCCGTTCTTTTTTATAATTTAAGCGCAATAGTTTTTCGTTAAACGTCATTGTTATTTACTTCCTTACTTAAAAGATAAAACCGCTTAAAAAATAAATGAAGGTTAATTAAGACAATTAAAAAATAACTAATCATAAATAGAAGAAAGATTTGGTTAGTTAGCATATGGTGATAAATATCATCAATACTAATTTTCGTAAAAACTAACGTAAATAAACTTAAGGCCCATAACGTTATTAGTTCACCAATTTTCTTTAAAATGATTTGTTTTAACTCACTTAGTTGTTCTTCACCTAAGCGAACTTGGGCAAGTAAATATTCACTCATTTTAATAATGCTTCCTCCTTCTTCCGCATAAATTTTTAAAATATCTAAAAACACCCGGTAAATATAGCTATTAAAATAATCACCTAAGCCAAGAAGATTATCAAACGAGTCAAGTTTTCCTTCGTTTTCAATATACTTCTTAACTTCATTCGGCCATTTTGGATAAAGTTGTTGATATGTAGCATTAATTGTTTGATGAACGCTTAAAGTAATGATGAATTGATTAATAAATGCATAGCCTTGATTAGTTTTATTCAGCAATTGCCTGCTCTTATTAATTGTTGGAACAGCGTATCCATTTAAATAAAGGAAAAAAACACTTGCGATTATAATTGCAATTTGAAGCGACTCCGTTACAAAATAACTAAAGCCCCCTAAAATAAGTGCGAGCACCATAAACCCGCTAATGAGCGCTAACATTGTTGCTCCCAGGCATGTAAAAAGTTTTCATCAATCACACCTATTTGATTTTTTAATGTTTGCGGGAATGAATAATAAATTGGTTGTTCTTTTAAACAATAAAGTAAATGAAACTTATTGTGCACATACATACCAACTTCACTAACAATCCGCGCCACTTCTCCCGATGATTTTGTGATTTTCTTCATAAAAATGATAATCGGAAAATGTAAAATAATATCTTGATAAACAATATCGTAATCAAGATTTTTATCACCGCTTAAGACCATTCTTGTCATTCGTGAACTAACCGCATTAATATCTAAACTATGGAGCGTCATAATTAAGGGATGCCCACTCATCGCACAATTAAGGGCATCAAGCATTTCACCGCCCCGTGCTTCGGCAACAACAAGCCAATCCGGATTCGCGCGCAAGGCATTTTTAATTAATGAAGCGTAGTTATATTCTTCACTACTACCAATTTGCCATAACGTTAAATCGATAGTTTCGGACCGGACACATTCAAGTTCTTGTAAGTTATCAATAACGATAACGCGTGTATAATTTGGTAATAAGGATAATAAATATTTTTGGAGTTCGGTTTTTCCTGCGCTTGTTGCTCCCGCGATGACAAGCGAATGTTCAAAATGTAAAAAGATTTTTAATAACTCGAGTAATAATGGTGGCATATTTTCATCTTCTTCGTAAGTTATTAACCGTTGTGGCGCAATTCGCATGGCAAATGTCGGGGATTTTTGATAATTAATTCGGCCAATTGATGTAAAAACGCCATTAATTCGTAATGGGCCAACTGATACGTCTAAGTAAGGATCACGGACACTCCACTGCACCTCACATAAGTTAGCGATATGGCGTAAAAAGTCGTAAGCCATTACTTGTGAGCACTCAATAGGGGACTTTTGCCGACCATATTCGCGGTGTAAGTAATATAAATCCTTTCCGTTATATGTAATATCACTAATTCCTTCATCATCTAATAACGGGGCAAGAAAAGATGACCGGACATATTCGTAGAGCCGCTCGTTATCCATAATATTCACTCCGTTTAATCATATAATTATAGCTTTTCATATATTTTGGGAATGGTGAAAGGTCGACTGCTAGTGTGATTTGGACACCTTGACAATAATTCATACAAATATTCATGCTTTCAAGATCAAAATAGTAAAAACTAATTAGATAAGATTTTGTATAAGGCGTGAGGTTTGCGGTTAAATATTCTTTTACCTGCTTATTTAACAAAACCTTATCAAAGTACACTTCGTTATTTGAATCTTCCAAGTTCGCGATACCCATTTCAATGACACTTGGACTAAGACTAATAAACGTCCGTTCAATTCCTGTAATTTTATATGAATAATCAAATCCACTTACAACGATAAGAAGCATGAGAATACTTATTAAATAATTAAGCATCAATCATCACCTCTTCCCAACTCGTTCCAATTTCTGGAACTTTGTTCACTCCTGTTTCAACATAAAAATAACCTGTCATTTTATTTCCAACAAGCGTTTTATCATAGATGAATTGACTTTTAATTATCAAATTTGTTTTGTTATACCCAATATTATTAACGCGTAAAGTGGCATTAATAATTTGCCCTTCCTTAAATGAGTTTTTAGGAAAGTAAATTTTGTCAGTTGGGACGGTGTGATTTTTATCAGGTATAATTTTGGAACTCCATGTAAAAGGATTTAAATACATTGTCTTTGGTTTAACGTTAATAAGTTCATTATCACGTAATGTAAACACCATCGGAATTTTTACATCACTCCCTGAGGTTGGAAAATTTGGGAAGAGTGACCGCATATTATGAAGATATAAAAACACATCAATATTCGCAAGATATTTCGCATCACTATTACAATATATTTTTAAATTCGACCAATCAAAATAGCGATAAAGTGGTATTATATATTCTTTTTTAACGCCAAGAACACTTATTAGTTCATGCTGGTACGTAAGATAACCTAGATTATCGGTCCGCGGACGATAGCCTTTTGGTGAAATACTTATATTAGATTCTAGCGTATATGTATTTGAATCAACTGGATATAAATCAAATAAAAACGCGCGAACAATTTCTGGCTTAACTTTGTTATATAGTAGTAAAACAAAATTTGTTTCTTTTTTGACAGTGTTTGGCTCTAATAAGAAACTAAAATAATACACTTCGGATTTTATAACCGCTTGTTCATAAACGCCGATTAGTTTCCGGTAGCCTGGCGGATCATTTGGGTCCTTTGTATAATAACTTAACGAGACACCTGCTTTCGAAGCAGTTAAATAACTTTCAATATAAAAAGTTAAATACCGCGACCGGTTTTCTTCAATTGGCAACACATCAAAATTTTTCACAATTAATGGTGGGCTATTTAAAAAATCATCTTCATTATTAACCCCGCTTTGCTTTGGACGGGTCGCAAGTGATAACACCAGCGACATAATAAATATTGGCAAAGTTAATTTATTAAACATGTCTTTGCCTCGCTAAAAAATCAATAAGACTTTTCTTCTTTAATAAAAAATATTCATTAGGTTTATAGTGCGCTAACCACCACTGGGGTTCACTAACATTCAAATAATCATTTTTAATAATTAATTGCGCATCATTAGATAACGTCGCGATAATTTCATCGATTGTTCGAACATAAGAATACGCTGTCCGTAAACCCATTAAAACTTTTTCCTCTGCATTTATTTGATAATGATGTCCCCGCTCCTTCGCGGTATCCGCAACAAAAAGGCGAAGATAATATTCGTGATATACACGACTAATCGTTCTCACTTGTTGATCAAGGGCGTAAAAAGTTTGGCGATTTAAGGACATTGTTCTTCTCCTTCATAAGCTTTTACTATTAAATACACTAAATAGCGTGAAGTTGTCTAAACTCTTTAACAAATTAAGCGGTCTATGATGGAAAATTAATAATTTATCTTTATAATTAAGACAAGGGAGAAAGTTATGATTATTCTTGTTGGACCAAGCGCTTCGGGAAAAACGGAAGTTGCAAAAATATTAGGTAGTAAATATCAAATTAAGAAAGTCATTACCCATACAACGCGGCCGATGCGGCCCGGCGAAGTTAATGGGGTTGATTACCATTTTGTGAGCGTGGAACGGTTTTTACTTTTAAAAAAAGAAAATGCGTTTGTGGAAACAACATTTTACAATCACAATTATTATGGCACTGCCAAAAAAGACTTAGCAATTGATAAAGTCTTAATCGTTGATCCTAATGGATTAAGTGCGTTTCAAGAACTTCATGATCCAAACATTATTGCGTTCTTCTTAGATTCAACAAACGAAACGCGTTATGAACGGATGCTAAGCCGCGGCGATTCCATAAGTGAGGCGAAAAAGCGCATTGCTAATGACGCAATTAGTTTTGCTTCCGATAAACTAACAAATATAAATTATATTATCGATAGTGAAACACAAAATCTTGATCAAATTGCTAAGCAAGTTTATACGTTATACTTTAGCCATTTTGAAAAAAAATAAGCCGCTAACAAGCGGCTTTTTCTAATATTTCTAATGTAATCTGATGTAACTTTGCTCCATCACGTCCTAAAGCTTTCGGGACTTTTTTTAAGGTTGGGAAACCAGAAATTTGTTTAATTCCTCGCGGCGCATAAATAAGATTTGGTTCATTAATTTCTTCTAAACTTAACCATGTAACAATGCCTAAGGAAGCTTTTTGCGGATGATGAACAAATAAATATAAAACAAAGTCCGCTAAACGTTTAAATGACTTTGAAAAGCCGGTCGCATTCGTGTTAACGATGTTTGTGCCACTAACGCCGGGATGAGTTAATAAAATTTGCCAAGCTGGTGATAACGTTTTTCCATTCCAAACGCGCGTTTTTTGTAGTTCCACCACAAACTTACCAATTAACGTTTTGGAATAGGCATATTGGCGGTGTACACCAAGTTTGGGGCTACACATTTCTTCAAAGTTAAACCACCGTTGCCTCCCACCCCATACAAGTGAGCCAACAAAAATAAGCCGTGTTTCATAATTATAATCAAGTGCTTTTTGCGATAGTAATTCATTAAATAAATAAACTAAGCCAACATAATTCGTGCCAACGGTTAAAGGTAACCCATCCGTCGTTAAAAGGTTCTTTTTGGGATGATAAATACCCGCATTAAAAACAATCGCATCAATTTTGGGAAACGATGCCTTTAAAGCACTAACGAAGTTTTTAATGCTTACAAAACTCGCTTGATCATAAGGAAGGTAGACAAGTTTTGCCGCCATAAATTCATTTGTTATTTCTTTCATCGCTTCCTGCGCTTTTGCTTCATTGCGGCACGCAAAAACAACGGTTGCACCCCAGCTTGCAAAAATCTTAGCGGCTTCAAAACCAATTCCGCTATTCGCGCCTGTAATGACAATTACTTGCGAAGATAAATCACGTCTATGACGTTTTAAGTACGTTTCAATTTTCATACTTAAACATTATATACTAATTGGTCGTTATCTTCCGTAGAAATTTCATCGTTAAGCGATTTAGCCCATGGAACTTTATGATAAACAATACTTGCGACAACAAAGCGAATTACTTCAATGAGCCGATCAAGTAAGAAAACAAAAATAATAAGTCCATCTGGTCCCGATAAATTCGGGAAAATAAACGCAAAGAAATTGGAGTTTACAAACGCTTCTGGTGTAATAAAAACAAAAATAATCACAAGCGGAATTTTTATTAATAAGTCCGTCAAGTTATTAATTATAATCGCGGATTTAGAAAAACCCCCCGAACGCGTAATAAATACAACGTTCGTCGAGAAAAAGGAAAACGGTAAACTAAATGCATGAATTACCATAATTACTTTTAAAATCCGTTGCGTTTCCGCGTTAAATCCATAAATATAGTTAATAATCGGAATTAATAAAATCATCACAATAACCGATATAATCCCCACAACGGCGACATATGTTAATTGCCATCTGGCGTTTTCTTTTGCTTCTTCAACTTTTCCCGCGCCAAGCCTTGTCCCAACTAAAATTGAGGCCGCTGTTCCCATTCCACCAACAAAGGCAACAACAAGATCTACAACACTTTGGGTAAGCGTAATCGCGGAAATATAATTGGAATTACCCGCATCAATTCGCGCGTAGGAAAATAACATAAAGATGACAATTGCTTCCGTGATAACTTGGGCAAAACTTGTCGGAATTGAATAATGGAGAAGTTGTTTAACTTGAAGCTTATTAAACGAAAATAGTTCTTTGACTTTTCCATAAAACTCAGGCTTTTTCTTAAAGAAGTAAATTAATAAAATTGTTAATTCAATAAAGCGCGAGATTAATGTCGCAATCGCTGCGCCGGCAATCCCAAAATCAAAAACATAAATAAATAATATGTTGAAAATGATATTACTTAAAGCGGTTCCTAAGGTCGCAAGCATTGGCACTAACGTATGTTTGGTTCCGCGTAACGCAAACGCAATTGGGGTTGATAAACTGAGTGGAATAAAGCTTAGTAAAATAATTCGTAAATACGTTGTCCCGTGTTCAATCATTAGGGCGCCATCTTGCCTTGTTGTTGCAAAGAACTCAATAATTTTTGGTGCGAAAATTAGGCCGATGACCGCAAAAATAAAATATAAAATACTAACAAGCATAATCCCAATGCCAAAAGTTTTACGTATTTTTTCATTCTTCTTTGCGCCTAAAAATTGTGCGATAAACACACTCATCGCCACCGCGACCATAATTGTAATATTGTTTGTTGAAATAAAATACCGGTTCGCTAGCATAATTGAACCAGTGCCGATTTCGGTTGATGATAAATTACTTTGTGCCCAGCGCCCAATCATCGCGCTATCAAGAAGATTAACAAAGGCACTTAATAATTGATGAATAGCAATTGGAATTGAAACAATGAGCAGTTCTTTATAAAACGCTTTGTTTCCAAAATATCGTTTGAAAAATTTTTTAATCGTCGTGTCCTACCACTTCTAAGGGTGAAAACCCACGTGTTATTATAGCGAATTTCATTACTTTTTGCCACCGTTAACCATCTTTAATAAAGAAAAAAACTTCTAAGCCGTTTGCTTAGAAGTTTTCTTATCTTAATAATTAATGATGATGACTTTGTTTTCCTTTAATGACCGCTTGACATCAATAATTCTTTGATTCGGCGAACCGCGAAACCGTAACGACAAATCGCGTTCGGCAAGTTTGAATAAGCCATCGATTAAAATGTTTGTGCGCACTAGAAGTTCATTTAAAGCTTCGTTATCTACCGCCATTTCTAGAATTTCTTCATATGTAAAGCCGGTATAAATTAAAATATGATAATCACTAGGAAGCTTTTGAACAATTGTTAAGACTTCCTTAATTTGAAATAGAGGATCGCCGCCACTAAAGGTAATAGCTTTAACCATTGGGTTTGCTTTGATATCTTTAACAAGCTCATCGATATCTTTTTCATAGCCCCCATCAAACGCCCATGTTGATTCGTTATGACAACCCGGACAGTGATGTGAACATCCTTGCGTAAAAATAGCGTAACGAATACCTGGCCCATCAACGATTGATTCCGGGTAAACGCCGGCTAAGCGAATTGTTTTTGCCATCTTAATTTGTATGTAAACTAGCTCCGGTAAGATGTTTAACTCGGTGATCTAGTTCTGCTCTCTTCGCATTATTAAACCGATCGGTTGTCCCAACTAAGTAACCAGTAATGCGCCGAATTCTTTCAAAGCGAATTTGACCTTCGGTGCGGCCGCAACATGGACAAACGTTATCAATAATTCCGTTAAATCCACAAATAGGGTCACGATCGACAGGGTGGTTAACCGCGCCATAGCCAATGCCGGCGTCATGCATCGTCCGAATAATCGTTTCAAAGGCTTCCGGGTTTTTACTAACGTCACCATCAACTTCAACATATGTAATATGTCCCCCATTCGTAAACGCATGGTAAGGGGCTTCAATATTTATCTTATCGTACATTGAAATTGGATAATAAACGGGAACATGGAAAGAGTTCGTATAGAAGTCTTGATCAGTAACCCCCGCAATAATTCCATATTTCTTTTTATCTAAGCGGACGAAGCGGCCACTTAGCCCTTCCGCGGGTGTGCCAATTAAGGAGAAGTTAAGATGATATTTTTCCATATATTCATCACATTTTGCGCGCATATGGCCAATAATTTCTAAGCCGAGTTTTTGTGATTCTGCACTTTCGCCATGATGTTTACCCGTTAAAGCAACGAGGGCTTCCGCTAAACCGATAAAGCCAATTGTTAATGTTCCATGCGCTAAAACTGGACGAACTTCATCTTCAGGCCCAAGTTTATCACTATCAAGCCAAATTCCTTGCCCCATTAAGAAGGGGAAGTTATAGACGCGTTTCCGCGCTTGAATTTCCAAACGTTCTAAAAGTTGATCTTTCACTAATTCGAGTAATTCATCAAGCCGTTTATAGAAGGAACTTATACTATCATGATGTTCAATTGCGATGCGTGGTAAGTTAATTGAGGTAAACGATAAGTTGCCGCGACCATTAACAATTTCTTGTTCTTTATCAACGTTACCAATAACTCTTGTCCGACAGCCCATATATGTTGCTTCACTCCGCCAATCACCTGGTTTATAGTATTGTTTATTAAATGGTGCATCAATAAAACTAAAGTTAGGGAATAACCGTTTGCCACTTACCCGAATGGATTGTTGGAATAAATCATAGTTTGGATCACCTGGGTTATAGTTGATACCTTCTTTTACTTTAAAAATTTGAATTGGGAAGATTGGTGTTTCCCCATTACCTAGGCCTCGTTCCGTCGCATCAAGGAGGCGGCGCATGACCATTCTTCCTTCCGGTGATGTATCCGTTCCATAGTTAAGGGAAGAAAACGGAACTTGCGCACCAGCGCGTGAGTGCATTGTATTAAGATTATGAATAAACGCTTCCATTGATTGAAGTGTTTCATCATCAACTTCACTATAGGCATACTTTAGAGCTGTTTTAAGCACCTTTTCATTTGGTAAAGATGGGAAACGGTCATTTAGTTCAACTAATAATGCCGCATCAAATTTCGGTGCTTCTAGGCCAAATTCACCGGCTTTAACTTCGGCTTGGCTCACAAGGTATTTAATATCCGCTTTGGAAACTTCTATATCTTCAAATAAATATAACTTAACTAAATTACTAACGATTGCTTTCCGGTAACTTTTTTTAACACCCGGCGCCATTGCGTAATCAAAGTTTGGAATTGATTGGCCACCATGTTGGTCGTTTTGGTTAGCTTGGATGGCAATCGCCGCTAAGGAGCCATACGCCCGAATGGAATTAGGTTCACGTAAGAAACCATGACCGGTTGAAAAGCCACCTTCAAATAATTTTAATAAATCAATTTGGCAGCAGGTCATCGTTAACGTATAGAAATCCATATCATGAATATGAATGTCGCCATTTTTATGCGCGGTAGCAAACTTCTTACCAATAACTTGATTGACATAAAATTCTTTTGCCGACTCACTACCATATTTAAGCATTGTGCCCATCGCGGTATCGCCATCGATATTAGCGTTTTCGCGTTTCGTATCAGATTCTGCTGCTTCGGTAAATGTTAAGTCATGGAGGGTCCGCATTAAACTTGTATTCGCATCGCGAATTCTCGTCCGTTCCGCCCGATACAAAATAAATGCTTTTGCGACTTCCGCGGCATTATTTTCAATTAAAGATTTTTCAATTAGATCTTGAACTTCTTCAACACTTGGTAATTTTTTGCTTTTGTATGTTGCATCAATCTTTGCTAGCACTGAATCAAAAACCGTTTCAATTAATTCATCGTTTTCTAAACCACAGGCATTAAATGCTTTATCGATTGCGACATAAATTTTTCGTTCATCGAATGGGACTTTGCGGCCATCCCTTTTCACTAGTTTTCTCATTTTTTTCTCCTCGTAATTTTGGCAATAGAAAAAATAGACATTTATCAATTGTTCTAACGATAAATTACTATCTTCTTTAGCTTGTAACCATATTATAATTCCTTTTAAAAAGTCCGCAAGTACCATTTTTGTTTTTTCGAAAACTATTTTTTACAAGGAGGATCACTAAAAAAATAATGTAGTATTCATCGAACAAATTTGCGTTAGTAGTTAATTAGTAGTTGTAAAAATGTAACAATTTTCATTTTTTTCTTTGTGCAAATTGCACAATTTTAGGTTTTTAATATTTTCATAATTTTCGTGTATTTTTTACCTTGATTTTTACCTTTTTTAAGTAACAAAAGAACGCTAATTTATGCTTTAAAACAAGAAAAAAGCCACTAACTAAGTAGTGGCTTAAGTAAACAATTTAACTGTTAAGTGTGGTTATTCTTGAAGTGGGCGGACAAATTCTTTGTGGTGTTCTTTTTCAACAACTTCTTGTTGGACAAGACCTTCCGCTAAGCAAATGTCATCAATTAATTTTTTCGCCCGTTTAACGGAGAGATTAGATTTTACTTGTAATTGTAATGGAATCTCTTCATACAATTTAACTTCAGAATAATCTTTCGCAGGAATTGTTGTATCAGCGTAATCAGCTGGATCAAGAGCGTAATGAATCTTTAAGCCTTTACCCGCAATCATGATTTTTAAATACGTTTTTCTTTTTAAGCGGAATGTATCGCCTGAATTAGAAACGCGTGATTTTAAACCATATGATAAGGCATAAGATTTAATTTCATTAAACTTATCAACCATTTCTGGTTCAAGTGTTGAGAAACGTTCTTGGAAAGGAATCCGCCGAATTACTTCTTTTTCGACAGGTTCTTTCGGTTTTGGTTCCTTTTTCGCTTTTGGAGCTACTTCCACAGGTTTTACAACAACTGGTGCTTCTTCAACTGGTGATTCTTCAACTGGTGCTTCTTCAACTGGTGCTTCTTCAACTGGTGCTTCTTCAACAGGTTCTTCTTCAACAGGTTCTTCTTTAACAGGTTCTTCTTTAACAACTTCTTCGGTTACATAAGAATCAAGCATGTTGAATGTGATTGCAACGTTTCCATCTTTCTTAAAGACAGCGTAATCGCCTAATTCAAGACGAACTGCTTCGTGGACGGCTTTATTAATATCTTCTAATGTTGCGCCTCTAAGTTGATCTAAGTCAACACCAGCTAATCTTTCTTCTTCGGCAATTTCTTCAGCGGTTTTTAACCGTTTTGCATCTAAGGCAATACCGTTAAACGCTGCTAGTAAACCAAAGAAGGCAAAGAAGATATAGGATGTAATCGTAAACCAAACGGAAACGAAGACGGGACCGTTTCCTCTAAATGCATTAGCAAACATCCGAACTTCAACCCAGATAACTAACGCGGATAAGACGACTGCGGCAAAAATTGCCATGGCGAGGTAACTTAAGAAACCCCGTTTTCTTTTGATTGCTAAAGTGAGCCAAACAATTAGATAAACTAATGATGCTAACAAAATAGCGTACAAAATGATTTGTTCACCAGTAATTCCACTTTTCTTTATAAGAAGGGCAGCTTTTAAGTCACCACGTAATTGGAAACTAAAAGGACCCGCTGCTCTTAATCCAACGATTAAAAGTAAAAAGTAGCTGAGGAATGCGGCAAACATAATTAATGCTCCGACAATGAATACTTTTTGTGCTTTTTTCATATTTTAATAATCCTTTCTTTCTTAATACCTATATTATAATGAATTTAAATAAATATGCATTAATTTTTTGCTAAATTAAGCGTTTTTTGCCCATGTTTTTTACATTATGACTATTTTTATGAAAAAGTAGGTGATGATTTAACAAACGCACTACAAAAAAAGGCCGTATTTGTCAGTCACATTTTATTTGTCGGCAACAAAATTCGAAAAGACGCCCACATAAATTGGCTCTTTATTACAATATTACTTTTTTGACCAATAACGAATGCTTTTTGCTTATTATTGATAATTGCCTGGTTAAACATTAATCTATCTAATATTATTCTTCTATCAAACTAGCCTCATTTATCCCTCACTCAAAAATTAATGAAAATTTGTTAGTTTATACTTGCAATGCGTGGCGTCTTTTCTTATAATTAATAACGCATTAAACAATGCAGGTGTAGTTCAATGGTAGAACACTACCTTGCCAAGGTAGATACGCGGGTTCGATCCCCGTCACCTGCTCCAGAAAAAAAACAACCTGATACGCGTGTATCAGGTTTTTTATTTACTTCTTATTCTTCGTCGTCGTTATCATCATCTTCATCAACTTTTGTCATCACACCACTAATAATAACATCGGTTACATCATGATAATCATTAACGACTTTTCCGTCTTCGTTAACAACTTGCCCGCGTTTCTTTAATGATTCGATAGCGATTTCCGCGATTTTAATTTGAGCGGGATGTAAAATACCTAGTGTCCGATTAAATTCGAGGGTTAATGAAAGTTGATTTGCGACGGGGATTGCGTTTAAATCAAGGAAGTATTCATAAATTGCGTAATTGAACTTATAAAATAGCGGTAAGAACAAACAAAAGATTGTCACACCGACTAATCCACCGATTAAGTAGACAGTTGATATATCACCCCGTAAAGCTGGGTTTTTAACTAATAACAAGGCGACTGTGCCACTAAAGCCCGCAAGTGATAATAATGTTGGGACTAAGATTACAAGCGTTAAATAGCC
>DIQT01000003.1:29478-29931 GCA_002427365.1 Caryophanales bacterium UBA5455
GGATGAAGCGTATAATTTAAAATAAAGGTCCGATAAATAAATGTGATTGCAATATATAAAATTGGACCAAAATACATAATCGCACTTGGAATAACAATAATTGGCCATAATACTTCAAAGTGGGCCGCTAAATATTCATAGAAGGGGGTGACATCTTCAAGATTTGTTAGGAGTTGAAAGATTTCTTCAAAGTGTTGCGTAATCGTTGGATTATGCGCACTAAGGACGGATAACGTAGCGCCACCGACAATCGCCGCTAAAACGCTCATAATTACGAAACCGATAATCATCGTTAAAAATGGTGCAAATGCATCGCGGACCCGGCGATTTAACCCCATTTGGAAAATTATGCGCTTCCGACCTGGTTCAGTATTTCGTAATGTGTATGATTCAAAAAGCCGCTTTGTCATAAAATAAAATGGAACAATAATAAATGGAACAATAATAATTGCC
>DIQT01000003.1:30038-40741 GCA_002427365.1 Caryophanales bacterium UBA5455
ATAAAATGGAACAACAATAAACGGAACAATAATAATTGCCATAAACGATAACGCGTATTCAACTAACAAAGTTAGTAAAACGACAATAATAAGTGGAAAAGTTACGGCAAAACTTTGTAAATTTAACCGCGGGAGTTTTTTATAATAATTAATAAAGTCTTTCATTTATTTCTTTTTACCTTTCTTACTTTTCTTTCGTAAGTTTAGCGCATCGATATCTAATACCGCTTGGCTCAGTTCTTTTTCTGCTAACGGAGAAACAAGTCGCTTTTCAATTGATAAAATTAATTGATATAAGTCCTTTCGCCGAACAATGTAATCCATTTTCGAGGTGTTTTCGATCTTAAAAGGGTTAACTTCATCATTAACTAATAAAATCGAAATAAATAAATCTGGATCTAAATTTGTTACTAAGGCAACCTTTTCTAATCGTTGCCGATTTTCAATTAATAAGTTATCAATAACATACTTTTTTTGTTTTCTCTTTTTTCCTTTTAAATAAAGCCATTTTTCATCTTGGGCTAAGCCACTAATTTCACCTTGTAAATAAACATCACTAATAACATAAATATATTTATCCGCAAATAAAATATGGTCAACATGCGCTTGCGAGGTCGCATCAAGTTCTAAAATAAGATTATTAATTAAATAATAATCGCCATACTTCGCAACTTTATAAACAGTCTTATAATAAACGCGAACCGTATGCTTCTTGGTAATTAACCGGCGAAGCGGATGATAAAGAAATATCGCAAGGACGATAGCCGCACTTACACTAAAGACAATAATTAACCATTCATATAATTCCATAATGTGTCCTGTCCCTATACTATAGATATAAAAATAATACCATAATTAGCGTTAAATTAATTAACTAACAATACAATTTAAAGAAAAAACGCTCCGCTGGAGCGTTAATTGTCGTTTTATTACCTTCTTCAACTTCGGCTTTGATTAACTTGGTTCAAATTCGGATGGAACTTCACCAAAGTTTTTCCCGCCATTTGCGTTCATATCGAACTTTAAAGAAAAATCATAATAGCCACCAACAACAAGTTTAGTAATATCCGCTATTCCAAATTTATTGATTAATGTTTCGTTTGCTTCGATTAAGTCTTTATTAACTGCAACAATTTCACCACCATTGCAATCATCTAATTTAACGGCCCGCCAATAATATTTGCCTAGTGAAGTTTCTTTATTAGGATAACAAAGTAAGTCTTCAAATATTTTAAAGGAGGTTACCTTGCCCGGACTTTCGCGAACAGTGAAATTTTTTGCAACGTCAGCGATATTAAATTTTTCTTTTGGATTTTCGCTATTAACATAATAGACATCGATTTTTTCACCATTTTGTTCATATGTGATTGATCCAACCGTGTCTTTTACTTCGAACAATTGTTTAGTGTTAATATCATCTTCAGATGAGCCACACCCAACTAAGGTTATCGCGAATAGGCCAACTGCTAGAAAAGAAAATATTCGTTTTTTCATTTTACACCCTCCAAAATCATCCCTTGTTTATTCACATTTATTTTATCATAAAAACGACCAATTAAACATCATAATCTTATCCTTTTCTACTTCAGGGGGTCACCAATTCGTTCCTTCATTTCCTTAACTCCTAAGCCACCACCCGGATAAATATCCGTTGAGGAACCTGTCGCCTTCGCTAACATATATTTTTTCACTTCTTCTTCATTTTTAAAAATATAAGAGTTGGAAAAATTAATAACTCGTGTGCTCGCAATGAAATCATGAATTGATCGTTGTTGCCTAGATAAGGTAACGACCGCCATCGTTAGAAGCACCGGAATGAAATATAAATACATCGAAGCAATAACTTCGAAAACATCGGTAATTAAGAAGCGGACAACAATTTGCCGTGGCTTTACCCGATATCCTTCCTTATTAACGACCGCAATTTTTGTTGTTATTTTACCAATACTTTGGCCATCTTTTGATAATAATGGAATTAATAGATGAAACATTAATCCCCCAATTAAATAACTAATTGCAATCATCATTCTAATCGCATTCGTAATTGCTAACTTTATTGTAAAGTATGGGCGCATGTTACTAAGATTATCATTAACCGCAACATAATATTGGGCTTCCCAAAAACGATTAATATCTTCTTTACTCGCCCCTTCTTTATATTCAAATGTATAAAATGTATTTACTTCGACTTCACCATTAGTTGAAGTTTCCACTTCGTGCATGGTTTTAGAAACAATAAAATCACTTTCTTCACCCGTAAATAACAAAATATCACGGTCATAATTTTTTGTTAAGGCCGTGTCGGCATTATAATAAGTCGATTCATTAAAAGTTAAATAATTATTATAAAAATATCGTATTGAGGCATCATAATACACATCACTCGCCACAATTGTTCCTTCTTCGTTATCTAACCTCGTATAAAAAGACAGTGGGTCCGCTAGTTCTTCATCCGAAACAACCATTCCAAGCGCACTAATTTCGCTAAGTCTCACGATGTCAAAGCCAAATTTTGTATAAAGTTTGCTTTTTAACTGTTCTTCGTGAAGCGCTTCATTTTTTTCATATCCCCCAAGATTGTTATACCAAATTGGGTGTATGAGTGTTAAATACGCCAAAATTGCAATTAACCCTGCTAAAACAAAATCAATAAAAAAAGCACCAAGTCGTCGCCAAAAGCCACCTTGTTCAACATAAATATTTGATTTAATCGGTTTACTCATGCGCGAATAAAGCACTGGTTGTTTCTTTTTTTCTCTTGTCATTAATCTGCCTACTCCTTAATTCTTCGGACAATTAAAACATAATAGCTATCAAGTTTTACCGATCCGCCCGTTAGTTCTTTCCCAATATTATTTTTACCAAGTGAGTCAAAGATGACTTAAACATTATCAGATTCCCAGCGAATTTCTTGCGTTGTATTAACACTTGTGCCGGGAGTTGAACCGCCATATAACCGACCAGTATAGAAATGATATAAAGCACCAAATGGTTTTTTTAATTTACTCACAGCGTTTTACTCCTAATTTATAATTATTTTACCATATATTTATAACAATTATTATCAAAAACATAAGAAAATCCACCCTGTCGCCAAGGTGGATTAAGTTTCTTAAGGAGTAAACTTTAAGAATTTATTAGTATTAGGCTTTTAAGGCTGGAGTTTTAACAAATGTTAACGCGTATTCAAACGCTTCTGCACCATATGTAATAACTAATTCAACTTCAAATTCATATGTGCCAGCTGCAAGTTTAAAGTTTGTACCTTCAGCATCAGCACCAAGTTCAGCAAACCCCCAATCACCATAGGTTCTAATTTTCCATTCTTGTGGTTCGCCACTTTCTTTATTAGCAACAACAACTTCACCTTTAAGGGTGTAAGTGTGAGTTTCTGGAGTTCCTGGAACTTCTTCGGTACCTGCAACTGCCGCAACAACAACTGGATCGCCTTCAGCAGGAGTTAAAAGGTTAAGGGCTTCATGACCAAGGTCACCCCAACCATTCATGTCGCCAGCAACTTGGGCAATGCCATGGGAGGCTGCAAATTCAAATTCAAGGTCGTCGCGTTCAGCAGTTGGATCAACCGCGGTAGCGCTAAAGACATAGAATCCATCTACGAGGACGACGTTATTGGAACCTAACATAGGATCACCAACTTTTGATCCTTCAGGAATTTCATCTTCAGCAGTATAGGTTTTTTCTGCGCCAAATAAGCCTTCGGGGAATGCGCCATAAGCAGCGGCTTCAGCCCAAGTACCATCTTTGGTTAATTTGAATTGTGAACCAGCTTTTAAGTAAACTGGACCAAAGGTATAAACGTGAGTTGACGCATCGCCTTTGAAGATTTCGCCTTCATCGGCTTTCCATTCTGGATAACCAGGAATGCCTGTTGCACCAGTTAAGCGCCAGACAACTGACTCACCAAGTTCAACGTTAGCGGCAACTTTAGATGGGTCTAATGGATCGCCATTACGGACGATGTGAATAACACTTTGATCGCCCATTGTAACGCCGTTAACAACAACGGTCGTTAAGGTGATGGTGTAGTTACCAGCGTTTTTAATAATTAAGTTACCTTTACCGTCACCACTCTTTGGCCCGTAGTTAGCGGGATCATCCATAACAAACGGAGCATCGCCCCAGTTAAAGTTATCATCCCATTTATTTACTAAGGATTTAACTTTAATTTCAGCATTGTAACCAAGGTCAACTGTGATTGCAAATTCATTCTTTTCATCAGCTGGGTTGGTTTCTAGCATTTCTAATTCTTTATATTCTGTATTCCACTTTCCTTCATCGTGATCAGTATTCTTAAGATCACCAATTAATGTATAACGGTTGGAATCAGCAGAGAATGCGACTTTCCATTGAGCATATAAGTCAAGATCAGCTTTAACTTTAGTTGCAAAATCATATTTTTGTGCAACAACTTCTTCGCCTTCTGTAACTTTTTCTGCCCAATATTCGAATACATAACCAGTCCGTTTTGGTTCAGCTGGTTCTTCAACTTTTTCTCCACTCTTGACTTTGGCTTCGGAATGGAAAGCGGTGTCTGTTAACCAAAAGGTAACTGTATGGACGCTTGAATCGCCACAGCCGGCGAGGCCGCCAACAAGTAAACCTAAAGTTAACAATGTTTTTGTAAACTTTTTCATTGATTTAATTTTCCTCCTTATCAAATGAAATTTTCATCTTTGCTTTCTTTAATTTTAGTCTATAATAGCGCTTTCGTCAATATTTACTCCTTGAATATTGCGCTTTAAACCTAAATAATTTGCTTTTGTCCGCTAAACTTATTAAATTCGTTTAAGCTAACAATAATTAATTAACCGCCGCTGGACTTTTTCTTTTTAAACCGAAATAAATCGTCACGGTAATACCAATAATAACAACAGGAATTCCAACGGATAGACCGATAACGAGACCGTTATTTCCGTTATTAGCTTTAATTAATTTTGGTAAGGCTTTTGTAAGTCCACCATTACCACCAATTTTCTTAACGATAATTGAGGTGTTGGCTGCGACTTTAATTCCAGCTTTTCCTTTTGAACCAGCTTTAAGTTGCCCACTTGTATCAAGAACAACTTCATAACCCGTTAAATCAAGTTTGATTCGACTAATTGGACCAACATGATAAATTACTAGTTCATTATCGGTTTCTTCACCATAAACAGCTTTAATAACCCGGTTAGGCATCATATAATCGATGCCCACGTTATTAATAGAGACGTTTTCGTCGATAGCAGCCCGTGTATCTAATTGAAGCCATTCATTTGTAAGTTTTAAATGCACGAGGGTCCGATAAATATTGTATTCATTAAGGTATGTAATCTTATTGCCCCATTTAATTGAGTTAACCGCATAACTACTCTTATAGGAGTTTGAATCAAATCCATCGGTATTTTTATCTTCTTCTCCACTTCCATCCCATGGTTTCGAGCGAAGAATTTCCGCACCGGCATGGAGGAAGCTTGTTCCTTCCGCGGTTAAGGTTAACGCTGCTGATTGTGTTACTTGACGAAGTAAGCGTTCTTCATCAACGCCATCATCAGGATCGGCTGCGGTAATTGATAACTTATCAAAAATTGTGTTGTTATCATGGCAATCAACATAGTTAATAACTTGTGTCGGATTCGTAATCGCATTATCGTATTTACCTAATAAACCATTAACTACTTTTGATGCGTCTTGAGCACTTCCATTCGATGCTTGAAGCCAGCCTTTACCACGTGATTCAAAGACACTACCTTTAACACCATCGCGGAAGTTATCATTAAAGCCACCGATTGTTGGCATTTTATTAAGGTTGGCATGCATTGCCATATCGTTACTCGCGCTTAGAGGGTTAACTTTACCATCGGCTTTATACATATCCCATGGTTCACCAAAGATAACAAAATCTTCATCAAATTCATGAATATTATCCGCGAGCGCATTCATTGTTGGAATATCATGAAGCCCCATTAAGTCAAAGCGATAACCACCTAACTTATATTCTTTCGCTAAGAATTCAGTCGAGTCAACCATAAAGCGACTAAACATAATCCGTTCACTTGCAGTATCATTACCAACACCGGAGTTATTAGATAAACTACCATCGGTTTGATAACGGAAATAGTATTCCGGCACTAATTTATGGAAGGCGTTATTTGTAACGCTGGAAACGTGGTTATAAACAACGTCCATAATAATCCGGATATCTTCTTTTGCGTATGCTTGGACAACTTGTTTAAATTCATTAATCCGAACTGCCCCATCGTAAGGGTCACTAGCGTATCCACCTTCAAGGACGTTATAGTTCTTCGGGTTATAGCCCCAGTTAAACGACATATTTACTTCATCATTATCTTGATCAAAGAATGGTAAAATTTGAACAGCATTAACGCCTAATTCTTTAATATGATCAAAGCCTGTCGTTACTTTCTTTTTACCTTCTTTATATGTTGTGCCTTCTTCAATTAAGCCAAGATATTTACCGCGATTAGCCTCGCTACCCGTCCAGCTTTCATCCATTGTTAAGTCAGCAACGTGAAGTTCATAAACAACGAGTTCGGTATTTTTAATTTCTTTTAGTTCAACTTCATCCCACCCTTCAGGGTTTGTTGTCGCTAAATCTAAAATCATTGTCCGATCGCCATTAACGCCTGCGGCCCGGCCATATGGGTCCGCCGTTTCAGCGCCATCAGGGAAAGCATAGTTTTTAACAAAATATGTATAGTATTTGCCGTGTAAGTCGCCATTAACGCTAACACTCCAAACACCTTTTTCGCCTAAGACCATTTCATGATCAAAGTAACCATCACTACCTAATGTTGCATCGACCGCTAATGGTGTGCCGGTATCATAAATTCTTAAACTTATTGAATCACTTGTTGGTGCCCAAACTTTAAATGTTGATGAGGCCGCACTATAAGTTAGACCTAAATCGTTTCCATCATAAGTTAAGGCTTCTTCAAATAATGTTGTATCAAATAAACCTGAAATTGAAATACCTGTTGTGACAACACCACCCGTTAATTTAAAACTAACTTCCGCGGTATACGTCTTTTTAAAATCCGCAACAAATGAGGATGATAAAGTAACTTTTGTGTAATACGCAAATTCGGTTTCGTTTTTAACGGGTGTTCCCATTGTTGATTCAATCACGACACCGTTTTCTTTAATAACAACACCCGTAATATCATAGTTTGTTTTTAACGAAACTTCTTTTTCACCTGAAAAGACGGAACTTAGAACTTTATCACTTAATGCTTCGGCGACTGATTCATAAATTGTCGATTCAAGATCAACAAAATATAGGTGTTTTGCTTTATGTTTATCAAAAACAGCATCTTTTAATGAATAATGCATATCAGCGGTTTGGCCTTTATTCCATTCACCATCATTACGGTTAATTAGGCCGATTTTTGTTGCGCCTTCAATGACCGTGCCAACCGTTGATAGTTCCAAATAAACACCATAATCATCTTGGTGGGTAAATTTATAATTAACCCCTGATAAACTTTTTGGTTCTAATTGCCAAATATGCATATCAACTGCGCGATTGTAAGCACCATCATTTCTAAACAAGTGTAAAACTAAGGTGTTTTCTTCATAAGTCACTGGCGTTTCCGGTGCTTCTTCAAAGGCTTGAACACTTGTCCCACGTGCGTTCAAACTAATCCCTGAAGTAATCGCTAAGAAGCAGAGGCCAAATAAAGATAATAGACGTTTAAATCCTTTTTTCATGTTTCGTCCTCCTTATCTATTCGAACGATCAATTAATAAAGTTAATAACGGCAGCCGTGCTTCAAATTCAGTAAATGAACGTAATTTCCATTCCCAGTTTGGTGAACCAATTGTGCCGGGTGTATTAATTCGGGCGCGGTTATCAAGCCGTAATAAATCTTGGGTAGGAATAATTGCAATATCCGCAATACTATCAAACGTAACTAATAAGAAATTATCAATAATATCGTTTTTCGGATGATAGCCTAGTTCCATTAAGAAACGAACGGAAGCTTGTTGAAATTCAGGTGATTGATTATTCCACCAGCCAAGCATTGTTTCATTATCGTGTGTGCCTGTATAAATAATCATATTGGCCTTATCTTCCCTTGACCAATTTTCTTTTTCAGCGGGATTAAATGTAAACTCCGTAATTTTCATCCCTTTAAAATTGTAATGGTCACGCAGTTCTAAAACACCTGGCGTTAAATCACCTAAGTCTTCCGCAACAATTTCTAAATGAGGAATTGCTTTTAAAACAGTGTCAAAGAAATCTCTTCCTGGACCATCAACCCATTCGCCAATTTCGGCGGTTGGGGCACTTGCGGGGATTTGATAATAATCATTAAATGCACGGAAGTGATCAATCCGAATTATGTCATAAAGCTTGCTATTATAACTAAGCCGATCAATCCAGAAATCATAGTTATGTTTCTTTAAATAGTCCCATTTATAAATTGGATTTCCCCACCGTTGACCGGTTTTAGAAAAGTAATCGGGCGGAACACCCGCAACAAGCGTGGCGTTACCTTCGTTATCTAATTCAAAGGCGTCTTGGTTAGTCCAAACGTCATCACTATCAATTCCGACATAAATAGGAATATCACCCATGATTTTGACACCTTTTTTATTTGCGTATTTTCTTAATTTCATCCATTGTTGATACGCAATATATTGAAGCCACATTGTAAAGTTAATGTCTTTTTCAAATGGCTTAATATCAAACTTATGATTTTTAATCCACTCTTTTTGTTCTTTTGGCCATTCGGTCCAAAGCCGTTGGTAGTTATTTGTTTTAAGCGCACGGAAAACAGCGTAGTTATACACCCACGCATTTTCTTTTTGCCATGTATAGTACCCGCGTTTTTTAAGGGCGAAAAATTTATTGTACGCCATTAGTAAGTAGGGCATTTTATATTGCCGTACTGCGTCATAATCAATTCGGTCCGCATCTTCATTAAATGGTTTAATGTTTGTTGGGAGTAAGCCTTCATCGCTTAGTAGTTCTAATGAAATATAAAGTTCATCAAACGCTTTTGAAGAATATGGTTGATATGGTGAGTTACCATATCCAAGTGGGTTAAGTGGCAAAATTTGCCAGATTTTTGCCCCAGTTTTGGCGATTAAATTAATAAATTTATATGCGGAGGGACCAAAATCGCCACATCCATGCGGAGAAGGTAGACTTGCTACCGGTTGTAATAAACCTGCTTGACGCATATTGTTAGTTTCCTTTCGTAATTAAGATTGTTGAATTCTTTTCAAGAGTAATTTTGTTTCCATCGACAATTGGGCGAACTTGTTCGGTGTTAATTTCACCAATAATCTTAAATGCATAATCAAGAGTAAAACTTAATGCATTATCACCAACGTTATGAGCAACAAGTATTTCGCCATTTGGCAAACTTGGTTCTTCGAATAAAATTCCCGATAGAGGAATTGCGCCAAGATTTACAGCGCTCATCTTTGCTTTGGTCAGACCGGGAAATTCATTACGTAAAGAAATAACTTTTCGGTAATGATTTGTTAAACTCCACGGTTCTTCGAGTAAGTCATACGCCCCTTTGGTTACTTGGTTTTCCATATTATAGTCAGCGTCACGGACTGGTTGTGGTTCATAATTTTTATTCACACCACGCTTTTCTTCCCAAACCATTGGGAGACGTTTATTTTCATCGCGCCCCGTGCCCCGCAAGCCAATTTCTTCCCCATAGTACATAAAGGGAACGCCAGCGGTTAATAAATATAATGAGGCCGCAAGTTTTTGTTTACTTAGACTTGTTCCCCACGCCGCATAACCAGCGGAGCGGTTATTATCATGGTTTGATAGAAATGCTGAATTAAGTGCGTTCGGATTTTTTTCCTTAATTCCATTATCATAATTAACAAGTTTCTCGGCAAATAGCTTGCCATTACGATCTAAGACCGCATTATAGAATGTTCCATTAACAAGCGCGCCACCAAACCAAAACTGTGAATCAATCCCCGAACTATAATAATTAGTAATTGCATTATCCGAAATCCACGTTTCTCCAACGATGTAAGCATCGGGAAGCATTTTTTTAATTTCGGTTGTAAACCACCTAAGAAAATTAATGTTTTTATTTTCTTGTTGTTCATAGAAATAAAGGACAGCGTCAAGGCGGAAACCATGAACGCCTTTATTAATCCAAAATTGAGCAATTTTTAAGATTTCCGCTCGAACTTCTTCATTGTCTAAATTTAAATCGGGCATTGTGCCATCAAAGTTTGCCAAATAATACCAATTCGTATTATTATATTGCCTAAATGTGCCAGCAACTCCATTAGGTCTACCTTGATACCACGTATACCAATCAGCGTATTTTTTAGCGTCATCACTAAGATCATTACCAGTTACATAACTAGCGGACTTTTCAAACCACTCGACTTGGTGACCGGTATGGTTAATAACCAAATCAAGAATGACATCAATTCCCGCTTTATTAAATGCGCTCATCATATTTTCAAAGTCCGTCATCGAACCATAATCAGGTTCGACTTCATAGTAATTATTAACGTTATAACCATGATATGAACTTGATTCCATAATTGGCATCAACCAAACACCATTAATTCCTAAATCTTGTAAGTAAGGAATTTTATCTTCAACACCTTTAAAATCACCAATACCATCAAAATCAGAATCCGCAAAAGCGCGAACAAAAATTTCATAATACACACCACCATCATTAATA
>DIQT01000003.1:40940-42047 GCA_002427365.1 Caryophanales bacterium UBA5455
AAGTATTAATCTCATAATCTTTAGGTATTAATGTATCTTCGCTATGAGTGGTTCCACAACTAGCGAGTAATAAAAGACTTAATAAACTAAGTGTAGAAAAACGTTTTTTCATCATTAACCTTTCACGGCTCCACCTGTAACACCTGTTACATAATATTTTTGTAACCAAATAAAGAGAATAACAATTGGAATACTTAATAAGACCGCCCCAGCGGCATAACGCGTAAAGTACAATGCCATATCGCCAAGGCCGGCAATCATTGAATAAAGAACTTGCGCAATTGACCAAGCATCTTTATTTGTTCGCGTAATCGTTGAGGAAAAAATATAATCACCCCATGGACCCATAAACGCTGTTAATGCTTGATAAATAACGATTGGTTTAGCTAATGGAAGCGTAATATGCCAGAAGATTTGGGCTTTATTCGCTCCATCAATCATTGCGGCTTCATCAATTGAATAGGAAATTGTATCAAAGAATCCTTTGGAAACATAATATCCCATCGCTGCGCCACTTGTGTTAACTAAAATAAGAGCGATTAAATAGTTGGAAACAGGTTTAAAATCGCAACTTGTCGAGGGCAACAACCCAATGCCTTTTAAAATAAAGTAAATCGCAATCATCGCCATAAAGCCAGGGAACATACCTAAAATCATGAGGAATTTCATTAACGGTTTGCGGGCTTTAAAGTTAATCCGGGAAAATGCATAGGCCGTTAATAAAACGATGATCGTTGAGAAAATACATGTAAAGATCGCAACGATAAATGTATTGGAGAAGTTCTTTAAGTAATTGTATTGCGTTGTATCTTTAAATAAGAGGTAATAGTTATCTAAACTCCATTTTTGGGGAATAAAGTAACCTAACCAACTCCAAACACCATTCGCGGGAACAATCGGTGTTAGCCCAAGGTTAACCGCACCGATTGTCATATTGCCCGCTCCATCAATTGAATAGCGATAGACCGGAGCTCTAAATGATTGTAAGATTAACCAAATAATTGGCACTAACCACACAAAAGATAAAATAATTAACACAATATAAATAATCGTGTTTGCAAGCCCGCGGCGAAACCGCATGTTTTTAAATCCGAAGGGTTTTTTAAT
>DIQT01000003.1:42205-62618 GCA_002427365.1 Caryophanales bacterium UBA5455
TTTTTAATTTTTTCTGGACGTTCAGCAACGTTTGTATTTTGTGTACTCATTATGCAAAATCCCCCTCTTGTGTTTCTGCCGATGACCGGCTGTACATGACTAGTGAGACAAAAGCGCTAATTACGAAGGAAACAATCCCAATCGCGGAACCCATACTATATTGTTTTTGGACACCATCAATTGTTAAATCATACAACCACGTAATTAATAAGTCCGTTTTACCATACGTCACTCCACCAACCGTTTGATCAGGTCCACCACCAGTTAAGAAGAAAATAACGTTAAAGTTATTCATATTTCCAATAAACTGCGTAATTAAATAAGGACCAGTAACAAATAACATGTATGGTAAAGTAATACTAACAAATTGACGGACCGGACCCGCTCCATCAATTCGGGCGGATTCATATAACTCTTCGGGAATATTCATTAAAATTCCTGAAGTAATTAACATCGTATACGGTACCCCAACCCACATATTAACCAAAATAACCGTCAAACGCGCACTCGAGGTTTTACCAAATAAGTTAACCGCTCGATCAATCCAGCCAAGCCGGACAAGCGCATTCATTACTGGACCATTTTGTCCAATAAAGCGGGCCATCATCGTTAGCGTAATAAATTGGGGAATGGCGATTGAAATAACAAATAATATTCGCCATAACTTTTTAAGGTGGATACCCTTTTTATTAATAATTAAAGCTAAAATCATTCCACCAAGATAGTTTGTTAATGTCGCAACAATTGCCCAAACAATTGTCCATTTTAAAATGTCACCAAGGGCGTGAGACCACGCTGCTGATCCGCCAAATAATTGGGCAAACGTATCAAGTCCGGTCCAAGCGAACCGTTTAGCAGGCGGAAAGAAATCTCGACTTGCGTTCGTAAACGCTAATAAAATCATAAAGATTAACGGTAAAATATTAAAAACTAAAATTGTTAACATTGGAAACGATAAAATCGTAATATGAAACTTTTCATCAAAGAGCGCCTTGGCATCTTCTTTAAATGATTTAACATGCCGATTTTCTTGTTTCAAAACTTGGGTACGATAAGCATCTTTAATATTCGCGTTATATAAAAGAAAGATTCCAACAATTATTATCAAGGTTGCTACCGCATAAAGCATAACTAACATCGAGTTTGATGCATTTAGTCCCGTAAGTGCAGTAATTTGTATCGGTTTACCAAATCCTGGATCATTTAAGACATAAGATGTTGTTTGACCAACGTCCCCAATCCATTTAAAACCATCACCACCTGGTACGTCAAAAATATTAAATTGGGATAACCAATATACGCCGCCCTTAGGTAAAAACATAAATAAAAGGAAAACGGCTTGTAACACTAAAAAAATCAAGCCTTTGACAATTTGGCCATTAAATAAATGACTAGAGCCCATTACGAGGTAGCTTAAGCGTGTTTTCCAATTTCCTTTGATAAACGTCGTAATCCAATTTTTAAACCAATTATAAATTTTTAGGGCAACTTTAAGAATGATTTTATAAGCCGAAACAAAAATATTAATAAAAGCTTTGACAAAAATCCAGATCGTATCGAGCAACCATTTTCCAAACTTCACGATAAGATCTAAAAGTGATTGACCAAGCCACGGGAAAAAACTTTGAGGTTTGACATTTTTATGTTCCATAGGCTTTTACTACTCCCTTTTGTAAAATAATAAATATAAAGTAGAGCGAGCGAAAATTAAGCTCACTCGCTCTAAAATAACTAGCTAAATAACTATTCTTCAACTACTACTGGTGCAATGGCGTTTGCCCATTCTTCAAGGAAATCAACAACTGTTTTCCCTTCTTCACCGTAGTCTTGTGAAACAACTTTCTTACCAAATGTTGCAGTTGGATCCCAGAAGGAACCATCAATACTGCGTGATTGGCTAACAGCGAATTGGCTTTGTAAGCCTAAGGCTGCAATTGCGACGTCTGCAACAACGGCAGGGTCTTTTTGCGCTTCAACGTTACTTGGACCAAAGCCTTGGGTTTGGAACCGTCTAACTTGCGTTTGTTTATTAGTAAGTAATTGAGCGATTTCATGTGAGAAGAACGATTTCATCGAATCATCAGATTTTAAAACTCCAATTAATTTACTACCTGCAAAGGAACCCATTTGTTGTTGTGGTAATTCCGTGCCATCAGCGGCTACTGGGGTAAATGTTGGTAATTTTGTTGCGGCATAGCCATCACCCATCGCAGCTTTAAGCGTAGCACTGTTCCATGTTCCGGTAACACCTAAGAGAGCTTCTGGAATACGTGGTTTACTATTAGCGTCAACATTAGAGAACATTTCAGCCGCATCATTAACGTCAATAGCTTTAATGTAAGCTTGATTTTCTTCGCTTAAAATTCTATCCATACCGCGAGCAGAATTTTGACCAGCTTCATCTCTAATCGTTGTTTTCATCGTCTTGCTTGCTGTATCGTAGCTAAATGCTGGTTCCGCAGTTACATCATCACTGTGATTGTGGAAGAAGAAACTTGGAATATACCATGAGTCTTCAAATGGGAATACGATTGAGGATTTTAATCCGTCAGTCCGTTCAGCTGTGTGAGCTTTTAATTTAGCTAAAATGTTATCAAATGATTCAACATCTTTAAGTGATAAATATTCACTGTTGTAATATAAGAAATAACCATTATCGGCTGTTTGTGGATAAGCATAAACTTTGCCTCCATACGTCGCACTGTCAATTGAGGTATCAACGTTTTGTTCTTTTGCCCATTCTAAGTTATCACCAGTAAGTTCAGCAAGAACACCACCAGCAACAAGTTGTTCAGTTTGGTCATCAGGGAAACCAAAGACGTTAGGAGCTAAGGAAACGTCAGCAAGAATTGCCGTCGCCGCCGCCGAAAATTCATCACCAATCCGAATATTGAATTCGTAAAGGGTATTCTTTTTTTCATCATAAGCATAATCTTTAACAAATTGTGTGAGGACTTCGGTAAATAATGGGTGAGCTTCTACTTCACTCCAAACCGTTAAACGATAACTTTCCCGTTTTGCACCAGGTTTGAAATCCTTATGGATTGTTGATTTGATGTCAACACCCGCAACTTTAACTGTAAGGGCATCTTCAATTGTTGCGTTTTCAGGTAGTCCGCCTCCGCCGCCACAGCCTGCCAATAAGAGTGCTGCTACAGCCATCAAAGCAAATTTTGATTTCTTAAACATAAATTACTCTCCTTTCCTGTCATTATGAGCAACATATGCAAAAATCCCCAAAAGGAACCTTTTTAAAATTTTGCTCAGTAATTTTGTTTTAAGACACTTTTATTATAGCGGATTTCCTAATGTTATCAAGTAATAATGAGAGGGCTTACATATGATAAAAGGTCGTTTTTCTTAACGTTGTTTATTAAAAATTGCTGTGTAAACAATTATTTAAGTTAAATTTTGTCGATTTAAGTTAAAATTTAGGCTTAATCACAAGAAAAAACCCCACTAATAAATAATTAATGGGGTTATTTAAGTTAAAAAAGTAAGCTACTTAAATAATAACTCTTCCGCGTTCACTAACGGGTAAAGTTTTAAGTTCTTCTTTGCTATCAATTTTGAAAAAGTGTGATTTCATCATGTCGAAGGCAACCGAAACTTTATCACCAATTCTAATCGAATGGTTATCAACAACCGGAACTTTAGAGACAATTTTTTGACCCGCGTAATTACCATGGAGAATATATTCATTACCAAGTAATTCAGCGACATCAACGTGAAAATCGTTAACGGTTGAAGGATTTGTTTCAACGATTTCACCAACCGCGTAACGAACGTCTTCGGGACGAATTCCAAAGATGACCATTTTATTATCAAATGGTTGTAATTCTTTTTGGAACGCTTTTGGAATATCAATTTGTTTTCTTTCGCCTGGTAAAAGAATCGTATTATCTAAGACGCGAACATATTCAGCATCAGCTTTTTCGACACTAAATGTTTCTGTTTCAACGAAAAATGCTTTGCCGGTCTTCTTGCCTGTTGATAAATAATGCCAATGGCCTGAAGGTAAAACACCCTCTTCATTCACATTAAGTTTTTCTTTGACTTCGGCAGGAATTTCATTATCAGGACTACTTGATGCTTCAAGCAGTTCCGTTTGTTCCCGGCTTAAGCTAAATTCTTGATAACCAACCGGTTTCGTAATTTCACGGCCATCAACTTCAATGTAGGCGGCGAGTTTTGGATCAACTTCAATTTTCGTTTGCGCGAATAATTCAAGTTTATCTTTTCGGACGATTCCATGGAAAAAGTTCATCGCGGGGCTACCAATAAACGACGCTACAAATAAGTTATGTGGGCGGTGATAAATTTCAATTGGTGAACCAATTTGCATAATATAACCTTCATTCATAACAACAATTCTTGTCGCCATTGTCATCGCTTCCGTTTGGTCATGCGTAACATAAATTGTCGTCGCATGCATTTGTTCATGGAGGCGAATAATTTCAGACCGCATTTGGACACGTAATTTAGCGTCTAAGTTACTTAATGGTTCATCCATTAAAACAACTGAGGCATGACGCACGATCGCCCGGCCTAAAGCGACCCGTTGCCGTTGGCCACCAGAAAGGGCCCGAGGTTTCCGTTGAAGTAATTCGGTAATTTCAAGAATTCTTGCGGCTTCAGTAACGCGGCGATCAATTTCATCTTTCGGTAATTTTTGAATTTTTAAGCCAAACGCCATATTATCGTAAACACTCATATGTGGATATAAAGCATAGCTTTGGAAGACCATTGCGATACCACGGTCTTTTGGGGTTACGTCATTACTAAGTTTACCATCGATAAATAGTTCACCTTCCGTAATGTCTTCTAAACCCGCAATCATCCGTAAGGTTGTTGATTTACCACAACCGGAAGGACCAACAAAGACGATAAATTCTTTGTCAGCAATATTAATGTTAAAATCGGTAACTGAATTTTTGGGGTTACCTTCGTAGCGTTTGCCAACGCTTTTTAAAACAACTTCTGCCATATGAAAGTTCTCCTTTTTTATCTTCTAAATTTATTGTACACGAAATTATTATATGCGATTAGTGCACTGTGCACAAATTACTTAACAAGCTGTAATAACCGCACGATTTGATAGTATTGCGCGGTCGGATAATCACGAATATCCAGGTCAGTAATATTAATAAAATTTTGTAAACGATAATTAAAAGTGTTGCGATGAATATAAAGTTTATCCGCGGCCCGCGATGCATTTAAACCGCACTTGACAAACATATCCGCGGTATTAATTAAATCGTGGCTGACTCCTTCAAGTTGCGCTTTAAGCGCATTAATAAGTGAATAGTCCCCATCGACAATTAATAAAAAGATGACATCGGTGAGATCATAAACACCAGTGCCAAACTTTCTTGCTTTTAGCACAGCGCGGTGACCAATATCATTATCAATCGGCGAAACAACAAAAACGATTCCACTCCCAAGGTCATTACTTAGGATGGGGGCAATACTTGCTAAGTCAAAGGCAAGTTCAGCATCTGCTTCAATAACGCCGGTCTTTTTGGAAACCATGCGTAACGCTAAAGGACCATGATTAAAATTTTCTTTGAAAAATTCATAGAGTTCCGCTGGTTCAATCGCTTTTTGAAGCCAAAAGTGATAATACTTGGTCATTGCTAATCCTCAATAACATAAACAACCGCGCCATAGGGCGGTAAAGTTATTTCATCTCCACTTATCTTAAAGTTATCATAATTTGCTAGTAGTTGTCTAAGTTTTCGTGTTAAATATCCGTCTTTAAAAATAACTTCTTTATTTCGCATATTGCCAATGACGAATAAATGCGTTGGACCATAATGTTCATAAGCAAAGACATCGGGGTGCTCTGCTCTAATTAATTTAAAAGGTCCTTCAAGGACGGCTTGTTGAATTAGTGGCGTTTGGCGAACTTTAATCGCTTGTTTATAATAATTTAAAATTGAATCTGGATCACTAAGCTCATCTTTAACATTAATCGTTTCATAATTATTAACAACTTTAAACCATGTTGGTTGACTAGAAAAGCCTGCGTTTGGGGCATTTTTCCACTGCATTGGGGTGCGGGCGTTTACGCGAGCCGCGCGACGTAAATGGGTTAAAATTTGTTCTTCGGTTAAGCCGCGCTTGGTAGCTTCAATAATATAGTTACGAGCACTAACATCGCGTTTAAAATCATTTAAATCCGTATAATCAACATTACTCATTCCAATTTCTTCGCCTTGATATAAAAACGGGGTGCCATACATAAATAGTAATAGTGTTGCGAGCATTTTCGCGCTTTCTTTTGGATAGTTTTTCGGATCACCGTATTGCGAGATAACACGAGGATGATCGTGATTTACCCAATAAATTGGCATTAAAGTTTTGCCATGGCAATCGTGATACCACTTTGCAAAAATTCTTTTTAAATTAACAACATTAGTTCTAATTTCTTCATCTTTTTTATTATCCGCACCATAAGCACCATTTTCCCAGCATGTATCAAAATTAAATACCATGTTAATCGAACCTTCCGCAAAGCCGCTATATTTAAGCGCGGTTGCGGTTGAGGATCCACCACCAACTTCACCAACAGTAAAGGCGTTAGGATAAAGATCAAGGACTTCCGTTTTAAATTCGCTTAAATAATCAAAGAGCCGGTCACGATTTGAAAACTTACTTGAATCAAGGGTAAGGCCATCCCAATCCGGTGTTTGTTTACTATCTTCAAATGATAAATCACGCGCTAAATGGGCAATTGCATCAAGGCGGAACCCATCTACGCCCATATCTAAATACGCCCGGGCAATTTTATATATCTCTTTCCGTAACAGCGGATTTTCCCAATTTAAATCAGGCATCTTTTTCGAGAAGATTTTCATATAATATTGTTTAGCAACTTCATCATACGCCCACGCGGAATCACTAAAGAACCCCCGCCAATTGTTAGGGGGAAGAAGGGTTCCATCTTCAGCAACTTTTCCTTCATGCCAAATATAATAGTCGTGTTCTGGACTTGACTTATCCTCACGGGCTTTTAAAAACCATGGGTGTTCATCCGATGTATGATTTAAAACAAAATCCACAATAAGATACATGTCACGGTTATGAACTTCTTCGATTAATCGTTTAAAGTCTTCATTTGTTCCATACATTGGATTAACTTTAAAGTGATTAGAAACATCATACCCATTATCATCCATTGGTGAATCAAAAAACGGACAAATCCATAGCAAATTAACCCCTAAGTCTTTTAAGTAATCGAGTTTATTAATAATACCGCCGAGATCACCGATTCCGTCATCATTACTATCGGAAAACGCTAAGGGATATATCTCATAACCGATTGCATATTTATACCATGGTTGTTTCATTTTTCACCTCAATCATAAATTGTTTCATTATTTTTAGCCGCATAAATAATGCGCAAGTTTTCGTGTTCACTAACTTTTGGGGAAAAGGGTGGTAACTTATCAAGCGCAAAGAAATTAACATCACTTGTTTCATAGCTATGTGTTCCTAGATTTCCTTTTAAACGCCCTTCAAAAACAATTGCGTATTCGCGTGTACTTACTGGCGACTTAAAGGGTGAACGATTAATAATGCCGACAAGCCGAACGATTTCTACATCCGCACCGGCTTCTTCATAACATTCTTTAACCGCCGTTTCACTTGCACTTTGATCAAGGTCGCACCAACCACCAGGAAGTGAATAACCGTGGTCATTTTTTTCTTGAACGAGTAAAACTCGTCCTTCTTCATCAAAAATAACGGTCCGAACACTAATGTTGGGGGTTGGATAAATGGCTTTAACAAAATATCCATTTGGTGATAAATCAACATTTTGGAAGTCATTTAAAAACGCAGTCGATAACTTCAGCAATTGCTCATAATTATCGATGGCGTATTCATCTGTGGAAAATGTTAAACCAATTCGCGCGATACTTTGGACTTTTATTAAAAAGTCATAAAAATGTTTTTGTTCCATACGCCTTATATTATAAAACATTAATACTTAATTGGCTAATACGGATTAAAAAAAGAACACCCGTTAGGATGTCCTTCATTTCAATTAGTAATAAATTGTTTTATTTCTTAATTTGTAAAACTAAATCCGTACTAGAAACTAATAAACCAACGATAGCAAGGACGCCACCGATAATCGCACCAGTACCTAATTTGTAACCTTCGCCTAATTTGCCAACTTGTTCAACACCAAGCACGGTTACTGATACATTTGTAATTGATAGAATCGTAAATAAACCAATAACAGAAACAAGGAACGCAACAATTAATAAGAGCGTTGTAACTTTGCTTAATTTTGATTTTAAAATTTTAACAAGAAGATCAATAACTGCAACGATTACTGGTAATAAGAAAGCAAGTAACGCGAAGAGGTTTAATTTAACCGAACTTGAGGCAAGTGAACCAACAGCTTGAATCGTTCCACCAAAGGCAATCTTTGAACCAACGATTGTATAATCAGTATCCTTATAGGCAACTGCGGGTAAGAACATCATCACGAAGACCGCAACGGCAACAACGAGTGTAATTAGACTTAAGACTAGTGTGTTTTTAGCTTTTTTTGATTTTTTCATTGAAAATCCCTCCAGTTATTTATTTTATAAGATATTTCCTAACTGTCAACATCGGTTTGAACGAATTTTCTATTTTGACAAACAAAAAACGCTCAATTAGAGCGTCTTAATGTTTTATCGTATTTTATAAATATTTTTCTTCAATATATTTAACAACTTCATCGACAATCGCGTGACATAGTTCATCACTTTCCGCTTCCGCCATGACGCGAACGATTTCTTGGGTACCACTCGCCCGAACTAAAATTCGCCCGCGTGAACCAAGCTTTTCTTCAACATCACGAACATATTTGTTAAATTCAGGATCATTCATAATAATTCTTTTATCTTTGACATCTAAATTAACTAAGTATTGTGGTAGTTTTTTAAAGCCTGCCACTAGTTCATTTATTGTTGCTTTTTCAAAATACATTGTTTTTAATACTTTTAGCGCGGTTAAAAGTCCATCACCTGTATTTAAATCATCACTAAAAATAATGTGACCACTTTGTTCGCCGCCTAATGATAAATGATGTTCTTTTATCGCTTGGTGAACATATTTATCACCAACGGAAGTTTCAATAATTTCAATGCCCGCTTCTTTTAGGGCGTTTTTAACACCTAAATTTGACATAACCGTTAACACAACTTTATTGTTATGGAGTTTGCCGCGTTTTACCATATTAATCGCACTTAAATAAATAATCGCATCACCATCAATTTCATTGCCATTTGGATCAACAAGTAAGACGCGGTCGGCATCACCATCAAAGGCAATACCTAAGTCGTATTTTCTTGATTGCATTTTTTCTTTTAAACTCGCTAAATTTGTTGAGCCACAGTTTTCATTAATGTTGACACCATTTGGATCATTATGAATAAATGATGTGCGAATCCCTAGTTGATTAAATAGTTTAGGAGCGATATAACTAGCGGATCCATTCGCACAATCAACAGCAATGCGTAAATTTGTTCCAAGGGCTTTCCCTTTGGTGTATAAAAAGTCCTTATATGAATCAACTAAATATTGCGCATAGAAAAACCGGCCCATCTCTTCATTACTAGCACATGGTAAATCATCTGGCCCATCAATATATGTTTCAATTCTTGCTTCTAATTCGGCATCAATCTTTTCACCGCTCACCGCAAAAACTTTAATACCGTTATCGTAATAAGGGTTATGGGAAGCGCTAATCATTACGCCATAATCAAAAAGATTTTCTTTTACTAAATAGGAAATGCTTGGTGTTGTGGTAACGGCGGCATCATAGACATCCGCACCAGAAACCATCATTCCCGTTGCAAGAGCGGAAGCAAGGACATCGCCACTAGCTCTTGTGTCACGGCCTAATAAAATCCGTTTCCGATGTTCACCTTCTGGTTGCCCTAAATACCGGCCAATCCGGTACGCTAATTTTGGTGTTAACTTTTCACCATATAAACCGCGGACACCGTCCGTTCCAAAATATTTTAAACTCATATATTAAATCCTCACTAATTTAAGCATTTAAGAAAAACACTAGCCAGGCTAGTGTCTGTTTTCCATATATTCACGGAATACGCGGGAAAAATTATCTAAACTTACCGTCTCTAATTCGCCGTTTTTCGCAATAGAAATTCGGCCCGTTTCTTCGGAAACAACAACGGTAATTGAATCGCTATTATCACTAATACCAATTGCGGCCCGGTGCCGTGACCCATAGCGGCCATTTAAGGGTTCCGTTGTTGCCGTATAATAAACACTTGCGGCTAAAACCATATTATCACGAATGACAACCGCCCCATCATGAAGCCGTGTGCCAGGATAAAAGATTGTTTCAAGTAGTTCACTTGTAACAGGTGCTTTAATTAAAACACCATTTTTAATTGCATCATTTAAGGAACGCTTTCCTTCAAATGTAATTAAAGCTCCCGTTTTTGTCATTGATAAATGTTCAACAGCGACGGAAATTTCATGATATAACTCATCCGTATCATAGATTTCTGGAATCCGTTCTTTGCGTGGAAGAATATTCCCTCTTCCTAATGTCCGGCTCTTATCTTTTAAAGTATTAGCGAATCGTTTTCTAATATCCCGTTCATTTGTAACAATAATGGTCGTAATAACAGAAATACTTATAACCAGTAAAACTATACTTAAGGCACGTAAGCCAAATAAACTACTCGCAATTAAGCCTAATAACGCAATCGTATATAAGATTCTTGGTATCCAGCGTTTACTTAAAAACCACACCGCAAATAAAAGAATCGCCGTTACTCCTAGCGTAATGCCAAAATCAACCCAGCCATAGCCGGCAAAATATTCATTAATTGTTGTTAATTCAAGTATCATATCATTCACCTATTCTTCATCAATTATTTGCGAACCATGGGCAAATTTTGACGCCGCGGCGGCCGCAATCGCCCCAACGACATCGTCAAGAAATGTATGACATTCCACGCCAGATTTACCACGTTCATTAATTTCAGCAATAATACCGTATTTAAATTTATCAATATAGCCAAAGTTTGTTAAAGCAATTGAGCCATATAAGTTTGTAATGCCATACGCATTAACCTCATCAACACCAAATAACGGCTCATCACGAAGTAAGATATCTTCTAGCTCTTTATTGAAGAGGTTTCTTGCTTCCGCTTGCATATCCATTTCAACCGCGACCATAATCGCAAATTGAACTTCCCGTTTAGCTAAAATCGAATTAATCGCCGGAATAAATTGTTCCGCAGTTAAAGATTCGTGGTATTCGGCTTGGAGATAGCGCGAAACATCCGCAATATCCATTAAGGTAACGCTACGGTTTTCTAAAAGTTTGACACAGTAATCACGATAATTTTTCATAACGCCTCCAGTAATGAATTTAATAATATTATTTGCTTTTTGCACTTTAATATTAGCAAATGGCAACTAATTAATAAAGCGTTTTCGTATTGTTCATCTTTATTTAAGGAATATAACAAAAAATAAGGTCCTTTTATGAATGAATTACTATTTATTTAAATGATCTAACGCTTCAAAAGTAGCTCCAATTGGGGCGTTTATTACTAGATCAGCAAGATGATCCGCTGGTGATGGACTCATATTAATAACAACGAGTTTATCACCACTAAAATAATTAATTAACCCTGCTGCGGGATAAACTTTTAGCGAAGTTCCTCCAATAATTAAAACATCAGCCTTTTGAATTGCTTTAATCGCTCCTTCAACTTGGTCCATTGGTAATGGTTCTTCATATAAAACAACATCTGGTTTAATTGGGCCGCCACACTTGTCGCATTTTGGGAGCGGTTTTAAATTTAACATTGCTGCTAAATCAAAGAACTTATGACATACTTCACAATAATTACGATGTACGGACCCATGAAGTTCATATACATGTTTTGAACCCGCGGCTTGATGTAAACCATCGATGTTTTGCGTAATAATTGCGCTTAATTTGCCACGATGTTCAAGCTTTGCTAAATATTTATGAGCCGGATTAGGTAAAGCGTTAGGTGCGACCATTTTATCAAAATAAAATTCAAAGAATTCACGCGGGTTTTGCTTGTAAAACGTATGGGAAACCATATATTCAGCGGGATAAGCATATTTACCACTATATACACCATCTGCACTCCGAAAATCAGGGATGCCTGATTCCGTTGAAACACCCGCTCCACCAAAAAAGACAATGTTTTTAGCGTTATTAATAATGTCATTTAATTCACTAATTGCTTGATTATTCATTTCTTCACCTCAATTCATTTTAACTTTTTTACTTTTCATAATAATAAATAAGATAAATAAAGAAAAACATCAACTTAACCAAGTGTAGGTTTTTTTACAAGCGTACGATATAGATATAATGCAAAAATGGCTTCAATGATAAGTATAAGCGAAATAAATAGACCAATGAGCGAATAAAAGTTTATTCCTAAAGTTAGCGGAAATAGCGACGTAACAACACTAATAAAGGAAACAATAACTACAACATATAGCACCTTAATTTGTTTACTAATTAAATATGTAATAAGAAGTAACGTTAAAACAATTGTTAAAACACCTGTTAATAACGGTCCAAAATTAGCATTACCAAATGTCATAAAGGAAAAATATGAATATGTTTTACGTATCGGTTCACTTGGTGGAGCGCTTTGAAAAATTAAAACCGCGCCGCTAGGCATTACTTCTAATACTAAGGCGATGAACGGCAACAATAATAATATCCAGTTAAGTAGTGTTTCTCTTGTTTTAACTTTCATCTTAAAGTTCCTCTTTTCATATTTATTATATCGTTATTTTCTTTTGGATTCTATTTATACTCGTAAACAAACAAAAAGCCGCTACCGCCAGCGGCTTTAAGTCTTGTAAGAAACGACAACTATTTCTTACAAATGGAAGGTACAAAACTATGATAAATAAACAATTACATCGGAGCAAGATTTATCGTTCCAATTAGAAATAATATAACACCAAGAATTACACCAATAAACATCGATGCCATAAATCGTATCATTGCTTGAACTTGAATTTGACTAAGTTCGTTACCATCATTAATCGACATTTCACTAAGTTTATTTTTTCCTAGCTCATTAAGCCGTTCTTTATGTTTATCCAAATATTTTTTCCGTAAAATAAATCCAAGAATAACTCCACCGAAAATGGAAATAACACCAAGAATAATAAGTAAGATATATACTTCACGCATTAGTTTTCTCCTTTGCTAATTTCATTAAAACATAGTAAACCCTTGTTGTAAACAAAAATTAATCCTTCCGTATGTTGTTAACTTGCCCAGTGGCTTACCTAACTCCTTTTAAGCAAAAATGACCGATTAACACTAAGGTTTTTATTAATTGTAAAGATTTTTATGAATCTCGGGGACTGATCAAATTTCTAATTATTTTTTTTAAACGTTTAAAAAAAAGATGCTTCGTAAAGCACCTTAATTTCTTCTAGTTTTAACAAGCTTTAGTCGATTTTCCTTATTGCTAAGCCAAATGCTTCCGGAGCAATATGAATCGCTAACGCGGGGCTAATTAGTGTCACATTAACGCTTCTTGCGCTTGGAAACATTTCACTAACAAATAGTTTAACGACATCAACCATTTCGTCCATTTTCATTACAAGTATTGTTAGATCATACACTTTACTTTCACCCACAAATTCTTGGGCTAATTCAAGTGTCCGCCGAATCGCGTTTTTATATCCGCGGGCTTTACGAACTGTATAATAAACACCTTCTTCATTACAACTAATAATTGGTTTTAAATTAATTAAATCAGCAAGTGCTTTAGTTATTAAACCAATCCGTCCGCCGCGGCGTAAATGTTCTAATGACATTAACGTAAAGAAAACTTTATTATTTTCAAGTCCTTGTTCTAATAACGGAACAATTTCTTCAAACGATTTACCTTCTTCAATTAATTCAAGCGCGGTTAAGGTTGTAAACCCACTTCCTTTAGAAATGTTTTTTGTATCTAACAAGGCAATTTTTAGTTCATCAAATCCTTCGATTAGTAAACGAAGAATGTTATACGTTCCACTTAAGCCGGATGAAATTGTATTCGCAATCACATGCGTATACCCGAGACTTTTAATTTTATTTAATGTTTCAATAATACTTTCCGGACTTGGTAAGGATGTTGTAACTTTATAATCATCAACTAAATATAAAACTTGTCCTAAATCAATATCAACACCATCGATATATGTCTTTTCGTTAATATGAATAAGGAGTGGCAAAACAAATAAGTTTTCATATGCTTCAGCTTTAATATCCGAACCAGAATCAGTTAAAACAGCGATTTTTTCTTTCATAACGCTACGCTCCTTTTTTACTACATGTCTTAATAATTTTATTTTACCACTTAAAAATAATTTACGCATATTAAATACTATGATTCTATATTTGCCTATTCAATATTTTTAAAGGTATTTGCTTATTGATTAAGGAAAATTCACTTGCTTCTTAAAACATGATAATTTCCATATAGTTCGGAAATATGTGAAAGTGACATTCCTTCATCAATGTGTAACTTGCACATTTTCAACTTATCTTTCAAAGTTATTTTCATAAAAAATAGCTCCCAACTCTAGGTAGGTGGTTTAATTATACCTTCTCCAAGATTTGGAAGCTAATTCAATTTTGTTTGTCCTTACTGTACGCCTTAAATGCCAAATTTTCTATGTTTTGTACGCCTTAAATGCCTTGACAAATCAAATTTATTGTAATTTAAAACTCATTTTTCTTCCTTTTGCGTGGCTCAATCATGTTTTCTTTCCAATATTTCGATATTTAGTTCATATTCTAGTAGCACGTTAAGCGTAGGACTAAGTTGACGCTTTAAATGCCCACTTTTTGACGTTTTTCTTATCATTTTAGATTTTGGTACAAAATTTGATTCCCAACGTACCAATTTAAGAATTGATTTTACTTTTAGTCAAATCATCAATGTTTGCAAAGGCTAAATCTTTTTTACTGATTTGATATGTATAGAATCCGTCTTCTGAATAATTTTGATTTATATCAGCTTCATACAAATCTATGGTTTTATCGTCGTCAATTACAAACGTATAATCTTTAAACGCTTCTAGTTCTAAACCATCGATTGTGTAATATTGTTTATGGCTAATGTTGAAAACGCCAACATAAGTTCGATGAATTCCGCTTCCTGAGGAACCAATGAAATAAAACCATTGCCCCAAATTTCCACTTCTTATAATGAATTCAGTTAGTCCATAACCACCAAAAGAACCACCCAATGGATAATAGTCATTATCATAATGTAAGAGGCTCATCCCATCAAATCCTCCATTGTCACAATAAGAAAATTTTAAAACTTCTACTGTCTTAAAATTTGTCTTTATTTTTTTGACGTGATTCAATAAATCGGGCTGATTGGATTTTAAAATTTGATAATTTGGATATAATTCATCGTTTCTTAAAAAATAGGCGTCTAAAGATTCTTTATCAACTTCTTCGTCCAAATAAACAATTTCATATCTTTCGGAAATGCCCTTATTTCCTTCAAAACACGAAACCAATAATAGAGGGAACATAAATAAAACTAAGAACTTACTTCTCATAAATGCTATACCGCCACATGAACAACATCGCTATTCAAACCACAAGAGAGCATATAAGCATATGTTTCGTCTTCAAAATATCCTTGAAGTGTATCACCAGTCATGATGATACTTATATTTAAATCATTAACTTTATATTGATAATAATGTTCTGGATAAACATCCTTCAACAAGTAATAAGGTTTGTGTAGACACATATTTATTGTTTTGTTGGTCAATTCGGAAATTGTCACCAAATCTTTAGCGACAGCTTGAAAATAAATAAATCCAAGCGCATTTGTCGGTCTCGTACAATCAGGATCAACAACGCCATAACCAACTTCGAAATTTGGAATCGTTGTTCTTGGCGTGCCTTCTTTTATGAGGTTTATATCGTTATAGGCCATTTTTGCCGACCTATCGCCGATATCTCCCCAAGCCATATCCATTTCTGTCGGATAATAGATCGAGTCTGTTAAATAATTAACATAATTAGCATCATATTGTTCATCGAAAGAATGCGTATAGGTATATTGATTCCAATATGATGAACCGCCATAACTTCCATTAGGATCTCTGCCTGGAAACGGAGATGTAAACTCATGATATCTTATAGAATCAATCATTTCTTTAAATGGGGAATAATCCCCTTCTAAATCATTTAACGATGGTAGTTCAGCATTAGAGAAATCATAATCGGTAGAACTAATGTCAATAACATATGTTTTATTGTGATAAGTGATTTTAAGTTGTTCATCATCAAATTTTTCCATTGGATATAAACCATAACTTATGGTCATGGAATAATCGTTACTAGATGAATATATAAGGTCAATCTTATTTGTATATTCAAGCGTTACAAGATTTAAATTGTCTTCGCCAACAACCCACTCTTTATCAGGAATATGGATATGTATGTACCAGTGGTCAAATAATTGGGCCTCAATTTTATTGCCGCTTGTTTCTTTAAAATACAGATTGCTGTGTTCATTCGAATTTCTAGTGTTAACACATTGAATAACGAATTCTTTATTCTTGACTTGCTCTTGTTTATATTCGTCTAATCGCTTAGCTAAATCTTCGTTTTTTGCATTGCCGTAAAATGCATGCGCGATACCATTTGGATAAACAACTGTCCCATCGACATGACTATAGACATAATATTTAATCTCGTAAGAATCACCACTATTAAGTTCAAAAATAACGTTATAAATCCAAAGACAATCGTTTATATCGGTTTTATAATTGACCCTATTTTCTTTTTTCACATATTCAATTGAAAAGTCATCATAGACTTTCTGAACGAATTCGGTTTGATAAAAATAATAGTAATATTTCCCACTTGGTTTAATGTCATTATCATAATAATCAATGCTTATTGCCTTTACATCATTCGCATCAAAATCCCTAGATATTGTTAAAGGATAATTGCCACCACAACTAGATAAGGAAGGTAAAAACAATAAAAGTGAAGCAAACAACAATTTTTGAAGTTTCATTTAGTTCCCTCCTATAAATAAGACATTTATCCTAGTAGTTTTTTTCAAAGTTTTTAATTTTAGTGATTCAATTGCCTTCAAATATATGCAAAAAGACAAACGAGTAATACTAATCCTGTCCTAATTATATCATGGCTATTAGTTGTTTTCTTCTAATATTTTTGAAGAAAAACTGGCTGCCACACCAATTTCCTTTTACTACAATGTAGTAACCATTTTTTGTTTTCGAGGACATTGATGTCTTGCATTTTAACTTGTTTTAAATGGTAATGCTTAAAATAAAAAAATATTTTAAAGGATTTTAACATATTTTGATATTTTTTATAAAAAAGAGGAAAATGACATGAGCAAAAATATAACATACATATTAAGAAAAAAGTAATAGCGGACTATAACAACGGCATGTTGATAAAAGAAATAGTTTCAAAATATGGTTTACCACGTTCGACCATTACCGATTGGGTTTATAAAAACAAGGATATAGTGGATATGCATAACCATAAATATACAAAATCTAAAATCGACAAATATGAAGAAGAGCTTCGTAAAAAGGAAACAATCATTACAATATATGAAAAACTTTTTTCTAATCATGATGTGCCATTGAAATGTCGACTTTACGTAGCAGAAATTCTTTATAAGGAAAAGTTTAATGTTTATCTAATTTGTAATGTTTTACATGTTGATAAATCAAAATTCTATAGATATCTAAAAAGGAAAAATACAAAGGTGTGGTTTGAAAAAGAAACCGAATTATTAACACCCCTAATCATAGAAATTTTCACATTGAGCAAAGGGCGATTTGGGCCTCAAAAAAATAAGGATCAAATTAGAAGAAAAAGGCTTTAGAGTCTCACAAAAGAAAATATCATCAATAATGAAAACAAATAAATTGGTAATAAATAGGATAAGAACGAAACTTGTTTATCCCAAAAAGAATAAAGACTATACAATACGTAACGAATTAAAACAAAACTTTAACCCTGACAAGCCAAATGTCGTTTGGGCTAGCGATGTTACATATATTAAGGTTAATGATATTGATTGTTATCTCTGCGTAATCATGGATTTGTTTTCTAGAAAAGCAGTCGGCTATATGGTCTCCACCACTAATACCGATTCACTAACGACTAGAACTTTTAATAAAGCATATTTTGAAAGAGGAGAACCACAGGGATTAATGTTTCATAGTGATAGAGGTTCAAACTACACTTCCAAAAAATGAAAAAATTATTAAAGGCTTGCGGGGTTAAGCAATCGGTATCCAATACAGGAAACCCATACGATAATGCAGTAATTGAATCATTTTTTGCAACATTCAAAAAGGAATTAATAAATCTAAAATCCTATGATACAGTTGCTCAGCTTAAGATTGATGTCGATGAATATATGGATTATTACAATCACTATCGTCCACACAGAACTTTAGGCAATAAAACACCCTCTCAATTTGAGGATGAATATCATGAACGATTGAATGTAACCGTAAATGTTTTACAGGTATTAAAAACTCGAACTATCGAACGTCCGAGTTATTTTTCTAAATTCCAAGGCATTAAAGCATCTATTTCTTCATCTGTTGAATTTGGCTTTATCTTATTTAAAAGCATCTCGGTGAATTCACCAGGATTATATCCATTTGCCCTTGCGGTTTGCTGAATTGAAAAATATATCGCAGAACTATCAGCCCCATTTTTAGTAAAAGAAAATAAGAAGTTCTTTCTTGCAATAACAAAAGGCTTAACTGCTCGTTCAGAAATATTATTAGTCATTTCAATATGACCATCTTTTAAATAATTAGTAAAGCCATTCCATCTTTTAAGCATATAATCTCTTGCCTTACCTAAAGGAGAAGAAGGAGAAGCATCAATGTTATCTAAATAATTCTTGATAGAAGCCAGTTTGTCTAAATAATCAGGACTATTTCGCTTATTTTTAATCTCGCTTGGAGATATTAAATCGTCTCTCCATTTCTTTTCTAAATGAAGAAGTTCATCGATCATATCAACCATTCTTTGCGATTTAGATACAGCTTTTTGCTTATTATCTAATCCTTTAATAATATCCATGAAATTTCTTCTAGCGTGTACCCAACAATAGCAGTTAATAACACCTGGTACTTTAGCGTATCCTGGATAAGCGTCAGTTAATAAATAACCTTTGTAATCTTTTAAGAAATTGATCGCGTTAGTAGCTTTTCTATCTAAAGCAGCTTCATAAACATATATTGGATTATCGTAGAAACTAGTGAGATAAACCCATACATATCCCGTTTTCTTTTCTTTAACTAATTTTTGTGTTGTCTCATCAGCGCATATCACATGAGCGTAATTGTTGATGAGATGATATTTTAATCTTTGATAATATTTTTCTAATATTTCCGTAGCTCTTAATTGATAATTACATAAATCTTGTCTCGATAATTTAATACCTTCGTTATAGTAATATTCAGCTTGTCTATAATAAGGAACACCTAATAAAAACTTATCTTTCATGATTTGGGAAACAAAGCTTGGAGTGCATATTGAATGAGGGAATGGATCATCTTTAATTACTTGATATATCTTCCCATCATTAGAGACATATTTTTTAGAGATGATTTTGGTAATTTTATATTTGCCTGGAATCCAACTAATCTTATAAGAAACATCTTCCCCAATATATTTATTAGAGGACTCATCTACTTGTTCTGGTTTTAAATATATCGTTTCATCAACGTGAGATTCTAAATAAGCATAGTCAAAGTTTTTAGAGCCAACTTTTCTACCTTTTTTATTAGAACTATTATCTTCTTTTTCTTTTGTTTCTTCTGCTTCGTTAAAAATGTTTTTCCTTATTTCACTTTTTCTAGCAAACATCTTCGCGCGAGAAACATTTTTCTTTTCAATTACTTCTTCTAGTTTTTTAAGTGCTTCATCTCTTTCTTTTCTTGTTTGATAAAGTTCAGCATCTCTATTCTCTAATAAAGCAATAAGTTCTTCTTTACTTAATTTAGAATAATCCATATAGTGATTATATATAATTAAGTTTACAAAGTAAACTTAAAATTAATATTTGATAAAAGAAAAACTTAAAGTGACAAGCAATTTTAATTATATGATAAATAGTTGCAATATTTAGCAAAATACTTTTAAATAAAATTAGATGTTTCTTTTGCAAAGAAAGGAGCAAAGTATGCAAAAGAAAAAGGACAGTCGTAAGCACTTTACCTTCCGACAGAGGTTATATATTGAAGTTGGATTAATACGGGGTACTTCCATCCAAGAGATGGCAAATCATTTACGCTTTTCCCGTCAAAGTATTTATCGTGAAAT
>DIQT01000016.1:0-8227 GCA_002427365.1 Caryophanales bacterium UBA5455
ATTACTTAAAAGATTTAGGAATTAATGCTCTTTGGCTATCGCCGGTATATCCTTCGCCGAACTATGACTATGGATATGATATTAGTGACTATACCGATATTAACCCCGAATTTGGCACGCTTGAAGATATGAAAGAACTTTTCGCAGAAGCCAAAAAACGTGATATTAAAATCATCATGGATTTAGTCATTAACCATACCTCAACAGAACATAAATGGTTTTTAGAAGCGATTAATAATCCTAATTCAAAATATCATGATTACTATATTTTCAAAAAAGGGAAAACTACAAAAAAAGGGAAGAAACTTCCCCCAAATAACTGGGACTCAATGTTTATGGGCCCGGCCTGGGAATATATTGAAGCATTAGATGAATGGTATCTTCATTTATTTGCGAAAGAACAAGCCGACCTTAATTGGCGGAACCCCGCGGTTTATGAAGAAGTCGCTAAAATTATGCGCTTTTGGTTAGACTTAGGTGCGGCGGGTTTCCGCTGCGACGTTATTAACTTAATTTGGAAAGAATCATATGATGATGGGAAGAAGATTGTTTATTTAACAGGAAAAGAACATTATCTCTCGCAAACTAAATCCCATGAAATCTTAAAACGGCTTAATGAAGAAGTACTCGCCCCATATGATGCTTTTACGGTTGGTGAAACCTCGAATGTTACATTAGAAGCCGCTAAACAATATACCGATAATGAATTAACAACCGTCTTTCCGTTTGAACATATGGAAGCCGATAGTGTTATCTTACCCGTATGGAAAATTAAATATAAACCGAAATACATGATTAAGATTTTAGATAAATGGCAAGTTAACTTTAATGCGAACTGGGGCACACTCTTTTTTGAAAACCACGATCAACCTCGTTCTATTTCACGCTTTGGTAGTGAAAATAAATATTATTATGAATCCGGCACTGCGCTTGCGAATGTATTATTAACATTACGGGGCACGCCCTTTATTTATCAAGGTGAAGAAATTGGGATGATTAATTATCCGTTTAAATCAATGGATTTAATTAAAGATGTTACGCATTTAGGTGTTTATAAGTTAATGCGTGAAAAATATCATATTCCGCATAAGATTGCGTTTAAATGGTCAACTAGTATTAGTCGCGACCACGCCCGAACACCAATGCAGTGGAGTAATGAACCAAATGCTGGCTTTACAAGTGGCACGCCATGGTTAGTAGTTAATGAAAGCTATCATAAAATTAACGCTAAGCAAAATCAAAAAGACGATCCAAGCATTTTAAAATACTATCAAGCATTACTTGCTTTACGCAAGAAACATGTCGCATTACGTTATGGAACGTATACAAAATTACCTTCACATAAAGATGTATATGCTTATCTACGAAGTTATGAAGATGAAAAGATTCTGGTAGTTACGAATATGGGAGGAAAGAAGATTAAAAGTAAAGTCGATATGAAGGGTGAATTACTTTTATCTAATTATAAGACGCACGATGAAAGCATCCTTTCTCCCTACGAAACAAGAATTATTAAACTTTAAAAGTAAATTAGTTATCAAGCCGTTTCCACCAAGAAGCGGCTTTTTATTTGGAATAAAGACATTATCGAACCATGTTAAACACAAAAAATAAAAAGAAAATAGTAAGAAATCCCAATAATACCCCAAAAAATAAGCAAATTCAGGGTAAGCTGAATGATTTTTATTTCATTATTAAATAAAATTGTGTAAATTAGAGCTGTTTTATTTGAACTTTTAGGGCTTATTTATGGTGATCGTGTGAAAATTTGGGTTAACCGGAACAATCATTATATGGCAGATAATAGCGGATATATTTACATTAAAAGTTGGAACAACGAGATATAATCCAACCAGCTATATTGATGCTAACCAGATCACCATAACTATGCGTATTTTGATATTTCTGAATCTGTTGTTACTGGAAAATCTGTTGGATTAACAATTGTGTATAGTAATGGTAACTATATAGCAATTGAAGTTGATGCTCAAACTTATACTGCTGCTGATAATAATAAAATATGGAAAGTTAATTACAATAGCAACAAATGGGTTTACACAAAAGGTGCAATTACGATCGAGTTAACGCTACGTTCCTTGCAAAAGTATTATTAGGTTATATGACTTGTAAGCCTAGTGTATCGAATGGATATCAGGCGTAGCCACAAATTGACGCTAATTTTATTCCTAGATCTATCGGAAACTGGAACGTTGAAGGAAACCTATCGAGTAATATGATTACTGACTTTGCAAATCAAAACTATGATAGTAGACGTGGAACAGGTGTTCAAGTTTACGCTTATCAAAAATATCTTGGTTTACAAGCAATTAACGGCGCCGGTGTTGTTAGTGGATCCATTTCACACGGTGAAAATGTCACAACCGCTAATGAAGCGCTCTTTACAATTGTTATTGCTTCATTAGGTATTGCAACACACGCGGGTGTCTATTACTTTAAAAAAAAGAAAAACTGCGTAGTTAGTTGAAAGTAAAATAAAAGCCACTGAGTTAATCGGTGGCTTTTTTACTTGGAAGAAAGAATTTTTATTTATTAGTTTCGTTTGTAAAGATATCGGGATGTTCGTTTATAAAGTCAAACTTCATAACAACATTATCATATTCAGCTTTATTCGCCATCTTTTTGGAAGCGTGTAACCCCCAAACAAGAAAGAAAATAAAAAAGATGATAGAACAAATAATCGAAACAATTAATAACCATAATACTGGTTGATGTTCGATATAGTATTTTAAAACCGCCCAAACAATAAAAAGAATAGCGGTCACCGCAGAAGCAATTGAAAGCCATCCAAAGGTGTTTTGTTTCTTTTGAAGTCTAATTAATTCACTTTCATATTTAGCGAGAATTTCTTTTTGTTCATCTGTATATGCCATGCCTTACCTCAACATTAAAATTATTATAACTCTTTTTTAATTAGTTTCCTTAAAAGGTAGTAAAACCAATCACCTTTTTAAGTAAACGCCCGCTTCGTATGGTATAATATTGCCGATTATGAGGTGAAGGAAGATGGAAGAAAAAAGAACAAATTATGTATCGTGGGATGAATACTTTATGGGTGTTGCCTTTTTATCAAGTATGCGTTCCAAAGACCCTTCGACCCAAGTCGGAAGTGTCATTGTAGATACCGATCATAAAATCGTTAGCTTAGGTTATAACGGCATGCCTAGTGGTATTGATGATAATTTAGTTCCCTGGGGTCATGGTGATGGATTAGACTCTAAATACTTATATGTTTGTCATGCGGAATTTAACGCTGTGTTAAATGTTCGCGGCGGGGCCTCTATAAAAGGATGTACTCTTTATTCAACATTATTTCCGTGTAATGAATGCGCAAAAGCAATTATTCAATCCGGAATTAAAGAAGTTGTTTATGCTTCAGATAAATATAATGGTGAATTATCTTTCCAAGCATCTCGACGCCTTTTTGATCTCGCGGGTATTAAATACCGTGTGTATGATGGAAGACTGCCAGAAATCGCCTATAGAAAGTAGTTATTAATGGATAATATTGCAATTAAAATTGATCATCTTAGCTTCGGTTATGAAAAAAATGTCGATGTTATTAACGACATCTCTTTAAGCATACCCGCGAGTAAATATATTTCGATTATTGGTCATAATGGTTCAGGAAAATCCACACTTGCGAAATTAATTCTTGGTTTATTAGAAGCCAAAGAAGGCACAATTGAAATCTTTGGTAAAGAATTAAACGCGGATAATGTTGCGGATATTCGTAAGGACTTAGGGATTGTCTTTCAAAACCCCGATAACCAATTTGTTGGGGCAACAGTCGCGGATGATATTGCTTTTGGTTTAGAAAACCGACAAGTCCCGCACGAAGATATGCAAGCAATAATTGAAGAAGTCGCTACAAAAGTTCATATGGAAGATTTCTTAAGCAAAGAACCAGTTAACTTAAGTGGTGGCCAAAAACAACGGGTCGCAATCGCGGGTGTCCTCGCAATGAATCCCAAAATTATTGTTTTTGATGAAGCAACAGCGATGCTTGATCCGCGCGGCAAACGGGAAATTCGTGAACTTATTGTTAAGATGAAAGACGCTAATCCAGAGTTAACGCTTATTTCAATTACACATGATATTGAAGAAGCGAACCTTAGTGATTTAATTTACGTGATGAATGAAGGAAAAATTATTTTTAGTGGAACGCCGGAAGAAGTTTTTGCTAACCGCGCCGAACTCGAAAAGATTCGCCTTGATTTACCATTCTTTTATAAATTTAAAGCCGCATTACTTGAACAAGGACTACCCGTTGAAAGTTGTCATGATTTAACGAGTTTGGTGAGTTATTTATGTCAGTAACATTTAAACATGTGAATTTTACATATTCACCCCGTTCACCATTTGAATATGAAGCACTCCGTGATATTAATTTACTTATGGAAGGGCATCATTTTAGCGCAATTGTTGGTCATACTGGCTCAGGGAAATCAACACTCGTTCAATTAATTAATGCTTTGTTATTACCATCAACGGGGATCGTCGCGGTTGATGATGAATTAATTGTTAGTAATAAGAAATATTTAAAGAAACTAAAAAAGACGATTGATAAACCAAAAAAACATAGTGAAGAAGATATTATCCTAGCGAAACAACTTCTAGCTTTTAGTGAAAATAAAAAAACATTCGCAGTAAAATCATTACGGAAAAAAGTCGGGATGGTTTTTCAATTTCCTGAATATCAACTCTTTGAAGAAACAGTCGAAAAAGATGTTGCCTTTGGTCCACGAAACTTTGGTGTTAATAAAATAGATGCAATTAAACTTGGCCACGCTGCCTTAGCAAAAGTTGGCTTAGATGAAAGTTATTATGATCGTTCACCGTTTGAACTTTCCGGTGGAGAACGCCGCCGGGTCGCGATTGCAGGTATTTTAGCAATTGAACCAGACTTATTAATTTTAGATGAACCCACCGCAGGACTTGATCCTCTTGGCGCAAAAGCGATGATGGAATTATTTAATGAAATATATGAAGCGGGCACATCAATTATTTTAGTTACGCACGATATGGATATTGTTTTACGCCACGCAAGTAATGTTATTGTGATGGATAAGGGCCAAATCGTTAAAGAAAGTAATCCAATTGCCTTATTTGGCGAAGATACCGAACAATATAGTTTAGAATCACCCGTCTTATTTGAAGTGAGTAAAACGCTTATTAAAGCGGGTTATGATATTGAAATTACCAAAATTCAAAATGAAAATGATTTAGCAAAAGCTATATCCTTAGGAAGGAAGCGCTAATGAAAGATATTACTTTAGGCCGCTACGTTCCTCATAATTCCTTTGTTCACCGGATTGATGCAAGAATTAAACTTTTTGCGACCATCGCGGTGATGGTTTTAATTTTCTTTCGCTTTGGAGCGGTTCCTGGGTTAGCGACGGACACACCACTTGAAACATATGCATTAAGTTTAATCATGTATGCTTCAATTGGACTCTTTATTTTTATTCTCTTAAAAGTTTCGCATATTAAAATTCGCGCTTTATTCCGTCAATTAAAATCATTATGGTTTATGATTTTCTTTTTATTAATTATTAACTTATTTACATATAGCATTCCAAATGATACGCCTGCTTTTGTTTTATTTGGGTATGAATTTATGTGGGGACCAATTATTCAAACATTTTATATTTTCTTCCGGTTAGTCTTATTACTCGCGTTAACAATGGTGTTAACCGGAACAACAAGACCACTTGACTTAACATATGCCCTCGAATGGTATATGCATCCTTTAAAAGTCATTCGCTTCCCCGTTCATGAAATTGCGATGACAATTTCCTTAGCTTTACGCTTTATTCCAACGTTACTAGATGAAACGGGCCGCATTATGAAAGCTCAAGAAAGTCGTGGGGTTGATTATAAAAAAGGCAAGATTAAAGAAAAACTTCGGGCCATTGTTTCATTAATTGTTCCCTTATTCATAAGTGCCTTTCAACGAAGTGATGATTTAACAAATGCGATGGAAGCTCGTGGTTATAATCCACAAGGTGTTCGGAGTAGATACCGCGTTCTTAAGTGGCGGGGCGCGGACACAATTGCGTTAATTTGTGTCTTACTTGTGTTGGGTGGGTTTATTGCTATTCGAGTAATATTCCCTCCATTATAGGAAGTAACAGATTATGCGCTACTTATTAACAATCGCCTATGATGGCACAAACTATAATGGCTGGCAACGTCAACCTGATAAGAAAACGATCCAAGGGGAAATTGAAGCGGTTTTATCAAGGATTTTAAATGTTGATACACAAATTCATGGATCCGGCAGAACGGACGCTGGTGTGCACGCTTATGCCCAAACCGCCCACTTTGATTGTGAAGATGAATTAGATATCGAAAAATTTCGCTATAGCTTAAATGCTCTCTTACCAAAAGATATTGTTATTTCTTCTTTACGACCTGTTGATGAAGCGTTTCACGCTCGCTATGATGCGAAAAAGAAACATTATCAATATTTAATTGTTAATGAGGAAAGAACACCGTTTTTACGTGACCAAGTATTATTTCTTCATCAAAAGCTTGATTTACTTATTTTAAAAGAAAATCTTGCGAAATTTAAAGGGGTCCATAACTTTCAAAATTTCACTACGAAGGACGAGGATGAATTTGCTTTTGTTCGGGAAATATACCATACTGAAGTACGAAAAGACGGCGATTTATTAACGATTTTATTTGTTGGTGAAGGCTTTATGCGTGCCCAAATTCGCTTAATGGTGGGTGCGTTAATTGGTGTGAGTCTAGGTAAGTTACATAGTGACTATATCGACACAAATTTAGACCCTGGGGGGCCCCGTTCAACAATTAGTGAAAAAGCACCCGCACAAGGTTTATATTTATTAGGAGTAGATTATTAATGATTGAAAAATTTGATTACTGTTACCATACGCATACATTTAGATGTGGTCATGCTTATGGAACTGATGAAGAATATGTTTTAGAAGCAATTAAACAAAAGATTAAAATTCTTGGCTTTAGTGATCACGTTATTTTACCGGGAATTAATGAACCAGGCATGCGTGGAGCGTTTAGTGAACTTGATGAATATTTTAGAAGTATTAATTATTTAAAAGAAAAGTATCACGACCAAATAAAAATTATTCCTGCTTTTGAAGCAGAATATGATGAACATTTTGTTCCGTATTATGAATCACTCTTTGAGTTAGGAAAAATTGAATATTTAGTGTTAGGTCAACACTCGTATTATAATAGCGACCTTAAAAGAATGACATTTTATGGTAGTGACGCCCGGCGTGATCCCGAAGGTACTTTAAAAGCCTATACCAAGCGCCTTATTGAAGCGATGGGTTCTGGACTATTTAGTGTTGTCGCCCATCCCGACTTAATGATGCAATCGTACTTAGAATTTGATGAGTTATGTAAAGAACAAGCATTACTTATTATTGACGCTTCGATTAAATACGATATTCCTCTAGAAATTAACTTTGGTGGATTAAGAACGGGTAAAGGATATGGGAAAAAACGTGACCGGTATCGCTACCCCGTTCGTGAATTTTGGGAACTCGTGAGTAAGTCTAACGCTAAAGTAATTGTTGGTGTTGACGCTCATTCACCTAGTAACCTTGATTACGTCGAAGAATTAGATATCACGAATGAAATGATTGGCGATTTAACGTTTAATTTTGTTTCAAGAATTAAAATGAGAAAAGAAATAAAGGAGGCTTAAAAGATGGGAAGACACTTTGAAGTTCGGGCTGCTTCGATGGCGAAGACCGCCCAAAAGAAATCAACATTATATATGCGTGCCTCAAAAGAAATATATATGGCCGCTAAACAAGGGGAACCTAATCCCGATATGAATATGGTCTTACGGGCTGTTATGGAAAAGTATCGCGGACAAGGCGTTCCTAAAGAAATTATTGAACGGGCGATTAATAAAGCGCACGGCATTGGGGAAGAAGATACTCAATACGTTGAAGGACAATATGAAGCGATGGGACCAGGAGGCTGGATGATGGTCGTCCAAACTTTAAGCGATAACGCGACTCGCGCTTTTAATGAAATCCGCTCGAATACGGTTAAAAAAGATGGCCAAATGACCACGGTTAATTATGCCTTTGAAGAACTAGGTGTATTTGTTTTTAGTGGCGATAATGTCGATGAAGTGGAAGAAACGTTAATCTTAAGTGATATTGATGTGCAAGACATCGAACATGAAGGTGGGAAAATTCAA
>DIQT01000016.1:8377-11867 GCA_002427365.1 Caryophanales bacterium UBA5455
AACATGAAGGTGGGAAAATTCAAGTCCAAGTTACCCCGAGTCACTTTGGTAAAACCCGTGACACGCTTATGAATGATTTAGGTGTTAAAGATTTTGATATGGCGGAAATTCGAATGATTGCCCAAGACCTTGTTAAACTAAGCGGCGAAGATGAAAAGAAGTTCTTAGAACTTCTCGATAAGCTTGATGATCTTGAAGACGTACAAGCGATCTTCCATAACGTTGAATTAAACGAAGATTAATATTAACGGCCGCTGGCCGTTTTTATTTTATGCAAAATTTACTAACTGAAAACTTTTGTCACAATGTATTTTGTAAATTGAGTATAATATCATTTAGGAGTTAAGTGATGCCACGAAAATATAAAGGAATTCTATTTCTACTAATTACCTTAGTAATTAATATTGTAACGATTTTACAAAGCGCCTTACCAGGTAATCTTTCGTCTGCGGAAAGTGGAAGAATAACAACGTTGTTTGTCCAAATTGGTAATCTTTTCACTAAAGAAAAAGTTGAGATTATTAAACCAGTTAGTTTAACGTTAGAAGAAACCACTCCGTTAGTGTATGGCGAAAGTCGCCGCATAACACCGATTTTTGAGCCAAGCGATACGACAAATAAAACGCTAAAATGGGAAAGTTCTGATGAAAGCACAATTAAGGTGACTTCTGGCGGGGTTATGGTCGCTGAAGGTGAATTAAATAAGCCAGTTACAATAAAAGCAACCTCAATCGCGGATCCAACTATCTACGCCGAAATAGAAGTAATTATTCGCGAAAATCCAACTCCCACAAATTTTGTTTTATCCGTAACAAAATCGACCCAACTTGCGGGCTTAACTTCAAAAATCTCAATAAGTAATATTGAGCCCCGTTTTGCCGATGTTAATAAAATAAAATACGAAGTTAGTGAACCGTTTGCAAGTATTGATAAAGAAGGAATTGTTCGTTCCAGTGAACCAGGTCTAATTAAAGTTACCGCGTATACGGAAGAAGACCCGCTTGAAAACAATGTTCCGTTTTCTGAAACTTTAGAAATTGAATTTCTTTCTAATGATGATCCAATTATCGAACCCGAAGAAATAACAATTAATGGGCCAACTAGTGGGGATATTTATTCATATGTTAAATTAGAAGTAAGTTTTGGCGATGTTATTCCTAGTGATGAGTCAATCACCTGGTCAACCGCCAATAACTATATTGGTGATATTTCTTTTACAAATGATGAAGAAGCTACGCCGCTACGTAGCGATGGAAAATCCGTTTATATTTATGGAAGGAAATTTGCGGGCACAACGACAATTCGCGCAACAAGTAACTATGACCCAAGCATCTATAAAGACTTTAAGATAACTTTTAAAGAGGTTTTGCCGCTAAGTTTGCATATAAAAATTAATGAAACGATTATTACATTAGGAAAAAGCCAAACATTAAATGTTGATTTTGGTGAAATACTTCCCACCGTACGGGAAGTTAAATTTACAAGTAGTAATGAGAAAGTTGTCATTATCGAAAATAAAGGTGATTACGCGATTATGAAAGCGGTAGGTGTAGGAACAGTTAATGTTAGTGTTGCCTCCGTTGCTAATCCTGAATTAAAAGAAATGGTCCGCGTAACAATTACTTCTCTTTCCGAAGAACAAGTTGGCGATATGCATGCTTTTTTACGGAAAGCGTTTGGTCACTTTAGTTTATATTTAATTAACGCCATCTTTAGTATGCTCGCAATCTGGTATTTCTTTAATATTACGGAAAATAAACTTGCGGCAATTTTTGGTAGCGGGTTTGGTGTATTTATGGCGTTTTTTACGGAATTTATTCAAACGTTTATCCCAGCGCGCGCTGGGCTAATTCAAGACGGAATTATTAACTTCAGTGGCTTCTTATTAGGCATAATAATTTTCTACACTGTTAAGGCACTTTATAACTATTATTTAAAACGCAAATTAGACAAAAAAGATAACAAAACAATTTAAGAAAATGTGTACTTTTAATCACGATAAATCGGCTTTACCGCTATCAATATGATATAATAGTTTTCGTGAACGAAAAATATTTGCTTTTTAAGTGATTTTTATTGACTTAAACACCTAAAAAGGATATATTTCTACTTGGCACAATTTGTCTAAATAGTAGTCCCGGTAAGAGTACTGTTTAAAAGGAGAATATTATGCAACGTCAAACAACGATGGCGAATCCAGCTACAATTGAACGGAAATGGTATATTGTCGATGCAACCAATTTACCAATCGGTCGTTTAGCTAGTGAAATTGCCCTTGTCTTAATCGGCAAGAACAAACCGATTTATACACCTCACGTCGACTGCGGTGACTACGTAATTGTTATTAACGCTGATAAAGTCGCAATTTCTGGTGATGAAAAGAAAAAATTCTATTATAACGTTTCCATGCAACGTGGTGGCTTAAGAAAACGCTCCGCGAAAGAAATGCGCGCTAACTATCCTGAAGAAATGTTCGAACGGGTAGTTTGGGGTATGTTACCAAAAGGCGCTTTAGGCCGGAAAATTTACAAAAAATTATTCGTCTATGCTGGTAGCGATCATAAACATGAAGCACAACAACCAGAAGTTCTCGAACTTCGTTATATTGGAGGTAACAAGTAATGGCTAAATCCAAAGTACAATACTACGGAACAGGACGGAGAAAAAGTTCTGTTGCCCGTGTATATTTAACACCTGGCAAAGGTAAAATTACCGTTAACGGACGTCCCGTTGACGAATATATGCCTTATGCAACTTTAGTTATGGACTTAAAACAACCTTTAACCTTAACAAATACAACCGAATCCTTTGATGTTAATGTTAACGTCAATGGCGGTGGTTTCACCGGTCAAGCTGGTGCAATCCGGTTAGGTATTGCTCGCGCTTTATTAGAAGCTGGCGATTATCGCGGCACACTTAAAGCAGCAGGCATGTTAACTCGTGATGCGCGGGCCAAAGAACGTTACAAATACGGTCTTAAAAAAGCTCGTCGGGCACCTCAATTCAGCAAACGTTAATCGTTTCGCAAGTGTACAACATAACGGATGGATCTTTCCATCCGTTTTTTGTTGTTGCGTAATCATTTTTAAATTTCAATCTTAATTTCATCTGATCAATCTATTTTATGAAAGAATGCATTAAACCCCAAAATTAAAATATTTAACTGTTGCAAAATTATTAGCTTTGGTATATATTAAGTAAGCATGTAAATTATGCAATGGGCCTTTAGCTCAGTTGGTTAGAGCGCACCCCTGATAAGGGTGAGGTCGGTGGTTCGAGTCCACTAAGGCCCACCATTAAAAAAATAAGCGAATCACGATTGTGGTTCGTTTTTTTGTTTTGCTGTGCTGGCGCGATTTCACTCTAGTTGTGATGAAATTTTCTCGTTGATAACGACAAAACTTATAAATTATTTAGAATATTTTATCTTTGATACTAAGTCAATAAAACGGACAAGGAATATTTAAATTGATAATTGACAAAGTAAAAT